>NZ_JBIXJQ010000001.1:0-13427 GCF_052871255.1 Streptomyces sp. LARHCF249
GCTTCGCTCCACCCCGAACGGCCTGCTCCGCAGGCCTGGGTGACCCCGTTTCACGGGGTCCGGGCCTTCGGCCCGTTGGGCAGGGTCCGCTCCGCTCCCCCGCCCGGGTCCTTCCGGCTCCGCCTCCAGGACCAGCCCGCTCCGCGGGCGGCTAGCAGCAGGGAGAGGGGCTGGACTTCGCCGCGGCTGTGCCAGTGCTGATCACGAAGTCCACTGTCATCGGTATGCCGATTCCTGTCAGCCGGATGACGAGTAGCCTCGAGGATCCCGGGCGGGAGAGGCCCGGTCGCCTCGGTGCTTCATTTAGAGGTGCAGATTGATTCTGGAACCAGGGGATCGTGGCGCTTCTGTGCGGAACCTGGGCTCGTTGTCGCCGACCGGTGAAACTGCGCAGTACTCAACCAACCTGCACAATCGCGCCCTGACCGACAGGCACCGCAGGTCAGATAACTGACGAGCCCAGATCCTGCACAGATACATTGCGCGAACACAGCAACTGACCCGCTCAGCCAACCTGCACAGCCCCAGGTCAGAAGCATGACGACTGCTCAGTTCCACTGACCAGCGACAAGTGCCCTGTCCGGCCGGAACGTCATCGCTTGTCACCGTCAAAGCCGCAACGACCTGTCACCAGCCCCGCCACGTCGAGCCGGTCACCGGCAAGAACACACTCCATGGCCCCGGGCAAAAGAAGACTCCCCCAGTGACAACGGACTGCAGATTCGCCGGCTCTCAGCGCAGGTGGCGAAGCTCGCGCAGGCCGTAGTCCGGTGGCAGCCACCCCTTCTTCCGCCTCTCGATGGTCTTACGCGTGTGGGGAGGCGGGTGCGGACAGCCCTGCATCAGATCGGGTTCGTCCCTTACCCACGCGAGCCCGTAATGAGCGGTACACACAGGCCAGACGGTCTTCACCGGTTCCTTCGGACCCGGTGCTGCCGCTCGCCGGCTCCGGCGCAGCTTGGGGCGCGGCGGTTGGGGTGGGCGGAGCTTACAGTCCTCGGCGAAGGCCGTGAGGGACGACAGCCCCTCGCTTCCCAGCGGGTCTCTGAAGAGTGGGCCGCTGGTGTTGGACCCGATCTTCCAGAGAAGAGCGGCCGCCCTCAGCAGCGGGCTGGCCCAGTCGGGAACGGGGTGGGTCATGCAGCCCCGGCGCAGTCCGTGATCGTGCAGGGTGATGGTCGTGCCGTCCGGGGCCAGATCACGGACGTGTGCGGTGGCGAGCTGGGTGGTGGAAGCGGCGGTGAACACGGCCGTGGCGAGCTGAGCCGCCAGGTACGGGTGCGCCGTCGCACGGTGAAGGCGCCACGCTACCTCCGCCTCGGTGACCGGCGGCATCACCGGCGGGAAGAAGTCCCGGTCCGCTGCCAGCGGTGCGGCGCACCGGCACGGCCCGGTCGAGTCGTCGAGGGCCTTGAGGGTGGTCAGGGCGGGCAGGCTAATCCAGCGGTTCGCCAACGGCCGCGCCGCTTGGGATGCCTGGCGCTCCAGGATGGCCGGCTCGGCCTCGGGCAGCAGAGCAGAGGCCTCGGCGACGCGGTGGTCCACCTGCCTCAGTTCACGTTCCAGGAATGCCCGCATGGACCGGTGGTGGCAGACCAGAACCAAGCGGACTCCGGTGCGCCGGCGCAGGGCGAGAAGGCCCTTGAATCGGTGCGGGGTAAGCAGGTGGGCGCGCAGCAGGGTGAGGTGGGTGATGGGGGTGGCCAGGATCCAGGCAGCCGCGATCGACCAGGCAGGGGCCGGGTCGAGGGGGCGGTAGCCGGCCACGGGGACCGGTTTGCCCAGGGCGGCGAGGATGTCATAGGCGAGCGCGATCGCGGCGTCGGTGCCCGGGGTCGGATGAACGGTGAGGCGCCCGTGCTGCGGGGCGTGGGAGGCCAGGGCCGCCCGGGTGTGGACCACGTCGTCGTACGGATCCACAACTACCGTGACCGGCGGAGGATTCGGGCAGTCCAGCACTTCAGGGCTCCAGCGGGCGCTGGCGCAGCTTGCTGTAGGACCAGCGCAGCAAGTCCTCGTCCAGGATCCGCCCGGACTCCTTCATCCCTGCGGTCAGGTGATGGGTGATCTTCGCCCAGGCCCGGAAATTGCCGTGCGCGGCCTCGTCATCGCACATCGCGATCAAGTCCGGATCCGCTTCCGCCCACACGGGATGAAAGGCCGGGATGACGGTGAGGACCTCCTCCAGCGGCATACGGTCGATCTCCTGCCACGCGTACACGCGGGACTCCAGCATCGGCTCGCTCTGCAGCATCTCGAAACAGCCGTCCCCGCCCGTGAACACGATCGTCAGGTCCGAACCGATGTCATCCCACAAATAGCGCAGGTACTCGAAACACATCTTCGACAGCCACTGCGCCTCATCACAGACCAGGACATGCGTCGCCTCCAGAGCGCCGCGCAGCATCCGGTCGAACTCAATCGGCTGCCCCGGCGGACGGCCCTGCAGGCCGAGCGCGTGGAACAGCTCGTGGCGCAGGTCGCGGGTCGAGGGCCGGGAGCGGAACTGGATCCGGCGCGTCAGCTTCGGCGCGAGCTCACGCAGCGAGGTGTTCACCGCCAGCGACTTGCCCCGGCCTGCCTGCCCGTAGATACAGATCATGGCTCTGGCCTCGATCGCGGCCCGGATGTTCTCGCGGACCATGAGCAGGGCACGCGTGGAGACGACCTGTGCGCCCGGCAGGCGCATGAAGTGGTCCTCCCGCTCCCGGGGCAGCCGGCCCTGCCGCTCAGCAGTCACCATCACTCAACGCTCCCCGCTGTCGTTATGCGCATCGGCCGCTCCCGGCGGCCCGCCGTCGCCTGCCTGCCACGCATCCGCCTGCGAGTCGGCCGCACGGCGAGGGCGGACAACCGGACGCGCCCACGAGGCCGGGGGCTCCCGCGGCGGAATCAAGTCCGGCAGCGCCCGCGCCGCCAGATCCGCGCCCCTAGCCCGGGCGATCTCCGCCTCGGCCTGAGAGGAGGTGACCGTGCGCCGCGGGCGGGGCACGGCAGCCGTCGTCGTCGCCGTGTAGCGGGCCTTGCGCAGCTTCTCCGCCGCCTTCAGGTCCGCTTTCAGCGCGCGGGCCTTCTTCTCCCTGACCGAACCCAGCGCACGGCGCTGCTCCACCGTCGCCGCCTGGGCCAGATAGGCGCTGCCCAGGTGCCGGCCCCACTCCTCGGTGGAGAACACCTCGATCCGCCCGTCGTAGTGCGGCAGATACCGCAGCCGGACCCGCATGCCGACGTGCCCGGCCATCCACGGCGCGATATAGGCACGACGTCGCCAGCTGATCCCGTTCGTGGTGATCTTCCGGACCCGGCCGTCGTCCTCCAGCGCGAAGAACGCCAGCCGCTCCTCCGCGACGTCCTCGACGGGCGCCGGATCCGCCTCCCACGCCTCCAGCGGCGTCAGCCCTTCCGCGAGACCCGCGGGGCGGTGCTCGGTGTTCCACCAGGCGACCCAGTCCAGCAAGACCTTCACAAAGTCCGGGTACGAGAGCAGGTCCTCCAACGGATCCGGGTGGTACGCCTCCGCGGGGCGCGCACGATGCGTATAGCCCGGCAGCGAGACCAGCAGCATCTCCTCCACTGCACCATTGAGGGCCTCGATGGTGCCCTTCCGGTAAGGCTTGTACGCCGGCAGGCCATCCACCGGAACCGCGAACGCGCCCGGAGCACGCTCCACCGTCCGGCACAGGAACTCCTTGCCCCGGTCCACCCGCACCACCCCGGGCAGACCGCCGAACGGGCCATACGGATCCTGCCCGCTGATCCCCGTGCGCAGCGCGGCCAAGACCGCGTCCCTCGCCGGCTGATGCGGAGTGACCGCCACTCCCACGATCGCCTTAGTCGCGACATCGATGAACCACGTCACCCACGGACACACCGCAGAGCCTTCAAGATCCACACGTACCGGGATCCGCTTGTGATCCCCCTCCCAGCAGGCGTTCCGATGCGTCGCGGGGCGCTTGCCGTACACGTCATACCGACGACGAGCTGCTTCACCACCCTTCAACCCCGCCCGCTCCCCCACCGACAGATCCCGCACGATCGCGCGCTGCAGCGTCGCCAGCGACGGCACCTGCTGCTCGTCCCCGGCCTGACGGGCCTGGTCCAAGAGCTCACGGTGCACCGCAGCCGCGTTACCGCCCCACACCGCCAACAGCCGACGCACGCGAGGGGTGACCATGAAATGCGGCCGCGGCAAAGGCCCCGTACGGCCCTCCCTGCGGGCCGCCTGCGCAAGCCGCTGACTGCCGAACGGCCTTAGGCGGCATCGGCGTCATCCGGCGGGGTGGTCGGCATCGGTATGTAGTCCGTACAGATCATGGTGTCGCAGGGATGCGTGCCCTGCGGCGGCCTGGTCGGTGTGTTTGGTTTGCTCGGGGCCGACGGCGGGGAGCCACGGTTCTCACCGTCGCCGTTGTCCGCCTGGCCGGGAACATGGTGCACGGCTGTCGCCGTTGCCGCGGAGCCGGTTTCCGGGGCCAAAGGGGCGCCGAAAGCACTGGTCGGCAGCAGCGCGCCTGCTGCCGCGAGGACGGCTGAGACGCCCAGCGTCACCAAGGGGCGCTTCGGAAGGGTGCGGTTCATTGGAATTCTCCCTCTGAGATGGCACTGACGAAATGCCGATGGATACGTACGAGCCGCCGGTCCACAGCGGCCGCATGTCAAGTCAGCCCCAGTCGGCGAACGGCGTCATGCCCCTGCATGTCGTGGCTTGACATCCGGCCATGACCCGTTGGGGCACCCTGCCAATTGGTGGCCAAGGCCCTTTGATGGGCTCGAGTAGATTCTGACCTGCTCTTTTATGGGTGGCCGGGATGTTTCAGGTGAAAGTTCCGGCCAGTTCCCTACCTTGCGGGCGGCTCACCAAGGCCGATCCGCAGGCATCTGCTCGGCTCCCCGAAGGGAAGTCGCCGCCGGAATCCGCCCCTCGGCCTAGCGGGGGCGGGCCTCCCCGTACAGCCAGACGTCCCAGACCTTGGTCAGGTCGTGCCCGGTCCGCCGCTCCGCGAACGCGGTGAAGTCGGCCGTACTCGCGTTCCCGTGCCGGTGCTCGGCGGCCCAGTCGCGTACCAGCGCGAAGAACTTCCCGTCCCCGACCTCCTGGCGGATCCGGTGCAGCACCATCGCACCGCGGTAGTACACCGGATTCCCGGAAATGTGCTCGGGGCCGGGCGGATCGGCGGGCGGGAAGGCGTCCCAGTCGGAGTCGGCGGCCTCGTCGACCTCGGTGTCGCCGGCCAGGAACGTGTCGAACTCCTGCTGCGCCATGGTCCCGCCCTGGTCCTCGGTCCACAGCCACTCCGCGTACGTCGCGAAGCCCTCGTTGAGCCACATGTCCTTCCAGGACTTCAACGGCGCACCGTGCGGACCGAAACACCGAGCCCCGACGCCACCAAACGCACATGAGCAGAAGTCAGCTCACCGCGGGCATCCAACGCCATCAGACGGGCAACCGCGCCCTCACGCCCCGACCCGGACGGAAGCACCCCGCCCACCAGCACATCGTCTTCCGGCAGCGCAGCCACCGCACACCACCACCCCGGCCCGACCCGGCCAACAAAACGGCTCATCCCAATGAGACCGCCAGGAAAGGGGCTACAGGACTAAAAGCCGCGAACGGGAGACAGCGACCGGTGGCCTGCGGTACAAGCAGCACGCGCAGGCGCAGCTCGCGCACCCCTGCCAGCCCAGTTTCTGACTGACCACCACTCCGATCAGCGCGGGAGTGATCTGATCAGGGCATGACTGACGAGCACTGCGTGACGCGCCACCACATCAAACTGTGGAACGAACGGGTGCTGCCGGACGGATTGGCGCCCGTCAGCTTCGGCACGGTTCTCCGGGGATCCATGCTGCCCATCGCGGTCTGGACGGGAATCACCGCCTTCGTGTACTTCATCCCGGGGATAGGCGTCTGGGGGACTACAACCCAGTCACCGCCGCGGTCGAAGGAGGGCTCTTCCTCGCCTTCTTCCTGCTCGGCTTCACACTCCGAAGAAGATCCGGACACACCACAAAGTGCAGCCTCTACGGCGCGACAGGCGGGGTACTCGACAAATCGATGGCGGGGTTCTGAGACCCGACAACACAGCCGCCCACGACCACTGACGCCCGCAACACCCCCATAGACACCGCACGTCGTTGTCCAGCAACAACGCACACCGATGACACCGAACACACCGCATCAAAATGTCACCACCAGGAAAGGACCCACCCCCTGAACAGCCCAACGACGACCACCCCGCGATGACAACTACCGCAGCGACCTAGTGACAATCACCCGCGGTGTCGCAGTCAGCGGCCGGTGTCGTACAGAGCCGCGGTGAACTGCTCGTCGGTGACGGGCTCCAGCCAGGTGGTCCCGTAACCGCTGCTGTCACCGACGACCATTGCGATGTGGAACATGAGGGTGGTGTTTGTGGCGCCGTACAGGTGCGCAACCGCGTTGACAGCGAACCCGGTCATTTCTACGGGATGGTGACCAGGATGCGGCCGTGGCCACTGCCGGCGTCGACGTGGTCGTGGGCCTTGGCGATGTCGTCCAGCGGGTAGCGGTCGCCGACGGCGATGGTGAGGGCGCCGACGGCGGCTGCGGAGGTGAGGTCGCGGGCGGCCAGGCCCTTGGCCTCGGCGGGGAAGTCGTCACTGCCGAGCAGCCGCAAGGTGACGTTGTTGAACAGCAGCGGCCAGAAGGGGATCTCGGTACGGTCCGTGCGGGTGGCGTAGGCGGCGATGACGGCGTTGTTGGCGGCGACGGCGTTGTCGAGATCGGCATTGTCGGACAGCGCGACCTCGATGATCCGGTCCACGCCCCGCGGCGCGTACGAGCGGATGGCCGCGGCGGGATCGCCGGTATCCAGGGCGACGGCGTGGGAGACGACGGCCGGGTCGACACGGTCGAGGTCCGCGGTACGGCGGACGGTCGCGATCACAGTCGCGCCGGCCCAGTGGGCGAGCTGGGCGGCCAGGGAGCCGACGCCACCGAGGACTCCGTGGACCAGGACCAGCCGACCGTCGACCGGGCCGTCGGCGAAGACGGTGCGGTGGGCCGTGATGCCGGGGATGCCGAGGCTCGCCCCCAGCTCGTCGCCGAGGTGGTCGGGCAGAGGTTCGGCTTGGTTCTCAGGTACGACGGTGTACTGAGCGGCCGTGCCGAAGGAGCGGTAGGACTGAGCCCCGTACACCCAGACCCGCTGTCCGACGCGGCGGGCGTCGCCTCCGGTGCCGACGGCGTCGATGACTCCGGCGGCGTCGCTGTGCGGGATCACCCGTGGGAAGGGCATGGACGAGCCGAGCCAGCCGCGCCGCTTCTTGGTGTCGCCGGGATTGACGCCCGAGACGGTGACACGGACGCGGACCTCGCCGGGGCCGGGGACGGGATCAGGTAGTTCGCCGACGTGCAGGACATCGGCGGCGGGGCCCTGGTCGTCGTACCAGGAAGCAAGCATGGGTACCTCCGTGGACAGTCAGCTCGCGGGAACGGCGGGCGCACGCGGATCGCTGTCGGCGCATCCGGTGTCGAATGCGGGCGGTTCCTCGCCGAGGGTCTCGCGCAACCAGGTCCGCTCCGCGCGACTGGTGGCGCGGGCGGTGAGCAGCATGCCCCGCCGGTAGGGGTCGGCGACCTCCTCGGCACGCAGGGGCCGCTCGTTGTCGTAGAAGAAGCTCGCCGGCGCTTCCAGGAACTCCAGCCGCCTGCGCAGCACCGCGTGCCGTTCGGCCGCGTCGGACAGGTGGGAGAGGAATGCCAGGACGATGTAGAACCGGGTGAAGTCGGTGATCTCGTGGTCGGCGGGCTTGCGCAGACGCTGAAGCATGTCGGCCCGCCCGGCCGCGGTCAGGCTGAGCACGTACCGGGCAGCCCCCGCGGCCGGGTCGGCGCGCCGCTCCATCAAGCCCGCCCTGGTCAGGCGATTGATCGCCGGATACAGGCTGCCGTCACTGACCGGCCGCGTATAGCCGGTCAGCTGTGAGACGCGGCGGCGCAGCTCGTGTCCAGCCAGGGGTCCCTCGGCGAGGAAGCCGAGTATCGCGAGTTCCAGCATGCCTCCATCTTCGCACGCGGACATCGAAACGATGCAAACATCGATTCGATGTTACGCTCGCAGGTATCCGCCAAACGTCTTTGGAGAGGCACAGCAAGATGCCATCGCAGTCCACCGAGTCAGTGATGAACCGCTTCGTCGAGTTCATCAACACGGGCAACGAGGACCTCGCTCGCGAGGTCATTTCTCCGGACGCGGTGTTCCACGCGCCAAGCCACCCGGAACCCCTGCGCGGGCCCGATGGGTACATGGAAGTCCTCGGGATGATGCGCAGCGCCTTCCCCGACGTCCAGTGGACGCTGGAGGAGACGGTCACCGAAGGCGACACCGTGGCCGCGCGGTTCACCATGCGGGGAACCCACGACGGTGAATTCTTCGGGATCCCGGCGAGCGGCAACAAGATCTCGGTGCAGGCCATGAACTTCTACTATCTGGCCGACGGCCGGATCGTCGGCGAACGAGGCCAGCCCGACCTCCTCGGGGTGATGCAGCAGATCGGTGCCCTACCGGCGCCGTGAAAACCAGTAACTACCGCTGCCGGACGGTGCCTGTACGTCGCTGTGAAGAGGGCGAAGGCACACACCAGGGCGCGGGCGGCCGCAAACCGTGGGTTCGGGCCGAAGCCAGCGTCACGCGACCGCGTTGACAGAGAAGTTAGTCTGCGCAGGTCAGCGGCTTTGGCCGGGCTAACTTCGCTGTCAAAGGACACACATGTCGGCCCCAGCGCGAAGAGCTCTGCTGTGGTCTACCGTCGGAAGCCGCGCCGGGGGTCCCTGATGCTGCGGTTGTCGAAGGCGGTGAACCAGGCGGCTTCCCTGAGGTCGCCGATGCCCATGGACTGGTTCATGGGGTTCTCCGGGTCCTCGATCCCGCTGAACTTCGTGTGGAAAAGCATCAGGACGTCGTGGTCCTGGAACAGGAGATCGGAGCAGCTGTCCCAGCTGTAGTCGTCCTCGTGTTCCGGGAGGGAGTTGTGGTCGTCTCCCTCCTCCCGGTCTTCCAGGTACATCGGAGCGTCCTCGAGGGCCAGGTGCAGGGCCATCTCCTCGGCGGTGCAGGTGGGGTGGGGCCAGTTCCCCTTGGCGAGATCCCCGGCCAGGTCATCGAAGGCGCGTGCCATCCGCCGACGCCAAAGGTGGTCGGCCGTCCACGTCAGCCGAGGCAGCCGGTCGAAGACTTCCCACGTCTCAGAGTCAGCGTCCGACAGGAACTGGTCGCCCAGACGCTCCGCGTCGTCGTAAGTCTGGTCCGCGAGGACCACTAGCGCCGTGTGGAGCAGGTCAGCCGTACGGGGCGTCAGCTGCCATCGGCACTCCTCGCAATCCTCGTCTTCGCCCTTGCAGGGGCAGGCCTGAGTCTCGAAGAGCGCGGCAAAGTTCGGGGTCTTGCTCTCGCTCGCCGACCGGGTGCGCTGCTCTCGCAGGCGCCATCCGTGAGTGAACCGAGTGATGATCGGTCGCCTGCTCCAGTCGGCCAGCTCATCCCCGTCTTCGGGGCTGAGGAGCTCCGCAGAGGTCTGGTCCTCAAGCGTCTCGGTTCCCGCGACATCTGGATCCTCGGTGAGGGTCATCACGGCCCCGATCAGATCCCGCGGATCGTCATCGCCGAGTTCGGACGCCGGCAACGGCTCCCATCCACGTGCTACCGCGGCGCGCAGGAGAGCGTCCTCGTCCGTGACGTGGAACTCTCTTCCTCCACGTCATCGAGATGGGCTGCACCGACGTATGCGTCATCGCGGTGACCGGTCCCCTCACCGGCCGCGTCCTCATCGGCAACGGCGATGGGTTCTGGGGCCCCAACGTCTCCTCCGCCACCGACTTCCTCGACTGGTACGAACGCTGGCTCAACCACATGAGCGCCGGACGCGACAACCGGGCCCTGGAACTCACCTCACCCCAGCTTCGTGCCCATCCCGACCGGCATCGCATGGCCCCGAAGATCTGACTCTCCGTGACAGCTACACGGAATGTGTGCCAGAACCGAGTTCGGTTCTGGCACACATTTCGTGAACGATCTTGACTCGGACTCCACCAGCCTCTCGTGACATCCAAGCCGCGCAGCTCTCGTGGCGCGTACGTCCTGCCGGCGGAGAGCCAGCAAGATCGTTTACGGAATGTTTGCCGGAGTAGCTTGCGTCGGCTCTCGTACCGCTGGGATGAGGCATGCCAGTCAGTGGCGATCATTTATGGAACAGACCCTGGTCTGTGGGTTTGAAGGTGGTGCCGTGTTCGGTGATGGTGACGGTTCCGTTATGCATGGGGGTGCCGTCATGGTCGGCTCCCCAGTAGCGGGGGGCGATGCGGTGCCAGTGCAGGTTGCCGCCAACGGCGTATGAGATCGCGTCGATGTAGCGGCGGACGTCTTCACGCATCCCGAGTGGGCTGGACAGGATCGCGGTGGCGAGGTCGCAGAACGCGTCTTGGGCCTGGATGATTCGGGAGGCCTGGTAGTCGACGGCTTCCTGGACGCTGAGGCCTTGGTGGCGAAGCAGCCAGAAGGTGTTGGCTCTCTCTCCCCGATGCGCGCTTCCTTCGGGAAGGAGCACAGATCGTTGATCCACATGACGTGCTCGGCAGCTAGGAGTTCCAGCGCTGCGAGGTCGGACCCTGGTGTCATGAGGTCTGTCATGTCGCAGCCGCCGACGCAGCCTTCGGCGGGAACGGTGATGGCCGGCAGGGCTTCGAGATTGATCAAGCGGAAGGCGAGGAAGTCCTCCCAGTCCAGCCAGCGGCCGGTCAGCCGCATCTCGGCCTCGACGATCATCGTCTCGTTGGCCTCGCACATCCTGCGCCGCCATCTGGCCATCCAGGCAGGGGTGGTCCACTGCTCCATGTCCTGGATGGTCTGCCAGAGCAGATGTTCGGCCTCGTGGTCGGGCGGTGGTTCGTCGCCGCACATGATGCGACCGAAGCGATCCGTCCGGGCTTTGATCGCTTCGAGGTCGCCGCGGATCTCAGCGTTGGTAAACCCGTCATCGTGGATGATGTATGCGCAGGCCCAACGCACGAACGCACGAACGGGCCCCGTTGGCCGCGTGACACGATGTTCAGCGCCCAGCCGGGGATGTCGGATTGCATCACGCGCCTGCCGACACGCGGCCCCAGATGCTTCAACCACAAGGGGCCGATCCACTCGGGTGTCTCTGGGATCAGTTCGCCAGCCAGTGGGTGGATCGCGTGCGGCAGTCTCGTCCCCGTATCAGGTACATAGAAGCTTGTCCCGATCGGTAACTCGAGAAGGCTCGGATCGACACTGATCATTCCTGCCCTTTCTTTCATGGCGGCGGAGCACTCGGGCGGTGCCGGTCGAGGTCACTGGCGGCAGGGCCGCCGCTGAGCGGCGGCGTCGACGCCCGGACGGGCATGGCGTTCCAATGAGCCTACGGACGTGTGCCGAGGGCGGCCAGCAGCATCGACTAAGGTCCACCTGCGCTCGGTGGTGGTCCTACGAAGGGGCGCTGCCCGTTCTCGGGTTCTGGCACACATTCCATGAACGATCTTGCTGGCTCTTCGCCGGCAGGAGGTACGCACCACGTGAGCGCGGCTTGGATGTCACGCGAGGCTGGTGGAGTCCGAAGCAAGATCGTTCACGAAATGTGTGCCAGAACCCGGTTCTCGTGAACAAAGCCAGGTGCGGGAACCACCGACGAAAATCCGCTGCGCGGCTCAGCCGTCCCCTCCTACGCTCGGCACATGACTCAGGGTGTCGCGTGGAGCGAGCACAACGGGACGGTAAGCCGTGCGTTCGAAGACTGGCGCACCGCCGGTGCAGAGAACCGCGCCTTCCTCAAGCTCTCCGCGCAGTGGGCGGAGGAAGCGTACGACCGTGAGTACAGGAACGCCGAGGACTCCATGAGCAGGGTGTTCAATCCCGACGTGCACTACGGCGACGAGCACGTCGACATGTTCGATGCCGCTGTTGACGGCAGACCATCGTGAACTGCGAAACCCCAGCTCAGCGTGTGCCTGCTGCCTAGCGCGGGCCATCTATCGCGCACAGCGCCAAGTAGCGTGCTCAAGCGCCACCTATCGCGCACAGTCACAGTTCACGAGCGCGAGCCGGAGGGTGTCATCCCGTCTCAGGCCAGGGGAGCGGAGGCGACTTCCGTCCCGTGGCAGGAACCGAAGGCCGTGTACGAGGCCATCGCCGCGAACATGTCGGCGAAGCACCGCGAGGAGCTGACGATGCTCCTGCTCGAGGACAGTCAGGGCAATTAGCAGGCGCTGACTCATCCCGAAAGGGCCCACCGCGCAGCGAGCGCGGTGGGCTCCGACTTTTGTCCGCGGACAAAAGTCGGGGCCGGGTGGGAGGGACCGTCCCTACGACTGGCTGGCTCTGTCTACATGTGGCTCGTGCCGTCGAACCCGCGACGGCCTTCCGACTATGGCTGCTGCTGGTCAGTAGGCGAGCGGTCTGTCACGACGACGGACAGCAGACTGTCCCCGTCGCGAAGGCTGGGGATCTTCGTGTTGCTCATGCTGCTGGCCAGCAGGCCCCAGTTGGACTTCTCATAACTGAGGACCGGGCTGTCCTTGGGCTCCCGCCGCCACCCGAGGCGCTCCAGCTCCGTTCCGATCGCGGGCAGCGCCCGGTCGGCCTCCTCAGTGGGGAGGGCAACCATCCAGTCGGCCATGCTCGGGTGCTTCTTACCGTTGCGGGTCGTGGTCGTCCTTCCCTTGTCGGGGTCGAGACCGGCCTTCCGTACGGCTTCTCGGACCTCTTCCTCCACTGTGTCCCGTGTGAACGCTGCGGCCGGTGCTGCAGTGGAGGTCACAGCCGAGGCCGATGAGTCCGAGGCTCTTGCCTCGCCGGCAGCGGTGCAGCCTGCTGTGGCCAAAGCAACCGCTCCGGCCAGAGCCATCGCCACCACCGACATCCTGATACGCACGTACACGTGACTCCCACCCGTTGAACAGGGTGGGAGTCTCGCACACCCCGCGAGGATCGGGGCAGGAGGGTCCGGCACGCTTGCCAAGGCCGACACGCTGCGGAGCACACGGCAGCGGATGGCTTCACAGGCAGTTGCAGCCTGTGGCGTAGAACCACAGGAAGGCGGTCGTCGCGGCGGTCAGGGTGAAGGCGGTCGTGGTCACGGCGGTGAGGCCCCGAGGGCGGCGATCCTTCGCGGGGTCGCGGAAGGTCTTACAGGCGCCGTGGGCGAGGAAGAGGCTGAGCGGTCCAGCCCCTGCGATAGTCAAGCGCGGGCTGAAGGACCGCTGCGAGGTCTGTAGGTTGCGGACGGGCCGCCCAGGGTGAGTGGGGCGGCCCGTCTTGTTCAGTGGAGGTCGGTCTCTTAGAGGTCCTAACAGAAGCTGTTGATCATGTGGCCTTCAGTCCGGATGGTCGTTGGTCTGGCCGTGGGGAAACGTCAGTCGCGGCCGTGGATCG
>NZ_JBIXJQ010000001.1:13437-117766 GCF_052871255.1 Streptomyces sp. LARHCF249
GTACAGATGGGAGATCCGCACCACCTTGCCCGGGAGGTCCTGCAACCGGGGATGGCTGACCGGACCGCGGACCGCCGCGTTGGCAGGGTCGTCCTCGGAGGGGTCCGGCTCTGGTTCCGACACTACGAACAGCGTGCTGGGGTCTGCACTCCAGTTGCCGCTCGCGGCCTGGCCGACGGCTTGGCGCAGCGAGCTGGCCGGGGCGTCCGGCATCTCGGCCGTGAGGGCCTTTAGCTCATCCTCGACAGTGGTGACGTCGCGGCAGGCGAGGACTCGGCGCAGGATACCGACCGCCTCGTAGGCGTGGTCGGGGTCCTTGCAGGTCAGGACAGCGGTCAGGGAGCTAGGGCCGTTGTCGTGAGCCAGCAGGGCCATCACACGGCTCTTGCTCAGCGTGTGTTCGCACAGGAAGTCGATAGCCCGGGCAGCGGAAAGCGATGAAGCCATCGCGGGACTCCTAGGGGGGAGTGCTCGGCGCGCACCGAAGAAGAGGCACCACCGAGACAGCAGGGAAGCCCGCTGGTGGACACGGTACGAACGTGTCCCCGGACGGTGACAAGAAGTTTTGAGGGGCCAGCTGGTGCCTCCGCTACGAACGAAGACCGGGCGGGAGTTTCGCACGGTCCCGACAGAGGTGCACTGGATCCACGCGACGAGTCGGCAGCCCCAACGCACCCTGCGAGTTAGCGAGTTAGCAAGGTGCCTTCATGGTCGCACAATGAGCGCCAAGTTCTCACCTGTTTGCCCAAAATGATCACGGCCTGTCCGGTCTCGCTGAAGGTGGGCCAGTCTCACTCAACCTGAGCCACCTCCAAGTTGACTGAGACACCGCAGGTCACGAGGCTGACCCAACTCCGGATTTCGGTGAGATGCCTCAACTTGAGTGCGTGCCTGCTCCGCATCCCCGGGTTGTGGCGGCCGCTGAGCCGACCGTCGCGGACATCGTGCGGGCCTGTCTGGCATTTGGAAGCGGTATGCCGGTGGTGTACATGTCCAGTCTTCCAGCGTTCCGCGGCTACTGTCGGGCTGCCACTGGGCGTGGGTGTAACCGCATAGTCTGCGGCCCGTGACCTGATGTCTTAGCCTGCTCGCTTCACCCGGGGTTGGACTGGATCGTGATCGGAAAGCGAAAGCCCCTTCTGAGCTGGGACGAGAGGCTCGTCCAAGGTCACCGTCGTACCAGCAGGAAGGCACTTTCTACGGCACGACCCGGTCCCGCCCACGCTTGTCGCCGGCGCCGACGATCACGATGGTCCGGAGCTGGTCGTTATGCAGTCCGAGGCGGTGGCCCACTGCAATGCTCACTGCCTCCAGCAGGATGTCCAGTTCTCGACGCATGGTCGGTGACGTCGGGTCCGGCCGTACAACCCTGCAGCACCTTCTGGTGTCAAGAATGGAGCTTCATGCCAGCGGTCCGATAGTTCCTGCGCCACGAGCCGGTCCGCTGGCTCACGGGGTGTCCGTCAATACCGGGGGGCCAAACAATGGTGGATCTGTTGCTGCGGACTGAGGACCTGCCGCCGAAGGAGCGCTTCGAGTTCTGGCACGAGACCGTTCAGCAGTCGATCGTGCCCATCGAGGTTCGCAGTGAACACACGGCGGACTTCAGGGCGCGCATGCGTGTAGTGGACCTCGGCGCGGTCCAGGTATCGCATGTGACGCACCCGTCCTTGGTGGCGCACCGAACGGCCCGGCTGATCCGCGCGTCGGATCCCGATCTCCTTCACTTCGGGCTGAACCTCCGCGGGCACGTCGATATGTCGCAAGGCTCGATCGACCATCGACTGGAGGCGGGTGGCTTAGTCCTCTACGACAACTCGCATCCCTATCGGATGGCTGCCCATGGGAAGGGAGACCGTCACGCGGGCGTGATGTTGGCGTTTCCCCGGACACTCCTCCCGCTTCGGGCGGCCGAGGTGGAGAAGCTGCGCATGGTGCCGTTACCCGGCTCACACGGGCTGGGTCGGCTGATATCACGGCATGTGCGGGAATTGGCCAAGGGAAGCAGCCACTACCGCCCGGCCGACGGGACGCGGCTGGCCACCGTGACCCTGGATTTGGTCGCGGCTCTGCTCGCCCACCATGTGGAAGCAGACAGCCGGATGCCGCCCGAGTCCCATCAGCGGGTTCTGTTGGCCCGCATCCATGCCTTCATCCACGAGCACTTGGGAGACCCGGGCCTGTCCCCGGACGTGATCGCGGCCGCGAACAGGGTGTCCACCCGGACCCTGCACCGGCTGTTCCGTGCCAACGACGCGACCGTTGCCGGATGGATACGCGCGCGCCGACTGGATCGCTGCCGGCGTGACCTGGGCGATCCGGCTCTACGGACCCGCCCTGTTCATGCCATCGCGACACGATGGGGGTTCCCGGACCCTGCCCAATTCAGCCGGGCGTTCAAAGCCGCCTACGGGATCAGCCCGCTGGCCTGTCGCGTACGGCTGCAGGCGACCGCGCGGGAGCAGTCCGAAGATGGCGCGCAGTGTCAAGCGCCTGGCACTGACCGTCAATGACTTTCTGTGCCGGTGAAGGTCACACTCGGGGAACCCGGGGAACTCACCTGCACACGCGCATCGTCTGCAACGTCCCCCGGGAGCGTCCGCGCCGCGGATGCTGTCCACTCGTCCAACGAGTGTCATGTCGGTGGGGGCGCTTGGTGGTACGGGTAGGTCCACCGGCTCTCGGATTGAAACGGGGAAGTAGCGTTGAAAGTCAGAAACCCGATAGCTGGAACGGTTCTTGCAGCTTTACTGATGGTCGGGATGATGCTGGTGGCGTCACCCGCGACAGCGGCGGCCTCGGCACAGCCACGCGTGGCGGCGGCCGCAGGCGATGTTCACGTGGAGAACATCGCCGCCTTCGAGCTAAGGAACAGCGACGGGCGCCTTGAGCAGTTTGCCATCGGCCCCGGGAACGCGTTGTTCCACCGATGGCAACTCTCACCCGGCGGCAACTGGAGCGGATGGGCGAGCCTCGGCGGCTGGGTGACCAGCATCGATGGCGCGCGCAATGCCGACGGTCGGCTTGAAGTCTTCGCCCGCGGGGGAGGCAACGCCTTGTACAACATCTGGCAGGTCTCGGCCGGCGGAGGCTGGAGCGGATGGGGAGGCCTGGGCGGAGTCCTCACGGACGGACCGTATGTGTCGGTCCTCTCCAACGGCGCGCTGTCGGTTGGCGGCGTTGGGACCACCGGCTACTGGTACCGGAACTACCAGACGTCGCCCGGCTGCTGCTGGAGCGGCTGGGCCCTCGGGTAGCCGCTGATCTGCGCTTTCGGCTGGGGTTGGCCGGATCGTGGTCGGGAACGAGGAAGTGCCTTCTTAAGACGACGCCCGTCGGCCGTCTCACTCAAGTTGAACCACCGCAGGTCAGGGCATGATCGTGAGTCACGTTGATTGAGACCGGACACCCATAACGGCGTTATCGCTGGCGGCGGCCTAACGGCTTCAGAAACGCAAAAGGCGGCCCCCGCCACCCGGATCGAGCCGGATGGCGGGGGCCGCTTCGGGTGCTCAGGCGCTCAGATCGATGCCGAGTGGGTGGTCGGGCCCGTCGACGGCGGCGGCCAGGCGTGCGGCGGAGTCGCTCTCGTACGGGTCGCTGTAGCTTTCGAGGTCGCTGAAGTCGAACGGCACAGCCGACGCCGCGAGCACTTGCGTACCCGGGGCGGCATGTGTCAGCTGTGCGTTGAGTTGGTCGACATCGCGGTCGGTGTGGGCGCACTGGGTGAACGGGCCGAGGCGGAGCAGGGGGTGCCGGGTGCCGTCGGGGCGCCGGGCTTCGACATGGACGGAGTAGTGCGCTGGCCTCATGCCCCCGCCGAACCGAGGCACGTCCTCGACGCTCACGTCCAGGCGCAGGCGCACGTGCCGCACCGGGTGCCGGTACACGCCCCCGCGGTCGATCGCGACGTCGGCACTGATCTCCGCAACGAGGTCGGGGCGAACAAGGACCGCGTCGAGGGCCTCGCGGCTCCCCCACGCCGAGGAGAACTTCACCCCGGTCCAGGGATGTTCCGGGCCGGCAGCGGTGAGGTGCTCGGCGACCTGCTGGGCCGCGTCCGGGCGCAGCGGTACCGTCCGGCCAACGGCGCGGAGGCGGCCGTGGTGGTCATGGCGGCCGAGGACGAGGAGCTGGGCCGGGCGAGGGCGCTGGTGATGGCGCCGATGATGGCCTCGGTGGTGTCGCGGCGTCTGATCTTGTACCAGGCTCTCGATCCGGGGAGGTAGCGCTGGTTCATTCCCTTCACCAAGATCCCCTCCACTCCGGAGACGTCGGTCCACGTCTCCAGCCACTCCCTTGCCTTGGCGAGGTCGGTGGTCATCGGGCACAGCGTCCACGGCGGGCTCAGCTGGTGGGTGTCGAAGAGGTCCTCGAGGATGCGCCGGCGCTCACGGTAGGGACGGGCGAGGAGGTCGGTGCCGTCCTGCTCACAACCACAACGGCTCCGGCCCCCGCGGTCCTTCCGTGTAGAACAGCATGCGTTCCCTGGCACCGGCCCGGCTGAGCGCGGTCTCGCCCTTCATGCCGTTGTGGCCGCGCCAGTGCACGACCCGGCGCGGGCCGCCCGTGACCATGGTGACCAGCCGCACCCCCGGCACCATGTCGTACCGGCCCATGGCCTGAGCCTGCGGATCACCGCAGCGCGGGCCGCCTCCCTATAGTTCTCGATCTCCCCGACGACATCAGCCGAGACGTAGAACGTCCGCGACTTCTTCGACCGAGTCACCGCGGCCGCAAGGCGCCCCACGTAGTACCGGCCGCCCTCCAGCTGCAGCGAGGGCACCTCGAAGGTGAGCAGCGACGCCCCTTCCAGCCGGCGCATCCCTGAGCTGTAGAGCAGGTGCGCGAAGGCGACATTGCGGTCCTCCAACCGGCCTGTATGCCGCGTCGGCGGCAGTCCGGCCCGGCCATAGCCGCGCAGCCCCACATCCACCCACCGACGGAAAGCTCTCGGCGTGAGCCAGTGCACGTTGCTGCCCTTGGCATCCTTCGCCCTCAGCGCAGCCGCCCTCACCAGCCCTCCGTATCGTCCGAGGACCGGCTGGGTCTCGATGGGGCTGTCCGTGATGAAGCCGTGGGATCGCCTGGTCGCCCACGTGTAGAGGCTGGAGAGAGCGGCCAGCTCGCGGTTCCACTTCGATCCACCGACCCGACGCGGGTTACTGGGCGCTTCCTGCCGCCAGTACTGGTAGTCGTGTACGTCAACCTCTGTGGCCTGTGTCCAGTCCTTCTTTCGCGACCACAGGAAGTTGAAGAACAAGCAGAGATCGGTGGCGTAATTCCGCTTGGTCTCCAGCTCGTAACCGCAAAACGGACGACTGGAGACGTACAGGGCGAGCCGCTCATCAACGCCGTAGTCCGGCCTCAGCAGGATCGGAGTGCCCGGCCGGATCCCCACCGAGGCCTCGCGCTCCGGCAAGTCCTGCCATCCAGCCAGATTCGGTGGGTCCGTCGGATCTCCCGACGGCACACAGAACTGTCGCCACCCCGATATCGCACTCCCTGCTAGACCGGCTTCAACACACCAATCCAACAGGGAAGGTGGAGTAGAGGGGGACCGTGGTCACCCCGCCCTCCCGCTTGTAGTCGACGTCCGCCGAGCCGACCGGGGACAGCCACCCGAGCCGCACCACCTGGTCAAAGTCGACTTTACCGACCACAAGGGTTCACGGATTGGACGTGACCTGGGGCAATACGTCGCGTAGATGTCAGGGACGCGGGGCTGGGGCTAGCTTTCCGCAGCGGCGATGATGGTCTGCGCGATCTTGCGCATGGCGTCCCATCGGTCGTCCAGCGATGACCCGCCGGCCTCGGCGCTGGTGAGCATCTGGTCGATCCGTTCCTGAACGGTCTTCTTGTCGCGCGGGACAAGTTCACCCTGATACTCGTTGATGGCGTTGTTGTAGCCGGTCCAGCGGACTGGGAACGGATCGCCAGAAGCTGTCAGCAGGCAGTCGAGGCCGAAGTAGAACTCCACGGAACACGCGCGACCGTTGATGTCGTATCGGGTGTCACCCGTGGGTCCGAGGGTCGGGTAGTCCTTGACGTAATCGAGATCGGGCAGCAGGCAGACCTTGAACCGTCCGGGCAACGGGGCGCTCGACAGTGTATTCACGGCCTGACGTCCTGCGGCGTCATTGTCGACCAGTGCTATGACGCGGTTCATGATCCCGGCGGCTGCAAAGGCCCGCAGGCTCTTCACCAGCTCAGGGGCGCCACCTGCGGCTTTCGCGTCGGGATCGAGGAACGTGAAGTAGCCCGCGAGGTCGGGGGCGACGATCTGCAGTCCCCGCTTGAGGAACCGGGCGTCGGTCGTCCCCTCGGTCATGACAATGATCGGTCCGCTGCTTGCCATTTCCACCGCCAGCTCCTGGAGCGCGACCTCTGAGACAGTGTCGTGCCGGGTGAAGTAGCCGGCTGACAGGAGATCGTGCAGGTCGAGGCGGACAATTGTGTCGGTCGCCTGGCCGTCGAGGAGTGCGGCGAGCAGTGTCCGGGGGTCCTCGTCGTGTTCCCGGAACAGCTCAAGGGCGTCCAGGCAGGCTGCCTCCAGGCCCGTCAGGGGCTCCTTCACCTCCGTCGACTTGAAGCTAGTGATCAACGCGTGCAGGCCGATCTCGACCGCTTCCTCGCAGTCGATCGTGTGGCGAACGTGCTCGGTCGCCCCCCGGCTCCCGGACGTAGATGGCGTCGTCGCCGTCGAACTCGCGAAGCTCCCGGAGGCAACTGCTCATCTCCTGCTTGGAGCGGTGCGGTGTGAACCCCATCAGGCTCAGTCGCTTCGCCACCGTCTCCACCGTGGCCGAGTAGCCGAAGGCTCTGCTCATGTCACCCTCGACGGCCTCCACGTACTCCTCCCACCCTGGCATGCCCTCGTATGCCTCCGGTGGAGCCCCGGTCTCATCAAGCGGGTCAATCAGGTTGACGTCCCTTGCGTTGATCGCGTCGACCTGGCTCGCCCACTCCTCGTCCATGTACTTGTCATGCTCTTGGAAGATGGTCATGAGCTTCGCTGGGATGTGGTTCTTCCCCGCACTGATCTTGTTTTCTCCGAGGAAGAGGCCCCACTTGTCGCCCACGCAACTCTCCGATCAGCGCTCCACGAATCTGCCTGGCGATCATCACAGTTTCACGCCCCGGCAGGCAATGGACTTCAACGCTGACGGGCTTCGAGGAGTTCAGCCTCAAGTGCGGCGATCCGCTTGTCGGAGAAACGCAGGTTGGAGCGGGCGCCTTCGAGTCGTTCTTGCAGGGCTCGGTGTTCCTGGGACAGCTGCTGGACGCGGCGCTTGAGGGTGGTGTTCTCGGTGGTGATCCGTTGGACGGATTCGCCGGGAACCATCTGTTCGAAGTCTCTGAGCTGTCCCATCAGTTCCCCGATCCGCTGCCGTTGAGCGAGGATCTCGTTGTGGGAGATGGTCAGTTGCTCCTCGGCGTTGAGCGCTCGCTCCCGCCACGATGCCTCGATGCGCTCGTGCTCGTCCTGGGTGATTCGGTCGTGGCGGCTTTTGCTGTCGGTGACGGCGGCCTGGACGAGGCCGCGGGCATCGGCGTTCTCGTAGAGGAACGTGGCGGAGACGCCTGCGCGCTGGGCGATCGCGCGGACGGCGAGCCGGCTGCGCTCGCGCCGGAGCTGGCTGATGGCCTTCTCGACGCGCACGAGTTTGTCCTGGGCCTGGCGTCGGCGGGCGGCCGTCGCTGCTGCGGTTTGGTCGGGGGCGGAGGTCATGATGCATCCGTGCCGTGGTCTTCGTGGAGAACGTCGGTGTCCTCGTGGTCTTCGTGGCGGGCGAGCTCGTGTGCGCGGAAGGCGGTGGACCAGACGCGTCCGAAGTAGTCCTGTGGTCGGCGGAGGTCGAGGGCGAGGGCCTCGTCCAGGAGGCCGACGGCGGACAGGGCCTTCTCCAGGCCGTCGATCGCGCGGGCTGTGGGCTCGAAGACCTGGTGCAGGTAGTCGGCGGTGGCGCCGTTTGGGGCACGTTCGGCGAGCATGCGCCACTGCTCTCGCTTGCGGTGCCAGTAAACGAGGTCGGCCCCGGACAGGACGAACTTGTCGCAGTTGTGGCAGTCCATGTTCCAGGGGCAGGCCTCGCCGTCGACGACGGGTTGGAAGGTGCAGAAGCCGCCTTCGGCCGGGGTGGATTTGCGGGTGAGGTCGATGGCTAGGGCTTCGGCTTGCTCTCGCGTCATGGGTTCGCTGTCGGACAGGAGGAGGCCCGGCTCGGATGCTCCGGGGCCGGCGACCCAGACCGCGTTCAGCGCGTCGTTCAGACGGGGGTCGGTGTTGGCCAGGTGGACGTAGTGCTCGGCCATCTTCTCGGAGACCTGGCCGAGGTAGCGCTTGACGTGCGTGAGGTTGGCGCCGTTGCGCAGCAGATTGGTGGCCAGGGTGTGCCGGGCCTGGTGGGCGACATAGTGCCCGAGGTCGAGGGTGTCCACCCAGTTGCGGAAGCAGCAGCCGAACCAGGCGTGGGTCACGCTGTGCTTCCCGCTGGCGTTGGCTGACCGCCGCGGGAAGAGGGCGAGCTCGTGTCGTTCCTGACTGGTCGGCTGTCGTCCGTGGTGCTGGACGAACCGGGAGATAGTCTTGGCCTGACGGCGTTGGATCCGTTCGTAGAGCCGCTCGGGGATGCGGATGGCCTGGTCGAAGTTGCCGACCTTGGTTTGGTCGTGCCAGAACAGCGGGATGCGGTTGACCTTGCTGACGCACTCCAGCCGGACACTGGAGACTTCGCGGCCGCGACGGCCGGTGAAGACGAGGGCCTCCCAGATATCGCGGATCCCGCGGTCGTCCGGGTCGAAGTCCTCGAGCCGTCTCAGGTTGTCCTCGTTGGCCAGGGCGCGTGCGACGTCGTCAGGGAACGGACGGCGCCGGCCCGACTTCGCAGGGGACAAGGGGATGGCGATGATGAACTCTCGCGCCAGGCCGATAGGTTCGGCGTCGCCGGATTCCAGGGCCGTCCTCAGAACATCGCGGGCGCCGCTGAAGGTGGTCGCCAGGGTGCTTTTGGTGACCGGACGCTGTTCGAATCTGCTGCCGTTCTCGTAGAGGCCGAGGGACTTCAGCCCGTGCTGCTTGCGGTGCCGCTGGTCGTTCACGAAATCCACCGCGTGGTCTTTGGCCAGCAGTCGGGGGTCGTGACCGCCGTCGGGGGCCTGTGCTTCGAGGAAGGCGCTGAGCTCGACGCATCCTCGCCGGGGACGGGTGAGAGTGCTGTTGCTGCGGGGCGGATCGGCGGTGAGCCGGGCGTCCAGTAGGTCCCAGAGGAGGTCGCGGAGCCAGCGCTGCGTGACGGCGGACAGATCGACCACCGTGCCGCGGTCACGGATGCGGACGCCGTAGAACTCGGTGTCGATGAAGCCGGCGTCCTTGGTGTCCTTGCGGGTGAAGTAGACGTGCCGCAGGTAGCCGAGCATGATCTTGACGATGTGCCCAGTGTGCGGTCTTGCCTGAGACAGATCGAAGTCCGCGAGGGAGTTGACGTTCTGCTCCCGACATTCGTCAGCGACGTGCTGAAGCCAGGAGATCGACCAGTTCCGCCCGACGTCTGGCCGTTGCGTGTGACGGAACATCGTCCACTTGATCTCCGCCCTCACCAAAGGGCGCAGGCCCAGCAGGGAGAGCTCGTTCATCCGGGAGACTGGGCGGGTGGCCGCGCACCACGAGCGGAAAGCGGCCTCGTGCGTGTAGGTGACCACCGGCAGGTCGCCTCGCTCAAGGTCCCGCGGTGTCCAGACCGGCGGGAGCGCGGCGCCGCCGGGCTTGCCCGCATTGACGTAACGATGGTGGTGCTGGCGGCAGAGGCCGAGCGGGTGGTCGGCGACCGACGGACAGGGCACGACCTGGCACTTCCCGAACCCCGGGAATGGTCTTTGAGTGGCCAGCCAGGTCTGGAAGTCGGCTTGCCGGCCCTTGTCTCGCCGGATCTTGCGGTAGCTGATCCAGCGTTCCGTGTGCAGGTAGCACATGCCTTCCTGGCCCTTGGCGGGCACGTCCGGACAGAGGAGGCACGACTGGGCGACCAGCCATCTCACCGACATGAGCGGCTTGGCGGACTGGAGAAAGTCACCGATGTGCCCGCCGTTCTTCAGGCAGGCGAGCCACTCGCAGTCGTGGACGTGGCAGAACTGCTTGCCGGTCATCTTCGACCGTCCGCAGTCCGGAACCCGGCACGACCAGCCGTAGGCCGCGTGCGCCGACGGGACACGGATGGCGTCCGGACGGAGCAGCGGGTCGAAGTCCGGTGCGTGGATCAGCGCCTGCAGCATCTCGAGCCGGTCGGTGACCGTGCGCTTCGCATGTGGGCTGCCGGCGGGCACCAACGGCAGGGCGGTCACTCCTCCTCACCCCAGACCGTTCGCAGGGCGTGGATGAACTCCGATGAGTGCTGATCCGGGTGACCGTAGACCTCGTCGACGGTCTGCGCCGAGGCCCAGTTGCCGGCCTCCTTCGCAACGAATGAGTCGTTGCCGGAGGCGTCGAGGATCGCCGAGGTGAAAGTGAGCCGGAAGGCATGCGGCTTGATCCGTCCGGGCAGGCCCGCCCGGCGGCCGGCTCGTCGGAGCATGCCGCGGGCTGCGTCCGCTGACCAGGGCTCGC
Organism: Streptomyces sp. LARHCF249; assembly: GCF_052871255.1. Taxonomy (NCBI): domain Bacteria; kingdom Bacillati; phylum Actinomycetota; class Actinomycetes; order Kitasatosporales; family Streptomycetaceae; genus Streptomyces; species Streptomyces sp. LARHCF249. The sequence continues at coordinate 24,041 of NZ_JBIXJQ010000001.1, forward strand.
CGAGGTTCGGACCGGACAACTGGATGAGGAGCATGCCGTGCCCGGCGGCGTACTTCGCGTACTCCGTCGTCATGTACTCGAAGTAGCTGCTGATCATCGCGGGGCTCACCCGGTAGATCTCACCACCGCTGATCACACCACTGGTCATGCGCCAGTCAGGCTTCGTCTTTGCCGCCGCCCGGTTGGGGTTCCCCCATCGGTGGCAGACGTGCAGATGCGGACTCCGGCACTCTCCGCAGGCCGCGTTCTCCCGCAGGTGTAGATCGACCAGGTGCAGCCCCGTCAGGCCCCCGATCCGCAGGCTCGTGTCGGACAGCCAGGTGACGACCATCCTGTCCCGCGCGGTGTTCACGACCGGCAACAACTCCGGGCGTGCCCCGTCCGGAAGCATCTTCGGGTGCCGGCGACGGGTGCCCTGGCGCGGTGCCAGCGGATTCGATGGCACCGAGGCGATCACGTGTCCGAGCAAAGCGCGGTCCCGGTCCCTCTGTATAGGCAGCTCACGCACGTCCAGAGCTGATCGAAGCTCTGGATTGGCCCCGGACCCACATTGATGCAGGTAGAAGCGTTTCAAGCACGAGGCTGCCAACTGGAGGGCTGAGGATCCGTACGGGCGCTTCGGCGGTGTCCGCCATGGCTCACCGAAGGGCATTGCCACCCTGGCGCCGACCGCCCCCATGTAGCGGTGCAGGTCACGCAGCGACACGGCCTCGGTCGCCAGACGCTCCCGAGCCCGCCACCGTAGGTGGTCCACCAGGTAGTACGCATAGGTCTTCTGCGTACCCCGCCCCTCGTACGACCGCAGGAAGCTGTCCGCCTCCTCGTCGACGGAGCCGTCGGGCCGCACGATCGTGTACGACCAGCCCCCGCCCGCCCGCCTCATCGGCTGTACCCGAAGGTCCCCCAGGACCATCCCGCTCCGCACGCCGTCGCCTCCTCGTCCCGTACACCGAGCAGGCAACTGAGCCGGTCAGTAAATGGACACGGGACGACGCCAACAGCGACCCCAACGAGCGAAGCGAACGCCCACAACGCGGTCGGTAAAGTCGACACGGCGGATGCCCAGGCGGCGGGCGGCCTGGTCCGGGCCTAGGGGTACGTGCCGGTCGACCAGGGTCCGGCAGGTCCCGGCGGCGGCCGAGGACGGCCACCTGGTCCGCGTGCCCGTCGGTTGGCCCTCGGGGTCCCGATTACGGCGTTGGCTCAGAGCTCGCCGGCGTCCACGACCTCGCTGGCAGCGGGGGGCCGGATTTGCGTGACGGTTTCGAAGTCATACCACGTGAACTCGGTCGGCTGCCGGCCCGTCTCGGTCCGCTTGAGCAGGTAGGGGCGGCCCTGCGTTGCCACGTAGTCGGTGACGGTGCCGCCGTTGGTACCTGGGTAGGTGAGCATGATCGCGGGCTGGCCGTCGACGGTGGCGGAACCACCCCGGGAGATCTCAGGGGACTCCTTTTCCAGAAGGATGCTCGGGTCGCGCAGCTGGCAGCTGAAGGCGATGGTCTTCGCGTCCGAGTGCTCGGCATCCAGCTTGATCCAACGGTTGCCGATGCGGTTGACCACGACGTCTTCCTGGGCCTTCGTGGCCTTCAGGGTGGCCCGCCACGCCTCCGGGTCGCGCTTGACATGGAGGACCTTGGGCGTGGCATGGATCTCCGTCTTGCCCAAGCCTTCGCCGCTGACCGTGCCTGCGCAATCCACGTTCACGAACGTGAGCTGCATTGTGCCGGTCATCCCGTCGCCAGACGCATGACCTCGGAACTTCTTGAACGTGGCAGTCCGGGTCTCCTCGTATGCGAGCTGTTGGATCTCCTCGGGAGTCTTGCCCGCGAAGGGCTCCGCGGCAGAGCTGCTCGGCGAGGCGGAAGCCGGCCAGCTCGCGCCGTCTGTTGCCGGCTCTGCGGGATCACAGGCCGTGAGGACGAGACAACCAGCAAGCACTACGGCCGAAACGGTGGCGGAACGAGCGAACAAGAAATTTCCTTCGGGTGGTGTGCGCAGGTAGGGAGTGGTGCGCACATGTGGGATGGCATCTGCCGGCGTCGACATGGGACAACCCTCGTCGCCACGAACTCCGCCGCGCGACCTCGTGGGGGCGCACCCCCAGGTGGCGGGGCGGGCCGTGTATGGCGCGATGATGGTTGAGCGATAGCGCCCGGCGGGGGTGTCCTGCCCCGCCGGGCGCTTGCTCGTGCTGCTGTGGTGTGGACTATCCAATGGTGAGGAAGGTGTTCCAGCCGTCTTCGTCGCGGCCGGAGGCGGGGCCGAGGGTGGCGGTGCCGCCTTGGTAGAGCCACTGGTTGCCGAGGGTGTCGACGGCCCAGATGTCGGGGATGCCGTCGCCGGTTGCGTCGGGCGTGCCGAGGATCATGGGGATGGTGGTGCGGCCCCAGCCGGTGGTGGCGTAGGTGTAGTCCACCCCGCCCACGGCGTTGGCTGAGGCGGAGAGGGAGGCGAGGTCGACTCCGCCGTTGGCGCCGGGCTTGCCCTTGCGCAGGAGGAGTCCGCGGCTTGCGTTGGCGTTGTCGCGGAAGAGGAGGTCGGGGACGTTGTCTCCGGAGACGTCGCGGACCCCGATGAGGTCGCGGGGTGCCCAGACGACGCCGGCCATCTTCGTGTGGCTGGTGAAGCTGGATCCGGTGTAGCCGGAGAAGGACCACAGGCTGTCCGCGTCGAGGGCGAACATGTCGGCCAGCCCGTCACCGTTGATGTCCTCCGTGACGATGATCTGCCGGAAAGTCGCTGGGTCGGGTGCGCCGGCAGGGAGGAGGATTTCCATGCGCCGGGCGACGTCGAACTGTCCGGTCCCGATGCCCGGGTAGACGTACAGCTTGCCATCGGGCATGCGGGCGATGAGGTCGGTCAGCCCGTCGCCGGGGAACCAGTCGGTGGAGTGGCCGATGAGCGCACGCCTACCGTTCGCGTCGGTGTTCCAGTGCCCGGTGGCGGGTATCCCGTCAAGGATGGCGCCGGGGATGGACGCGTCGGTGTCTCCGACGGCGTCGCCCGGGTAGGTGCGTAGGCTTCCGGTCGCGTCGATGGCGAAGAGGTCGGGGTGGCCGTCGCCGTTGGCGTCACCGGGCTTGTCCAGGCCGTCTCTGGGGCTGACGAGGAAATCGTAAATGGTCTGGGGCGAGATGTTTCCGTACTTGTTGACCGTGCGGACGTAGAGCTTGTTGGGGCCGGCCGTGTCGACCTGGAGTTTCGCGTAGGCCTTGTCTGCGCTGAGGGGGGTCGGCGAGGTCTTCTTGTCGAAGAGGGGCCGGTTCAGGCTGTACTGGTATTCGTGGATGTCCTCGGCCTTGGCGCCGTTGCCGCTGAACGTGAACACCTGGTCGGGGGTGCCGGCCGGCTTCGCGCTCCACTCGGTGTAGTTCTGGCCGGGTTCCGGGAAGTCGGTCGAGGAGACGGCCGGGTTTTGCGGGACGACGTGGCTGACGGTGAAGGTGCACCAGCCGCCGCCTCCGGAGTCGTACGGTCCGCTGCCGGAACCCGCGTTGTCCTTATCTCGGACGCGGGAGAGCCAGTGATACGTGGTGCCCGAGGTGAATGCGCCCATGGGCACTTCGTGGAAGACGACGCCGTCGCTGTTGGGTGGCAGCCACTCGTTGTAGACCTGGGCTCCCGTGGCGCCGTTCCAGACCTCGATCTGGACCTTGTCGATGGTGTTGGTGCCGTCGCGGTCGCTGGCCTTGACCTGGAACGTCACGTTCGTCTTGCCGATACCGGTACCGGGGCTGGTGGTCAGGCATCGGCCGCCGGGGAAGGTCTGCATGTTCGCCGCGGTAGGGGTGTCCGGCGGATGGTTGTACGTGACCTCGATGTACGGGGCGGTCTCGCCGTTGGCGATGAACTTCTTCCAGTACCACGCGTTCGACTCGTTCGGCGCGGCGAATCCGAGGGACAGTGCGCCCCATCCGCTGGCGGCGGCGTCGGCGACCAGGCCCCTGATGTCGGGGGCGATCCAGTTGTCCGGGCAGGAGCTGTTGTAGCCGTAGCCCGCGTACTCGGTGGCGACCTTCCGGCTCCAGTAGGTCGAGTTGTTCGTGTTGTTCCACGTACTCGAGGAAGTGATGTACGGGGTGGAGTAGATGTCCATCGGCTTCTGCTCGCACGACCACGAATACGTCTGCAGCGCCCGCACGCTGGCGGAGATGATGCCGGCGCCGTGGAGCTGGCTGCCGAAGTCGAAGTTGAAGATGGAGCGGGATGTGCCGCCGGTGGTGGACTCGTAGCCGACGCGGGCTTCGTTGGTGCCGCTCGCGTTGTAGTTCTGCCCGTTGTAGAAGCTCGAGTTGCCCTCGGTCTTGTAGAGCAGGGTCCAGGAGTGCTTGTGGCCCTTGAAGGAGGGGTCGATGAACACCGGGTACACCGTCTCCGGCGCATTCAGCAGACCGCTGTCCGGGGTGATGGACAAGATGTTGTCGGCGAGGGCCGGCGTGGCGGGCTTCAGGCGCGCGCCTTCCGCCCCGGCCAGACCTGACAGGCCGAGACTGGGGTGCTGCGCCGCCTTGTCGGTGGGCTTCCAGGCGGGCTCGTTGTCGGTGGTGGCGACCTTGCCGCTGGAGTCCCACATCATCGGCGTGGGAGAGCCGGCGACCTCCTCGTCCTGCGCGTTGCGGGCGCTGACCGCGCCCGACTCCGCGCCGAGGCGGAAAGCCAGGTCGGGTGAGGCGAGGCGGTACTTCAGCTGGCCGAGCAGCGGGTCGGCGGCGGCCTGGCGGTCCTTGACGACCAGGACGTGCGAGTAGCCGCCGTCCTGCGCGGTCATCACCAGGTCGATGCCGGGGGCCACGTTCTCGTACAGGGCGCGCGGGCCGTCGATCACGGGTTCCGGGAGGGTGCCCGGCCAGGAGACGACGATGTCGTGGCCGTCGGTGTTCAGCCGGACCAGCTCACTCCACCCCTCACCGGGCGTGTCCTGCCGCAGCGCGACGCGGGTGACGGAGCGCGAAGACCGCTCCCCACCGGCGGCGGCGTGCTGCTTGGATCCGGCGCTGAAGACGACACGGCCGTTGACCGCCTTCGCCGCATACCCGGCCTCCACCCTCTCCAGCTGGGTGTCGATCGGCTTCCACACTCCGTCGACCTGCGCGCGGAACGCGGAGCTGAAGACCTGCTTGCGGTACGTTCCGTCAGGCCGCGCCCAGGTCGTGGTGTTCGCACTGCGGGCGGCGGTGACCTCGACCTCCTTGCCGGAGGCCGCGGCCAGGCGCCGGGCTTCCGGCTCCGCGATCGGCGCCCGCTCGCCCTGACGGACCTTCGGCTTCTTGTCCCCCGCTACGTGAACGCCGACCGGCAGCGCGACCGCTACTGCGAGGAGAGCGGCCAGACCGCCCAGCGTCCGGCGTCGCCTGAACCATCGCTGTACCGGAACTGCGGCAACTTCCTTTTCCGCAGAAGCTGTTGGCGGACTTTCGTCCACGGATTCACTGACAGACACAGGTGTACTTCTCCCCCCTCGGGCGCACACACGAGCAGCCCTCGGTACTCACAAATGATCCGGCCACAGGCCGGGAAATACATGAAAAGCCCACTCCCCCGCACGCCTTCACACACACGGGTGCGAGCCGAGCATGAACCATCCCACCGACATCTTCACCCCCCGCCCCAGCCCGCTGACCAGGCACTTCACGACTGTTTGCGGCTATTGCCCCACCCTATGCGGCAGGTAAAGTGATAAAGCACACACCGGATCTCGGAACCATAGGTTTTCCGGCCCTCCGGCCGCAGAATCAGCTGGCTAATTGTCATTTTCCTGCCGGCCGTGCGCCCTCGGCCGCGGCGGCAGAGCGTGGGGGGTCCACATGTCGCCGTTCACGGCGAATTTCCGCCTGCCCGGAAACAGAAAGGCACGCGCGAAACGCGCGCGCCTCGCCGGGCGCACCGGCATCACACTCTCCGTGGTGCTGACCGCAACACTCCTGCCCGTCCAGGCCTGGGCCGCGCCACCAGGCGACCGCACCGGCGTCACCCTGCCCGGCCTGCAAGAGGACCGGAAGGCGGAGCGTGACCAGGTTGCGTCCGCGCAGCTCGAGGGCTGGTTTGGCGACCCGCCCACGCCGCCGGCTCCCTATGCGCCGACGGCGGTGGCGCTGCCTGCTGGTGGCTCTGCCAGCGTGACGCCTACCCCTGGTGTCGAGTTCACGCAGGTGGGCGCGCTGCCCGTCAGTATCGGCAAGGTCGAGAACACGGGTACCGCTCCGTCGGGGGTCTGGTCGGCGGCGGTCTCGGAACGCGCCAAGACCGAGGCCGCGGGCGTTGACGGCGCCATGGTCAAGATCACGCCTCCGGCCGACGCGGTGAATCCGGTCGACGTCGCGCTGGACTACTCGAAGTTCGAGGACCTGTACGGCACGGAGTGGTCCTCACGCCTGAAGCTGCGACAGTTCCCCGCCTGCTTCCTCGACGTTCCCCGGCCGGATGGGTGCGACGTCTCCACGGACGTTCCCAGTGTGAACGATCCCAGGCAGAAGCGGGTCATAGCGACCGTCAATCCAGCCGCTGCGCCCGTTCAGGGCATGCACACGATGACGGCCGGCAGCAGTGAGACGGTGCTGGTCGCCTCCGACGGGGCCGCGGGCGCCGGCGGTACGTACAAGGCCACGTCCCTGTCGCCGTCGGGCTCCTGGACGGCGGGCGGCAGCGGGGGCGGGTTCTCCTGGACCTACCCGCTGACGGTGCCGCCGGCCCCTGCAGGTCCCACCCCCTCGATCGCGTTCTCGTACTCGTCCCAGGCGGTGGACGGCAAGACGTCGGTGACCAACGGGCAGGCGTCCTGGATCGGTGACGGCTGGGACTACAACCCGGGCTTCATCGAGCGCCGCTACCGCACCTGCTCTGACGACCTGAAGGCGACAACCACCGGCAAGCCGAACAACGACAACGAGACCGACAAGAAAAAGGGCGACCTGTGCTGGGCGGGTGACAACGTCGTCCTCTCCCTGGGCGGCTCGACGACCGAACTCGTCCGCGACACCGCCACCGGGAAGTGGGTTCCCGCCTCCGACGACGGCTCCAGGGTCGAGCTCAAGACGGGCAGCGGCAGCGGCGCGAAGGACGGCGAGTACTGGGTCGTCACCACCCGCGACGGCATGCGCTACCACTACGGCCGCCACAGCGTAGGCACCCACGGCGACGGCACCTCCCCGCAGAACACCACCGATTCCGTCTTCACCGTCCCGGTCTTCGGCAACCATGTCGGCGAGCCCTGCTACACCACGGTGTACGCGAACTCGTCCTGCCGGCAGGCCTGGCGCTGGAACCTCGACTACGTCGAGGACGTCCACGGCAATGCCATGGTCATCGACTGGAAGCCGGAAGAGAACCGCTACGCCAAGAACGAGAAGTACGAGGAGAAGGACGCCAGCAAGATCGCCGTTTACACGCGCGGCGGCTACCCGATCCGCATCCTCTACGGCCTACGCGCAGGCAACCTCGCCGGCGCCCCCGCTGGGCGAGTCGAGTTCGGCGTGGATGAGCGGTGTTTCGCCGACCAGGAAACCAACTGCGACAAGTCCCAATTCGGTACCAAGAACGCGGTCGGATGGTGGGACACCCCCAGCGCGCTGCACTGCAAGATGGACGCGGCTCTCTGCGTCAACGCGTCGCCGACGTTCTGGTCGCGCATGCGCCTGGCCAGAGTCACCACCTACGGTCAGCGCACCGAGGGCTCCACGGCCCTCACAAAGGTCGACCAATGGGCACTGAAGCAGTCCCTGCCGAAGCACCGCAGCGACACCAGCCCCCCACTGTGGCTGGACTCCATCACACGCACCGGCTACAGCCCCACGAACAGCGAGCACGGCGAAGTGCTGCCCCCGGTCTCCTTCATCGCCAACGGAAAGGACATGCCCAACCGTGTCGTCAAGCCCAACGACCCGGTATCCGGCAAGCCCGACGCCGCCCCGGACTTCGACCGGCTCCGGGTAGAGACGATCCGCACCGAGACCGGCGGCGACATCCACGTCACCTACTCCGCCCCCTGCGCTCTCGGCACGACCATCCCCGATCAGACGAAGAACACCTCCCGCTGCTTCCCCGTCCGCTGGTCTCCGGATCCCGACCTGGCGCCGGAGAAGACACCGACCGAGGTGTTCAACAAGTACGTCGTGGAAAGCGTGGCCGAGAAGGACCGCGTAGCGCAGCGGCCCGACGTCGTCACCGCCTACACCTATGAAGGCGGCGCGGCCTGGGTGAAGGAGGACGACGAGCTCAGCAAGCCCGAGCTGCGCACCTACAGCCAGTGGCGCGGCTACGGCAGCGTCGTCACCACCACGGGCGAGACGGAGAACGCGGGCACGTCGACCGCGACCGAGAAGTCCCAGATCCGCACCCGCTACTTCCGCGGCCTGTCCACCACCGCGGCCCCGGTCACCGTCAAGGACTCCACCGGCACCGTGGACCTCGGCGAGGACAAGCCCCGCTATCAGGGCCAGACCGCCGAGAACATCACCTACACCAAGGCCGGCGGCGACGACGACATCGAGAACCGGCACCTCACCCGGCCCTGGGACTCCGGCACGCCCACCGCGAGCCGCCCCAGAATCGACGACGCCACGAAAAAGGTCGAGGCGTACCGCAAGGGCGTCGACCACACCGAGGAGATCCAGACTGTCAGCGGCGGCAAGTCCCGCATGGTGCGAGCCGCCCACACCTACGACAGCGTCTACGGCCTGCCCAAGACCACCCACACCGAGGTTAAGGAGCACAACGGCACCGGCTGGACCACGGTCAAGCAGTCCTGCAGCAAGCCCGCCTACGTCCACAACACCGCGAGCAACCTGATCGGCCTGCCCGCGGAAGTCCGCGAGACGACCGGTGACTGCACCGAAGCCGGCACCGCAGGCGGAACCGTCCTCAGCTCCGCCCGTATGTCCTACGACGCCGTCAACGCCTTTGGTACCGCCCCCACCCGGGGCCTGCCCTACCAGGTCGACAGCCTGGATGCCGCGGGCACCGGCTGGATCACCTCCGGGCGCAGCGAGTACGACGCGCTCGGCCGGACGGTCAAGACGTACGACGCGCTCGGCAACCCGTCGACCACCGCATTCGATCCGCCGACCGGGCCCGCGTTCACGGTCACCGCGACCAACGCGCTCGGGCACACGGTGATCACGAAGGTGGATCCCGCCCGCGGCAGTGTCCTGGAGGCGACCGACGCGAACGACCGCAAGGTCACCACTGCCTACGACGCGCTCGGCCGCAGCACCAAGGTCTGGACCCCCTCGCAGAAGCTGACGGACAAGCCCGCCTACACGTTCGACTACCAGATCGACGAGGAGAAGACTCCAGCCGTCACCAGCCGTGCGCTGAAGGACGACGGCACCTACAGCACCTCGATCGCGATCTACGACGGACTCCTGCGGCCCCGCCAGACGCAGACCGAAGGCCCGGGCGGCGCGCTCCTCGTCACCGACACCCTCTACTCGGCGAACGGGACCGTCGCCGAGACCAACAACGGCTACCTCGCCGACGACCACATAAAAACGGAACTTTTTGTTCCGAAATCGATGACCGAGGTCCACAACTCCACCCGGACCGCCTACGACGGCCTCGGCCGTGCCGTACGCACCACCACGGTGGAGAACGGCACGGCAAAGCATTCCGCCATCACCCAGTACGGCGGCGACTGGACCCTGACGCGCAGCGCCATGTCCCCCACCGGGGCGACGCCGCTGCCCGGAAGCCGCGCCGTCAAGACCAGCACCGACGCCCTCAACCGCACGACGATGGTCGAGCACTACACCTCCACGGGCGCCGAGGCTGTCGACCCGGCGGTGGTCGACAATCCCGCGACGACGAAGACCAGGTACGAGTACGACGTCCGGGGCAAGCTCGCCAAGGTCACCGACCCGGCCGGCAACAACTGGACCTACGCCTACGACGCCCGCGGCCGGATGACCTCATCCACGGACCCGGACATGGGCACGTCGACGTTTACATACAACAACCTCGACCAGCAGACCTCGGCGACGAACATGTCGGGGTACGCCCAGCACACCAAGTACGACGTCCTCGGCCGTAAGACCGAACTGCGCAACGACGACCCCAATACCGGGTGGCTCGTCGCGTCCTGGACCTACGACACTCTTCCCGGTGCCAAGGGTCAGCCCGTCTCCGCCACCCGCAACTGGGGCGAAGGCCGCTTCTACAGCAGCGAGGTCACCGGCTACGACAGCGAGTACCGGCCCACCGGATCGAAGATCACCATCCCGGACCTGCCGAACGCCCAGACCACCAAGGGACTGGTCGGCACCTACGCCTACAGCACCACCTACACGCCCACCGGCAAGGTCCAGTCGACGACCCTCCCCGCCACCGTCGGCGGCCTCGCCGCCGAGAAACTGATCACCCGCTACAACAAAGACGGCATGGTGCAGACCATGTCCGGGCTGACCTGGTACACCGCAGACACCATCTACAGCCCCTTCGGCGAAGTCCTGCGCACCGCCACCGGCAACGCACCCCACCGCGTGTGGACCAACAACATCCACGACCCCCACACCGGCCGGGTCACCACAGCCGAAAGCCACCGCGAAACCCGCGACCCCTACTCCACGTCCACCCTGCTGTCTTCCCTCACCTACACCTACGACACGGTCGGCAACCCGACCTCCATCACCGACGCCCAGCCCGACACCCGGCCCACCGCCACCAAGGACTCCCCACTCCTGGTGGACCGCCAGTGCTACACGTACGACAACATCGGGCAGCTCACCAGAGCCTGGACCGGCAAGACCGCAGGGTGCCCCACGAGCCCAGCAGGCCCCGCGCGCTCCGAAGTGGGCTCGGCCCTGGCGGGTGACGCCTACTGGCAGGACTACGCGTTCGACGCGATCGGCAACCGCACCAAACTCACCGAACACGACCCCACCGACGCCACGCTCGACGACGTAACCGACTACGCCTACGGCGTGGACATCGGCGGGCCCCAGCCGTCCCTGAAGAAGCAGCCCCACGCCCTGACCAAGGTCAACAAGGCCACCAAGACCGCCGGCTCCGTCGTCGACTCGCTGTCCACGTACACCTACGACCAGGCCGGCAACACCAAGACCCGCACCATCGACGGCGACACCCAGACCCTGAACTGGGACCGCAGTAACAAACTCCAGTCCGCCACCAGCCCCGGCATCGGCTCCGTCGCCGTCACCGGCCTCGCCGGGAAATGCCTCGACGTCCAGGACGGCCAGACCGCTGACGGCACCCCCGTCCAGCTCCTGACGTGCAACGAGACCAAGCCCCAGCAATGGCGCATCAACGGCGACAGCGTCCAGGCTCTTGGCAAATGCCTCACCGCAGAAGGCGGCAAGGCCCGCCTGAAGACCTGCGACCCCAACAGCGCCGGGCAGAAGTTCACCTACAACGCCACCCACAAGTCTCTGGTCACCGGCACCAACCAGTGCCTGACCGTCCCCAACGACAACCCGGCCGACGGCAACGACCTCGACCTGTACACCTGCGCCAGCCCCGCCCCTACCGCGGCACAGCAGTGGAGCTTCGGCAACCTCACCAGCTACCTCTACGACGCCTCCGGCAACCGCGTCATCCAGGAAACCGGCAGCTCCCGCACCCTCTACCTCGGTGAATCCGAGGTCACGGTCAACAAGGCCGGCCAGGCCATCGACGCCGTCCGCTACTACAGCAGCCCCGGCGCCCCCACCACCATCCGCCGCACCAACGGCAAAACCACCGGCCACACCCTCTCCCAGCAGCTGGCCGACCACCACAACACCGCCGCGATCAGCGTCGAGCAAAAGGACGGCCAGGCGGTCACACGGCGGAAGTCCGACCCGTACGGAAACCCCCGCGGCACCCAGCCCTCCAACTGGCCCGGAAACCGCACCTTCCTCGGCGTCGGCACCGACGACAACACCACCGCGCTCACCCACATCGGCGCCCGCGAATACGAACCCCAAACCGGCCGCTTCATCAGTGTCGACCCCATCATCGACATCACCGACCCCCTCCAGATGAACGGCTACACCTACGCCAACGGAAACCCCATCACCGGCAGTGACCCCAGCGGTCTGAAGAGCGAAGAATGCGGCACGCTCTACAACTGCAACGGCAACACTGTCATCACCGCATCCAATTCTCACGAAATCACCTATGTAAACGAAAGGAGGCAGCGCCGCTACTACCAGACCTACGCGACATCCCGATTCAACCGCGACTCACGCGAACTGCAGATCCGAAAGAACAACGTCAGAGCCAAGCAAGACGAATGGAGAAACAAGCAGCGCCGTAAACCCACATTCACCAACTTCGCCACTGGCGTTGGACGGGGAATGGCGAGCGCAGACCAGGTGATGCCGCATGGCATGGCAATGTCCCTCCTCGGCATATCTGGACGCGATCAATACAATTGGCTGCTGGGGGTGCTGGGCATTGAGTCCGACGAGGGCGCCTGGGAGTCGACGGCTGGAGAATTGGTTGCCCCGATACCCTTCGTCGGCAAAGCAGCCAAGGGGGCGAAGGGAGTAATCGGAGCGTTTGCCCGATGCGACAGCTTCGTACCCGGCACCAAAGTCCAACTCGCAAACGGGGCCAGCAAGCCAATCGAGGAACTGTCGACCAACGACGAAGTACTCGCCACCGACCCCGAAACCGGCGAAACCAGCGCCAAGGCAGTCACCGCCACCATCTACACCGAAGACGACAAGAAGTACGTCGAACTGGGCATCCAGACAGACGACGGCATCAAAACCATCACCACAACAGCCCACCACCCCTTCTGGTCCGAAACCGACCAGGCCTGGAAGGACGCCGGAGAACTCAAGCCAGGCACAACCCTCCGCACCGACGACGGAACACCCGTGACCGTCGCCCAGACACGCACCTACCAAGCTACCAACGAGACCTACAACCTCACCGTTGCCGACCTCCACACGTACTATGTGCTGGCTGGCAGCGTCCCGATCTTGGTCCACAACAGCAACGGTGTGGGGATCTGCCCCGCTACGCCGGGGCTGAATCACGGCGACCTAGGTGAGTTCGCGACCCATCGTCGTCTCCAGGCAGAGGGTTACACGAACATCACCCCCGAGGTCTCATTCACGGCCGGTGACGGGACGCCATTCCGCGCAGACTTCGTGGCCCAGCATCCGGATGGACATTGGGTTGCTGCTGAATCAAAGGTGAACACAGGCGGCTTCACCGCCAATCAGGATATCGGCTATCCCGAGTTGATTACCATTGGAGGTAGGCTCGCAACAGATAAGCTGGCTCCGTACGGATTCGAGCACGGTGATAAGATAACCCTCCCCCTGCAAGTCGATCGATGGAGGTGCCCGGATTGCACTCCCCCGTAGAAGTGGCAGCTGTACAAGAGATCACCAATAGGCTCCAAGGTTCAGAATGGGCACGCGTGAATTCGACTGAACCGATCCTTGCCATCGAAGGGTTGCATGGGATTGCCTACCAGATCGCTCTCAACCCACAGGTCAAACCGGATCGTGTGATTTTCCACCCGAACCTCGGCCTGATGCATCTCGAGACCAGTCGCCTGGTAGCGGCCTTCACGGGGCGCCAGTTCCGAGGCCTGGCGGGCGCCTGCTCGATGGGTACGGGGCTGTCGGACCTCCTATACAAAGACGGGGTCGAAATGGCTCCGTACGTTCGCTGGACAGTTCGCTCGCAGGATAGGGTAGCGCGGGAACTCGACGCCCTATGGAGCGACCTGCAAGACTACGGCTTCCCCTATCTCAATTCTGTCGGGTCATTGCGGGACCTGATCGAGAGAATGCAATCGTCCGCGAGATACCAGGAGTTGAACGGCCATCTCGCTGTTGCGTGCGCACTTGAAGGAATGCATGCCGAGTCATTGCAAGCGCTCGAAGAGTACGCAATGAAGGCGCAGGGTCAACACGGAGACATCCTGAATAGATCACGATATTTCGTCAGCTCCTTCGTCTCCCACTTCCAATTTGGAGAATCCACCCTAAATCCCCGGATGAGTTCATAGCGAATTCCCCTGGATTACATACGGCCTGTTCGCTCGCCCACAGGACGGATGGTCCGTGATAATTGTTTAGGGCATCACCAACGGGAGGTCTCGCCGCGTATGCTTGCGGCGGGGCTTCTTTGGTGTCCAATGGCAGCCCACCCACTTCCGCTGGTCTCGTGCGAATTGGCCCTCGGTCTGCTTCCTGTCCACGTGGATGACCTTGGTGAGGCGGTTGTGGTCGGCGGCGCGGACCTCTCTGGAACCCAGTGGAAAGTCGTGAAGGATGCAGAGTCCCTCAAGCTGCCAAGCCGAAGCTCCGAACCCCGCAGGCCGCGGACCGGTGGACGTGGCTCATCATCGTCGCGCACACCCAGCTCCGTCTTGCCCGGCCGCTCGCCGAGGACGTCCGCCGCCCCTGGGAACGGCCAGCAGAACCGAACAAGCTCACCCCGGCCCGGGTCCGCCGAGGGTTCAGAAACCTCCGCCCGCACTTGCCGTGTCCGGCCCGTGCGCCGAAACCAACACGGCCGGGGGCGCCAGGCCCCCGGCCTTCTACCATTGCCCGCCTGGCTGGCAACGCGGGAGTTCACATGTCCTTCGAAATTGAGAGTCCGTGGACACCAGCACATCAGGCGGTCGAGTCCGAAGACTACGTAGAATTGGCCCGCCTACTCGATGCCGGGTCCGACCCCAATGAAATCTGCTGTGGCCTGACTCTCCTGATTCATGCGATTGACCTGGAAGGAGACTCTTCTCTTCAATCTGGAAATCCGGCAAACTCCGTCATGACTGCCATCATGTTGGCCTATGGTGCCGATCCAGGCGCTTCTGGTCCGGACGGGGAAACTCCACTCGCTACCGCAAAATCCTATGGACACGAAATGGCCGTGAGACTTCTACTGCGACACCAGTGTCGATAACGAACCCGAAGTCGCCATACACGACTTGGCCGCCGACTCGTCGCACGCCCCCGGCAATTCATTTCCTCGTTAGTGTTCAGCCCATATAGCTGCAGGCCCGGACCAGATGGTCCGGGCCTGGGACTGTAAATCGTTCGGCTCTGTCTCACATGTTACCTATTCAGGCCGCCTGAACTGGCCGTTACTTAGAACGCCTAACACAATGAGGTAGATCGGTCCTGGTGGCCGTGTCCGTTCGGCGGGTTGGGTGTTGTCCAGGCCATGGGGGCTTCACCGTGGATCGTGTCGGATGACCTGTGGGAGCGGATCGAGCCGCTATTACCGAAGAAGGAGCGACGGTTCAGGTACCCGGGCCGCAGGCCGGTACCGGACCGGCAGGTGCTGTGCGGGATCCTCTTCGTACTGCACACCGGCATCCAATGGGAACACTTGCCCCAGGAGCTCGGCTTCGGCTCGGGCATGACCTGCTGGAGACGGCTGCGGGATTGGAACGAGGCAGGTGTCTGGCATCGGCTGCACGAGGTGCTGCTGGCCGAGCTGAATGCTGCCGCTCGGCTCGACTGGTCGAGGGCAGTCGTCGACTCCAGCCACGTCAGGGCGTTAAAAGGGGGGCTCCAGACGGGCCCGTCGCCGGTCGACCGGGGACGAGCTGGCTCAAAGCATCACCTGATCACTGACGGCCCCTGACATGCCCGACCCCAACCCGAACAGGACACCGGCCAAAGCCCACTCCGCCGCCCTCGCGCGCGCAGCCGTCTGACGGCAACGCCGACGGCAACAGGGGTGCACAACACGGAACTTCCACGCACACCCACGGACTGGCCGAATTCCGCTGACTGCGGAAACTCAGATGACAGCACCTAACGAGCTCGTGCATGGTTGGCGGTGCGACGTCAAAAGGTGCAGGTCGGCCCGGTGGTCACTGTGGCTGACCGGGCCCGCGGATGGCGCTCTGTTGGTGCGAGAGCAGTCCGGCGATGGCTTGGATCGTGTCGCCCATGTGCTCGCGTCGGCCCAGGTAGCGGGCGAGCTCGCCAGTTCTTGAGGTGTGCGATGCCGTGCTCGACGCGGATGCGGCGTGAGGAGTGTGCCTCGCGCTGCCGCTCGTAGATCTCTTCGTACCAGTCCGGTGGGTTCTTCTTGAACTTGCGGTGTGGTGGAGTCACGACCCGGCCGCCGGTCTGGGCGCCCAGGCCCTGGTAGCCGGCGTCCGCAAGGATCTCCACGGCCGGGCCGTCGGTGAGGTGCTTGAACAGGCCTAACTGTCGGGCGTGGGTGATGTCGGCACAGCTTGCCAGCTGGGCTGGACTGCAGAACAACAGCCTGCCAGCAGAGTCGGTGAGGACCATGGCCTTCACGGTATCCTGCTTGTTCTTGCCGGAGATGAACTTGTCCCGGCCCTTGCGTCCCGCGGTCGGCCGCCGGACGGGGATCTCGGTGCCGTCGATGATTCCGGTCTCTCCGCTGGCGCCGAGGTGGTCGATGACCTCGGCGCGGGTGTGGAGCCGGATCCCGGTGGCGATGGTGCAGCCCCGCTCGGCGAGCAGCGGCCGCACCTCGCCGATCGCCCGGGTGATCGTGGAGCAGTCGACGCCGAACCAGCAGGCCAGCACATGGTGAGTGGCACCGTGGCGGAGGTGGACGAGCGTGGCCAGAGCCGGTCGATGAAGACCAGCCGGTGCTTTGCGCCGGCCCCGACGGCCCGCTTCCGCGGCCTGGACTCCAGTCCCGCCTGATGCCGTTCGTGCCATAACGGACCGACCTCGGCAACGAGTTCCGCGATCACATCGGCAGACAGCCCCGTGATCCTCCGGTCGCTGATGATCGCTGCTTCGGCGAGGCTGCCTGACACCGGAGCCCGCCGACCGCGATGGCGGGGGGTCGGCCTGGCCGCCGCGCCTCATCTCCAGCATGCGCCTGTCCGGCGACCGCGGCCCTGTGCCGGGCTCGACTTCTACCTTCCTCGCGCCTGGGTCGTGCGTCCTGACGACAGCGTGCTGGACCCGACCTGGGATGACGCGCCAGGCCGGGCCTACGTCAGCATTCCGGTCGCCGACTCGGGGCTGTGGCCCGTCGAGGGTGGAGGGCTGCTCCAGGACTTCGACCGAACAGTGCCCTTTCTGCGTGACGGCTTCCCGCGGAATGCGCTTGCTGACCTTGGTCGCCCGCTGGGCGCGGAAGGGCTCTCGTAGGCAACATGCACACCGCAGCGCGGCGGGCCCGGTGTCGCCTGCTCCGAAACAGGTGCTGCGTCACGCTGAAGCCAGGGGCGCGCGGGCGAGGCCGGCCCGTGTGCGGCGGAGCAGTTCCAGGGCCAGCGTCTCACCCGGCGCATCCGTTCCGAGAAGGCGGTTCGCGTGGAGGTGCACGTAGCTCTGGCACAGTTCCTCGCCGGACCGGCACAGCTCCCCGTTGAGGCGCAGTGAGGTGACCAGGTCGACGGCCGGCACGAGTGCCGAACCCCGCGTGCTCAGGAGTCGGGACACTTCGCCGCCGTCGTCGAAGGGCCGAGCCCCGCCCCCCAGCGCCTGGCGGAGCGCGTTCTTCCGCTTGCGGTATTCGGCGCCCCCGAGCCGTGAGACCGACGGGCTCCCGTAGGAGAAGCTCGCCCGTTGCTCCGCGGACAGGCCCAGGTGCGCAAGCAGGTCGTCGATGCTGATTACTGCCAGCTCCAGTAGGTCGATGCCGAGGCTGCCCTCGGCGTGCGCCCGCAGCATGCCGGCGACGCTGGGGCTGTCGGCCATGAAGAGCGCCTCGGCGGCCTTCATCCCGTGTTCTCCTCCGTACCGCTCGACTTCACGCTCATACGTCTCGAACGAGAACCGCCGGCACAGACCATCGGCCCTCAGCCCGCCGGCCCATGCACATGCCTGTTCCATCAACGGGCCGGTGAGCAGGGTCGGGTCGCCGTGGAAGCGGAGGCGCACATGGCTCTCCGGGTCCGCGTAGCGTACGAAGAACCAACCGGCACAGAGCCCCGACTCGACGGCGTACTGCCCGAAGTCGGACAGCGGACCGGCGATCACGTCCTCCTCCTGCTGAGGGTCGCAGTAGAGCTTCAGGTACAGCCAGTCGCTGCCTGGTGGGCGCAGCCGTGTTTTGGGCTCGACGACGTGGAGGACGGGAGGCGGCTCGCTTGCCGCCTGCTCAGTGGCCCGCCGGACGAGCGGTGCTACCAACTCGGACATGTGGCCGCCGTCCGGTCCCGGCAACCAGGCGTGTTCCGGTCCCGGCAGGGCTTCTTGGAGCAGTACGGTCCGGGGGACCCCGGCCGCGCTCAGCTCCTCCTGGAGGAGTTCGACGTCCTGTGCGTCGTCGAGGTTGAGTAGCAGGCGGTTGTCGGCGACCGCCAGGTAGACGTGACTGGGCACCTCCCACTTGGCCCGCCATCTCGACATCGCTGCCGCGAATGCGTCGTCTCGCGCGGGCCCGATGACCTGGACCGAGTCGAGCCGCCACTGCGCGAGGGCCACGACGGTCCGGCCCCGCTGCACCCGGGGCAGGTACGTGAGGCCGCTCGCCGGCCCCCATGAGAACGGGGCGAAGTGGCAGCGGCCCTCCTGGGCGACCTCGAGCAGGAAACGGACGGCGGCTGGAGCCCTGGCTGTGTTGAGCATGTGGCCCTGGCCCGCGACGACCTCTGCTCCGCCCGAAGGCCAACTGACCACGAAGCGCCCGTCCCGCTGGCCGAGAACGAGTTCGCTCAGCGGTATCGCACCCTCCTCGGGTACTCCGGGCCAGGCGTCGACCAAGATCTCGTGGCGGCGGATCGGCGGCCTCAGCGCCACGTTCGCGGAGCGGGCTGGGTCGGGTGCGTAGATCACTTCGGCGAGAAGCCTGCCGGGCTCGTGCGTCTGCTCGATGCGCGCGAGCTCCTCCAGTGCCGCATGCGCAGGCGGGC
This sequence comes from Streptomyces sp. LARHCF249, assembly GCF_052871255.1. Lineage (NCBI taxonomy): Bacteria > Bacillati > Actinomycetota > Actinomycetes > Kitasatosporales > Streptomycetaceae > Streptomyces > Streptomyces sp. LARHCF249. Next base: position 42,807 of record NZ_JBIXJQ010000001.1, read on the forward strand.
CCAAGAGTCCCGCAAACCGTCCCAGAGTCCGCCCCGCGGCCGATGCGCCGAGAGTTGGTCCGACAACGAGTTGGAACTCCCCTCTGTCGATGGCCGCTGGGGATACGGCCGCCAGGAGGAACGACAGGTCCAATGAGGGCGGGAGGCGGTCGGGCTCGGGGTCGGAAGGAGCCAGCCGGGCGAGGATCTCATCATCCAGCTCCACCGCCGTGCGGTGCTCCCGGTTCGCTTCCAGGGCGAGGTCGAGCAGCACTTGGTCGCGTGAGTCCTGGCTGAGAGCGCCTCCCGCGCTCGCACCGTGGCCGGAGGAGGGCGGCCCCAGGCCCACGGAGGGATCGAGGAGCTCCAGCAGGGGTACCTGGCAGTGCGTCCCGTAGCGGGCTTCGAAGGCCCTGTGGTAGTCCTCCATCCGCCGCGCTCCGTCGGCAAAGCGGCTCAGACGCAGGAGCAGCTCGGCGGCCGCGGCGGCTTCGGCGCCCACCGACGCGTGCACTCCCGTGGCCGTGAGGGAGAGCGCTGTGTCGGTCTGAAGGCGTTTCGGGCTGCCCGTGCCAGGGCCGCCACCGCTTCTAGTGCCGTCGGCCCTGTCCGTGCTCGTCGCGCCGGGGTGTATCTCCCCCATGCGGTCGAGCAGGGACGGCAGGTTCTTCGCCTTCCGGTCGAGAGGCAGCTTGTCCCATCGTGCGAACTCGTCGAGCAGGCGCGCCAACTCTTCGGCGACGGCGAGCGCTTGACGGGAACCAGTGGTCTCCAGGCACGTGCGCAACCGCGTAACCGGGTCGCCTCCGGTTGGCGCCGGGAACGACTCTGGGATCAGGAAGCCCTGCTCCGTCAGGTCGTTGACCAGCCGATCGGCCCTGTCGGGCGTCGCTCCGGGGATGTCCGAAATCGCCTCCTGCAGGTCGGCCCGCGCAGTGGCCCGGTGTGCCACGGCGAGCACGCGCTGCACGGCAGAGGTGGCGCGAATGGAGGTCCCGGCATCCGGGCCGTCAGGAAGGAAGGCGCGGCCGCTGCGAACGAGGATGCCCGGGGTGGCCATGAGGCGCAGGCACGGACCGATGTCCGGATCGCTGCGGATCTGCTCGGCCAGGTCATGCACCCATCCCATGTCGGCCCGTGTGTGCGTGCGTGATGCGGCCGGGGTGATCGCGACGTCGGTGGCTGGCGCCCATTGCGCCAGACCGACCCCGGCGAACAGGCCGAAGGGCGTCGGCCTGGTGGACATCCTGATCGCGTATCGCCTGAGTTTGCGCGCCAGCCGGGGGGCGGGTCGGTCCAGCGGACCGGTCCGTTCCAACGCGGCGGCCAGATCCGGACTCGCCACCCGGATGGCGAGGTCCAGCAGCGGATCGGGCGGGATCGCAAAGGAGTCCGAGACGGCCGGGCGAGCAGACGGACGCACGTCGGCCGGGACGAGTGGAGCCCGGAGCAGCACCCATCCGAGCGGCTCGTACAACGCGGGCCGGTGGTCATGGCCGCGCCCGTGCGTGCGAGGGGTTCCGGTCATGACAGAAGGAACATCCGGTCCCAGGCCGGCTCGACGCCGACAGCCGCAGCCATGAGGGCCATGGCGACACCGGCAGCACCGTCCAGCAGCCCGGCGCGGTCCACGGCGGCATCCCCGGCCTCCAAGGAGGCGTATCCGAACGGCAGCTCCGGGTCGTAATCGACGAGAAGCTGATCAACGAGCGCGGTGACCGCGTCTTCGAGAGGGTGCGACGCGGCTTCTCGGGCGAACCGCAGGACGACGTTGAGCAGCCCAGCCACGCCGTGGCAGTAGGTGGGAGAGCTGAGATACCGCAGTTCAACGGGGCGTCGCAGCACGCTCATCACCCCCTCGACCGCCGAGCGGCGCAGCTCGTCGTCGTCCAGGGCCTCACCGGCCAGCCACAGCGAACGAGCGACCCCCGGGGTTCCGTAGCACCATGCGCCTCGCGTCGCGACGGAGGTGCGCCGGGGCGCCGCCCGGCCGTCCGGTGTCAGCGGCACGGCGTCGGGCCAGCCCCCTCCCCACGCGTCGTCGACCCGGTGTGCCAGCAGCCATCGGGCGAGAGCGCGCACCGCGTCGGCCTGACCGGGAATTTCGTGGCCGGCGCTCATGGCGAGGGACAGCACTGCCAGGGGCCCGGGCATGCCGTGCGCCAACCCGCAGTTGAGTTGTCCTGACGGGTAGGCGCGGCGCAGGGACTCGGAGGCCAGCATCTCCGGCGGGGTAGCCCATCGAGGTGCGCCGTGGGGATCTGGCTCGGAGCGGCGGACCAGGGCGGTCAGAATCCGCGGAAGCGCCCCGAACGGATCGCGCCTCAGCAAATAGGCCGCCACGCCGCTCGCCCCGTAGACGGTGTCGAACGCGGTCGTCGGCATGCCGTCCGTGCCCATGCCCAACCTCGCCGCGACTGCGAACGCCTGTGGGGCGAGCATCTCGTCGACGGCCCTGAGCATGCGCTGATAGCGGTCGCCGTTCCGGCTCAGCGAGTCCACCGCGAAGGCGAAACCGCTGAGCCCGTCGAAGAGTCCGGGGTGCGTCGGCCTCCTGCGGCCCAGGGCATCCGCCCCCTCTGCGAGGAATCCGTGGCCGATCGCGTCCCATCCCTCCCCAGGAAGGCACTGATCGAGATATGAGCACATCAGCGCGATCCCGGCGCTGCCCCCGGAGAGCCCCCACGGGCTCCAGCGAACCGACTCCGGATAGCGCGTCTGACTGCGGGCGAGCGGAAGCGACTGAGCGATCCGGTTCCTGTCAGCAGCACGCACGGCGACATCGCGCGCGACAAACAGCGCCGCGCTTCGCCGAGGTCCGTCGAGACCGCTGAGCCGGGACGGGGGAAGTCCCCGATCACGTGTGCTGGACTCCGGCATCTGGCCTCCCAGAGGCGGATCAGGGTGGTGCGACGGCACCGTACGGCCTCAGCAGGCCGGGCTGCAGGCCGTCTCGATGCAGCTGATGGTCCTGTCTTCGCATCCGTCGGATGGAAGGCACCCCCCGCACGTCGTCGGCTCGCAGGTGGGTACACAGGAACCGAGCGTGTCGTAGCAGGTGCAGGTCCAGAACTGCTGCGAGTGGCACTCGAACATGAAGTCGGTGTTCGTCCATTGGTCATGCGCGCACCGCCACGTTCGGAGGCCATCATCGTCCGCCCTGTAGCGCCGAGAGGGCGGGCGCCGTGGGCGTTGCCGACGCCGGAGATCCAGATCGAACTCGTCCGGCGGACGTACCGACGTGCTGTGCGTGTACGAGATCTCGGCGCCCTTCCGAAACGTGACCCGGGTGGCCTCGATGCCGGGGAACGGCGCCTTCTCAGCAGGAATCCGTGAGCTGTCCAGGACGTCGTCGACGGAGAACTCGACGAAGTAGTCGAGCTTCGTCGTGAGGTAGAGCCTTCGGCGGCCAGATCGATCGCTGTCGCCCAGGAACCCGTGCATCGTCAGCCCCGCTTCAGGCAGCCGCGAGGGGTCGGGGCGGAGCCTTTCGACGAGTGGGTCCTGCGGTCCTTCGATGTCTCTGGAACCGCTCTTGTCCACGGGGTCAGTCATGTCGTGCTCCCCATGTGATGGGACGCTTCCATTTTCCCCCGGCTTCGCGCCCCATGCCAACAGATGCTTCGCCCCCAGCAGTGCGCGCCCCGCTCGCCTCATGTCGGTCATGGGGCGAGCGGGGCGGGTGGGGCGTGCTGGTGGCTAAGGGTGTTGCAGAAGGCTCAGTTTTGGGCCTTTTGCCTGTATGGGTGGGGTGTTGCGGGCTGAGTCGGTGTGGGTGGAAACGTTCACCGGGTTGCGGATGGATCGGTTCGCGAAGCTGGTGAAGGTGGTGCGGGAGCGAGGCGGAAACGGACCCGGTCGGTGGCCGCCCCTGGTGCCTGCCACTGCCCGACCGGGTCCTGCTGGTGGCGGTGTACTACCGCACGAACCTCACCATGCGCCAGCTCGCCCCGCTCTTCGGGATCTCACCGGCCACCGTCTGCCGGGTCATCCAGCGTCTGCGGCCGCTCCTCGCGCTGGAGCCGGCCCCGCGGCCCGTTGCCGAGGTCGAGCGGTTGTGGATCGTAGACGGCACACTCGTTCCGGTCCGCGACCGGAAGATCCGCGCCTCCTCCCGAAACTACCGGTTCTCGGCGAACGTACAGGTCATCATCGACGCGGACACCCGCCTGGTCGTCGCCTCGGCCGGCCGGCGCCCGGGAACAAGGCCGATGCCCACGTCTGGCGGGAGTCGGACCTGCCGGCCGCGGCGGCCGGGACGACGGTGATCGCGGACGGCGCCTATGCGATCGCGTTCAAGTTCCAGACCGGATCGCAACGGGTCCACTTGCCCGAGAGATACGGCAACTGGCGTGGCGTTTACAACCGGCTTCGGATGTGGGCCGTCGATGGCACGTGGGAGCGCGTGTTCACCACGCTAGTGGCCCAGGCTGACGCCGACGAGGACCTGAACTGAGCGGTCTCGGTGGACTCCACGGCCGTTCGTGCCCATCAGCACGCGGCCGGGGCCCACAAAAGGGGCCCCGGCTGGCGAGCCCGGTGACCATGCCATCGGCCGGTCCCGCGGTGGACTGACCACGAGCCCGTGGATGTTCACGGGAAATAGCAGCACGGTCACCGAAAAAGGACTGCCGTTGCGCCTGAGTCGACAGGCAACGGTGCCACTTGTCAGCTTTGCCTCGTTGAAGCCGCCCATGCCGAGATCCTCACCCAGCGGACCCGCAGCGTGAACTCTTGGGCCGGATCCGCGACTCGCAGGCCGAATGGACCGGGGACGCCACCCAACGGAACGCCACCGAGAACACAACATTCAAGCGACGAGCGGCTGAAGGCCGCCCGCTCGAACCTGCGCTTCCGAGACCGGCGAGTCGCCGTCCTCGAAGTCCGCCTCACCGAACAGGGACCACCGGCCTGCTCCTGTCCGGCCGAGGCCAGTGGATGTCAGTGCTGCGGTCCATACTCGTGCCGCGGCGCCACCCGGGCACCGCAGTACGAGGGGAGCAACATGGCTGAGGTGCTGGTCTTCCACCATGGACACGGGCTGACCGCCGGCGTTCGTAGTTTCGCCGAGCAATTGCGACGGGCCGGACACACCGTCCACGCTCCAGATCTGTACCAAGGGCAGGTATTCGACAGCCTCGAGGAGGGCGCCGCCTATGCCGAGAGCGTCGGGTTCGACACCATCATCGCGCGCGGAGCCGTCGCCGCCGAGGGGATGCCTGCGGAGCTCATCTATGTTGGCTTCTCGCTCGGCGTCCTGCCGGCGCAGAAGCTGGCCCAGACTCGCCCCGGAGCAAAGGGTGCACTGTTGCTCGAGGCGTGTGTCCCGGTCTCGGAGTTCGGCGCGGCCTGGCCCCAGGACGTCCCCGTTCAGATCCACGGCATGGACGCAGATCCGTTCTTCGTCGGGGATGGTGATGCGGACGCCGCCCGCGCGGTCGTCGAGACGGTGACGGATGCGGAGCTGTTCCTCTACCCCGGCGACAGGCACCTGTTCACCGACAGCAGCCTGCCGTCCTACGACGAACAGGCCGCGATGCAGGTCAACCATCGGGTGCTCGGCTTCCTCGACCGCATTAAGAGGTGAGAAATGGAGGTGAAGAATCTGATGAGGCCATGAAGTCCGCCCCGGGTGCGGACACCGAGGCGGACACCGAGGCGGGCGTCGGCCACGGAAGCGTACGCGCCGGCTGCCGCTCTCGGCCTGTGGGTGCCGATGGTCTTCTGACCGGCCCGGGCCGTCGAGGCAGTGTGCTGCCGCGTGGCGGCCGGCCGCGTAAGTGCTGGGCACGGTGGTGGCCGTGGGTGCGGTCGTGGCCGGGGTGGGTTCCTGGGCCGTGCCCGCCGCCCTGATGCCGGAGGGCGCCACAACCCGGGAAGGGCGGAGCCCATCAGGACGACGACCCCGACCGAGGAGGACCTCATGGCCTGCACCGACCCGCAGTGCGACGGCGGCATCATCGCCAACCGGCACTCGGACGACCCCGAGGCCCTCACCCTCTGCCCCGACTGCAATCACGGCTACGACGTCCGCAACCACCAGGACTACGCGGGCTGAGGACCCGGGCCCTGTCGCGGGCAGGGGCCGGGGCCACCTGCTGGTCCGTGGGCGACGCGCGATCACCTGGCGGTCATCTGAGCTGCCCGCTGGTGCTGACCGACAACAGGCCGTCGAGCTACCCGGCCGGCGGCTGAAGGGCCGCCCCGATCCGGCAATACGCGCGACGCACAGCCCTCTGTCGCCCTGGTCGAAGGTGGCTGGCAAACCGACCACAGGGTGCCGCTGACGGCCGCGAATGCGGCCCGGGGACCCTGCTCCCAAGGGTCCCCATATCCGAAGGCGCGCTCTCTCAGTCCTCGATTGACTCGCTCCCCGCCTCGGACATCACAGCGAAGCCGGGCTGAGTCTCCCCCGCCGGACCCAACGCGCCCGAACCGAGGTTCGGGGCGCCGGACAGGGCGTGGAGGACCTTCTCCCTGACCAGGTCGACGATACCGTTGGTGTTCGCCTCGTCCTTATTGACGTCGTGCAGGGTGATCTGCTGGCGCTCGCCGTCTGCGTGGTCGACTCCGGCGGGACCGTCTCCGGCGTCGGCCACGGCAGGCGCGGCAACGACAAGGGCCGCGGCGAGTCCGACTGCTACGGCAGCAAGTTGCTTTTTCATACCCAGCTAACGATCTTGCGCCTGCCCTGTCACGCGCGTGGCCTCAGACCAAGGTTCAGAAACAGGCACTCTGCGCAGCACTCAACCGACACCAGAAGGCTGCGCGGTCAGCGCCGGCCGCCGCCGATGCGGCGGTCGTCGGCCAGTGCCGTCAGCGGGCCGAACTCGCGGGCAAGCTGGTTCCACGTCAGAACCTCGCCACAGCGGGCCGGGAACTCCTTCGGGTTGAACTCGGGCATGGTCCAGGTGCCAGTGCCCCGGTCCCGCAGCCACAGGTCCCCGTCACCGTCGACCACAGTCGGCGGGACCGGTACGGGCTCGGCCTGATCGGTGGGCTCCCAGGTGACCCGGCCCGGGTGGGAAACGCGGCGCAGCTCCGTGGTGGCCAGCCGCGCAGCCAAGTCACGGGTGGACTCTTCGGCGTCCTTGACCGACGCGAGTCGGAATGCGTCGTCAAGTACGGGCAGGGCTGGATTCTTGCTGCGCTTTGAACTCATACGCTGACTACCTCCGGTGGGGGGCGCACATCCGTTATGGCACCCCGTAGAGGAACACGGTATCCGAGGCGGGAGCCGGGCCGGCTACGACGACTGTCCAGGTGGAGGCGCTGGCACACCGGGCGGTGCGGCTAAAGGGTGTTGCAGAAGGCTCGTCTCCGGGCATTTTTCCTGTATGGGTGGGGTGTTGAGGGCTGAGTCGGTGTGGGTGGAGACGTTCACGGGTTTGCGGATGGACCGGTTCGCGAAGCTGGTGAAGGTGGTCCGGGAACGAGGCGGGAACGGCCCGGGTGGTGGCCGGCCGTGGTGTCTGCCGCTGGCGGACCGGGTGCTGCTGGTGGCCGTGTACTACCGCACCAACCTCACCATGCGGCAGCTCGCCCCGTTGTTCGGGATCTCTTCGGCGACGGTCTGTCGGGTCATCCAGCGGCTGCGGCCGCTGCTGGCGCTGGAGCCTGCCCCACGGCCTGTTGCCGACGTCGAGCGCTTGTGGATCGTAGATGGCACCCTCATCCCCGTCCGCGACCGCGCCGTGGGCGCCTCCTCCCGCAACTACCGGTTCTCGGCGAACGTGCAGGTCATCATCGATGTCAAGGGGCTGTCCCGTAACTGCGGGAGCGTGACGACCTACCCCGGCTTCGCGGACATCAGAGGAAGAGAAGTTCGACGTCCTTCGCGACGCAGAGCCGCAGAACGACCGTCAGCTGTTGGGCCGCGTCGATGTGTGTCTGAGGGGCGCCGACCTCATTCCGCCACTGGTCGACGATCGCCTCGAGCCGGGGCAGGAGCGCCGCGCATTCGGTGGGCGAGGGCTTGCCTCCACCGTCATCGGGGCGATCGAGGAGTGGTTCGAGCGAGGTGGATACATCACTCAGGGTCGCTCCCCGCCGAAGCCCGACATCTCGTCGAGATCGAACCCCTCGGCTCGCGCCAGCTGCCGCCGGAACGCGGGGAAGCCGCTGTAGGACCAGTCGACGTCGGGACTGTTGGTATCTCCGTCTCCCGGGAACAGAGTCAGCCCCACGTCGTTCTCCCTCGGATCGTCGAATACGCAAAGGATCAGTTGGAACCAGCGACGTCTGCAACTGAGCTGATCCAGCGGTGGCTGGTGTGATCACGGCGTCTGAGCCGTCTTGGATAGCCCCGTTCGCCGGGCTGAGCCCGCGCAACTTCGGCAAGCTCGTAACCGTTCTGCGGCGCGAGGGTGCGGATGAGGTCCGCAAGGGTCGGCCGTGGAGCCTTCCGCTGGAGGATCGGGCACTGCTGGTGGCGGTGTACTGGCGCAAGAACTTGACGCTGCGCCAGCTCGCTCTCTGTTCGGGGTCTCGAAGTCGGCGGCGGACCGCATCGACCACCTCGGGCCAATGCTTGCGCTTCAGCCGCGCAAGCGGTTCGCCAAGGACACCGTGCTCATCGTGGACGGCACGCTCGTGCCCACCCGAGACCACAGCGTGGCCGAGCTACCGCTACTCCACCGCTCACCAGGTGGTCATCGACGCGGTCACCCGCCTTGTCGTGGTGATCGGCCGGCCGCTGCCGGGCAACCGGCACGACTCCCGCGGCTGGGAGGAAACCGGCGCCAAGGCCGCCGTCGGAAACACCACCACGATCGCCGACGGCGGCTACCAGGGCACCGGCCTGGTGATCCCGCACCGCCGCGAGCGCGGCCAGGCCGGCCTCCCGGACTGGAAAGAAGGACACAACCGGTCCCACAAGCAGGTCAGCGCCCGCGTCGAGCACGTCTTCGCCCGTATGAAGACCTGGAAGATCCTCCGCGACTGCCGCCTCAACGGCAACAGCGTCCACCGCGCCATGCTGGGCATCGCACGGATGCACAACCTCGCCCTCGGCGGATAGGCGAGCGGCCCCACGAGACGGCCGACCCCACCCGAGACAACTCGGAGATCATTTGTGGGACAGCCCTGAAACACGGCCTAGCTCGGATGTGCCTGCTGTTCTTCATTTGCGCCATTGACCAGCGAAACACGCACTTGTCGGCGCTGGAGGTTGATGTAGTCGACCCTGACTGCAACTTCATCACCGATTTCAGCGTGCCCGACCCCCACATCAGCCGGACTAGAACCTGACAGAAGGCCTTCGATTCCCGAATGGAGGCGCACAAAAAATCCGATGGGAGTGATTTTAGCGACCTGCCCGAGGCAGGTCTCACCCAGCTGTGTACGTGCAAATTCGACGAAAGGGTCGACAGTAAGATCTTTAATGGAAAGAGAGATATCATTTCGGTCGGGGTCGAAACTCATGAAGACGACCGCGACTTCTTCCCCGACGCTACCGACTTGCGACGGATGATCTACTCTTTTCCATGAAAGGTTGGCCGCAGAGACCCTCCCATGCATCCCTCCGTCGAGAGTGACAGTCAAACAGGAATCATCCACGCCGGAAATTACCCCCCTACACACCTGACCAGGGTCAAGGTCCATGTTCACCTCCACAAAAATCAACGACTTGAAGACAGACGGTAGTACTTTACATCACGCGTGCCATCAATCTTCCCAACGATACCCTTGATAGAAGTTGATCCATTTCTTGTCCTGGATGAACGAATTGAAGTGAGGGATATCCGCCTGATTGATGACCCACTGCCATTCATCCGATCGACCGTCATGCGGGATCCTAAGCTTGGGCCCGTCGGGATGACCACCCGGCGGGAACGCCTCCAAAAATCCCGGCCTCATCACCCACTCATAGTATCCATCTTCCATGATTCCCTGTTCAGCGTATCTCTGTACGACCTTTTCGCTCTCGGCCAGATAGGCCGTTCCAGGGCCACCCTCGGCGGTTGGTGGGTGAAGAGAAGGCTCGAGTCCGTCCGCCTCTAGAGCCTTGTTTCCTCTGTGGGGGGAGCGGTACAGCGTGACTGGCTCCGGGGGGCAATCCTCGGGAGCGAGACCAAGTGGGTCGGCCCAGCTGTGGGGGTTGTGGACGTAGGTGGCCGGGTTGGGGGCCGGATTGAGGCCTAGCGGGTCTGGGGTGAGATAGCGGGCCGTTTCAGGGTCGTACGTGCGGAAGAAGTTTTGGTGGAGGCCCGTTTCGGAATCGAAGTACTGGCCGGGAAAGCGAAGCGGGGTGTAGGCGGTAGCGTCGCGGGTCCAGGTGGTGGACCCCCAGAGGGTGGAGCGGGCACGCCAGGCGATTTGGCCAGACTCGTCGATCAACTCCTTCGGGGTACCTATGAGGTCGGTGACGATGACGAAGAAGCGGTCGTCGGTGGTGCCGAGGTGCCGTTCCGCCTGGGTGAGGGGGTGCAGACCGTCGTGGGTCCAGGTGAGGGTGACCTGACCAGTGGTCTCCTCGCAGAGGGTGGTGCTGTCCCAAGTGAAGAGGGTCTCTTCGAGCACTTCGCCGGTCGGTGCGAGGCGTTGTTTGGCGGTGCGGCGGGAGAGGGCGTCGTAGCGGTAGCGCCAGTGTGTGCCGTCGGGGGTGGTGACAGCCGCCAGGCGGTCCTCCGCGTCCCAGATATAGCGCCACGTGTCCGGCTTGCGGGAGAGACGGGTCTTCTGGCGTAGAAGGGTGCGGCCGAGTGCGTCGTGCTCGTAGCGGACGGTGCCAGCGCGGGTGATCCGCGTGCCGGAGTAGGTGCGAGCGCCGTGGGCTTCGGCGCCGGGGTGGCGGGTAGGCCAGGAGGCACTGGTCTGGTTGCCGGCGTCGTCGTAGGCGTAGTCCTCCGACCAGTTGGCGGCATTCACAGCAGTTACACGGGAGGCTGAGTCTAGGGCGAAGGTGCGCGGGCCGGTGAGTGCGTCGTCGATGGCGGTGACCGCTCCGTCGGCACGGTAGCTGTAGCCGCGGCGCTGGAGGGTACGGCCGTCGTGATGTATGACGTGCTGTTCGGTGGTCCGGCCAAGGGGGTCGTATGCGTGGGTGACTGAGAGGGAATCGTTGAGGGTGCGGGTGAGTTCGCGGCCGGCGGCGTCGCGGGTGAACTGGAGGGTGCGGCCCGAGGTCGTGAGTTCGGCGCGGCGGCCTGTGGCGTCGTACGTCCACCGCGATTCTGCCCCGCTGGGGGTTATGCGGCCCATACGGCGGCCGAGGGCGTCGTACGTGTAGGAGAGGGTGCGGCCGTCCACGGTTTCCGCAAGGAGGCGTCCGTGGGGGTCGCGATGGCGGGTGAGGGTCGTGCCGTCCGAGGAGACGGCTCGGGACATCTCGTCGAACAGGTCGTAGGAGTAGGAGGTGGTGCCATCGGGCGTGTTCTTGCGCAAGAGCTGGGAGAGGGTGTTGTGCTCGTACGTGGTGGTCGCGCCTAGGGCGTTCGTGCGAGTTATCAGGCGGCTGGCCGCGTCGTAGCCATAGGTGAGAGTGCGGTCGTCGAAGTCGGTCTCGGAGGCGAGGCGGCCTGCTGGGTCGTAGGCATACGTCCACGTCAGGCCCTGGGGATTGGTGACGCGCGTGAGGCGTAGTTCGGTGTCGTGGCTGAAGGTGTGGCGGGCGCCGTCTGGGCCGGTGCGGGCGGTGAGGAGGTCGAATTCGCCGTACTCGGAGACCGTTACCCCGCCCGCTGCATCGGTGTGGGTCAGACAGTTGCCCTCGCCGTCGTAGACCCAGGACTCGGTGCTGCCGTCTGGGTTCTGCCGCTGGAGGAGGCGGCCCTCGGTGCTCCAGGTGAGCCGCGTGGTGTAGCCGAGGGGGTCGGTGACGGCGATGGGCCGGCCGAAGGAGTCGCGGGTCCATCGGGTTGTCGCGCCTGTGGGGCCGACAGTCTGAAGAAGCAGACCCGCCGGGTCGCAGAGGATCGTGGTGGTGTGGCCGAGGGCGTCTGTCACTGTGGCGAGGTGACCGCGGGCGTCGTAGGTGAAGTTCGTCGTCGTGCCGTCGGGTGCGGTGACGGATGTGCGCTTTCTTGTCAGGGTGTCGAACGCCTGCTGCGTCACTCTGCCGTCCGTGGCGGTCAGCTTCACCGGGAAGCCCGTTTCGTTGTACTCCGCGCGCGAGAACCGGCCGTCCGGGCGGATAACGGTGGTGAGGCGCCCCTGCTCGTCGTAAGTGAAACGGGTCGTGTGGCCGAGAGGGTCGGTACGGCTCAGCAGGCGGTTGTAGCTGTCGTGGGTGAAGTGGGTTGTGGCTCCGACTGGGTCGATCTCCGCAACGACCTGAGCCTTGTCATTGATCACGTACTGCGTACGGTGGCCGAGGGAGTCGGTGTGGGTGGTAACGCCGTCTTCGTAAGTGAAGCGGACGTTGAGGTGGCCGTTGGTGCCGGACTGGGCGATGCAGCGGTGACGCTCGTCGTAGACGTAGTCGAAGTGGCGGTCGTTGGTGTCGGTCCAGGATGTGATCCGGCCCAGTACGTCGTACCCGAAGCGCAGGGGGCGGCCGGAGGAGTTGGTGACCTCGGTGAGGTGGCCGTCCGTGTAGCCGTAGCGCAGGATCTGGGTGCCGTCGGCGAGGGAGAGGCCGGTTATTCGGCCTTCCGCGGAGGTCATGCGCAGTTCGTAGCCCCCGCTGTGGGAGACCGCGAGGGGAGCGCCCGTGTGCTCGTCGTAGGTGAAGGCGATCCAGGAGCCCGTCCGGTCGTCGATCTGCGAGAGGAGGCCGTCTTCCGAGAAATGGCGGACGAGGCCGGCTTCCGGGTCGGTGACGGTGTACCAGCCGTCGGCGTCGCGGCTCATGGGCAGGCGCCGGCCCATGGCGGGGAGGACGGGTGCGCCGGCCGGTTCGGGGTGCGGGTACTCCAGCAGGCTGCCGTCGGGCTGGACGAGGATGACGCCCTGCGCGTCGATCTCCAGGCGCTGATCGACGGTGGAGGCCCAGGTGGGGCCGAACCAGCGGCCCGAGCGGTACGAGGACTCGAAGGTCCGGCTGAAGACGAGGGAGAGTGAGCCCGGGAGGACCAGATCCGTCTGGGGCAGGAGCATCCGGCCTGTCGCGACGTCGACCGGGTCGTCGAGGCAGGTCTTGCAGTCCTGCTCACGGGAGTTGCCTGCCCTGTCTTCGTTGAGGTTCTCCCGTGTGGTGGGTTTGTGGTCGGGGGCATCGGGCAGATGGGGCGGTTTCGGCAGCTCGCCGTTGGCCAGGCGCCCCAGGGTCGCGCCCCTCCTGAGGGCGCTCGCGCCCGCTCCCAGGCCCTTCGAGGTGGCGGCCTCGAAGATGAACTTCCCGACGCCTTCCTCGGGATCCTTCATGAACGCCTCGTACATGCGGGAGCCCGCAGTCGCGGGGTCGTTCACGGTCGTCATGAGGCCGACCCCCAAACCGCTCAGCTGCATCTTGTACTCGGTCGGATGCATGCGGTTGTATGGGTCGTCGGGGTCGACAGCGCGGAAGAAACTGATCGCTCCCGCCGCGCCCTTCACGATGCCGCCGCCGACGTGTTCGAGGCCGACACCCATACGGAACGCCTCGGACATCAGCTGCGTCTTCGCCGACGGCATCGGCGGGGCGGCATCCCTTACCGTCTCCAGCGCCTGAACCACCGACCGGACCGCCTCATCGCGCTGCCGACGGGCCTCGGCCAGCTTCTCGCGAGCCGCCTTGATGCCCTCCGTGCCGGGGTCGGTAAAGCCCATGGGGCGGGCCGGCAGGGGTTCCTGCTTGGACCGGACCGCGGTCTCGTACGAGTCGACCCACTTGCTGTACGCCTCGTGCGCCGCCTGCGAGGTCTTCACCGCGGTCTTGTACTCGTCGAGTGCCTCTTGGGCGCGGCCCTGCGCCCAATCCACGGTGTCCGCGAAGCGGTTCAGTGCACCGGCCGCGGTCTCAAAGGCGTCCGCGGCCGCGAACCACCGCGGGGGCTGCTTGTGGATCGTGGTCCGGAAGGCTTCTGCGGATGCGCCCTGGATGCCGTCGTCGTCCAGGCCCTTGAGGCCTTGTCCGGTCAGGTCGAAGGCTGCCTGGAAGTCGGTCAGGTGGGAGGCTGTGGCGCGGAGCTTGGAGGCACTGCCGTGGATCAGCTTCTTCGGGTCATCGGTCTGGCCGAGCTCGGATTCGCCGACATCTACTCCGAGGCGGTTCGCGATGGCGTTCGCCCCGGTGCGGACGCCGTTGGCGCCGTCGTGCCAGCCAACGTTCTCCAGGCCGTCCGCGGTCTTGTCGCCCAGCCATTCCAGGCCGTCTCCCAGGGCCTCGCCGCCGGCCTCGAGCCACTCGCCGAGGTCGCGTCCCATCAGTTCCCACCCTCAGTCGCCTGGGCCCGGGCGCGGTCGAGGGCCTCACGGTCCATCCCGGCGTAGTCGGCCGCTCCCTCGACGATCTGGCCGCTGAGGCCCTTGGTCAGCGAGTCCCGCTTGGCCTGGTCCCAGATCTGCTGGAAATCGTCGCGGGCCTTCTGCGCCTCTTCCGTCGCCTCCGGCCGCAACGGCGCCCTGAGTTCGTCCCAGGACTTCTGCTCGGTCTCGTCCTCGCCTGCGTGCGGATTGCCGACCACGGAATTGAGAGCGACCTTGAAGGTTCCTTCGCGGTACTGGTCCTCCTCCCACACCATCCCAGCCGAAAGGTTGAGGTCGGCCGCCAGAGCGCTGGCACCGAGGACAAGCCCGCGCACACCCCACTCCCAGCGCGTGCAGAGCTCCTCGAACACCCCGGCCACCTGACCGTGACCGGCCTCCATGCCGGTCATGGCCAACTTCCCGAAGCCGCCACCGATCGCCGCGGTCCCCGCCGCACTGAACTCACGCAACTCACCGATCGCGGCACGCAGACCGTCCGTGAGGTTCTTGACCGCAACCGGATCCATCTCCAGGTCACTGCCACTGGTTCCCGACAAACTCCCACCCCCAAGATCATCCGCAAGGATACGTAACTTCTCGGAGGAGGTCAGGCACGTAATAGGTCAACGAGCTACATAACCAGTCCCCTACGATCGCACGGTCTCGGCCACGCACTGGGCCCCCGCATCGGACAAGACGAACCGACAGGCCGCCACGGCGGCGACAGGCCCGATTGTGGACGGTCACTCATTTCCCCAGGTCTAACTTCACGTAATTCCCCAGGTGCTGGCCTCGTCAGCGGTCGATCGACCACGCCGCGTCTGCGGGTGGGGCACCCGTTGTGAGGATGTGGGTGACGATCCGCATCGCTTCTGCGAGAGGCACGGTGTCCTCGTCGGGATACTCGTCGTGCTGTCCGTTCGCCAGGACGAAACCGCTGCTCGAGCTGCTGGCGCCGGGACTGAGGGCGTGCTCGCCGGGATCGGCCTCGTCATCGAGGAGCATGACCATCGCGCGGTCGGTGTTGCTGACGATGGCCAGGGAACGGCCGCGCGAGCTCGTCAGCCAGGTCTCGAGCTGCCCAGCTGCGATCCGTTCTTGAAGCACGTCCAGCGCCGTGGCGGCCGAAGCGGGCACGGCGCTGTCAGTGAAGACCCAGGACTCGACCATGCGCACGACCCTCTCACACAGTCTGAGATGGTCGTTCTAGCTGGTCGGCAGCTTGTCCGCCGGGTTCTTGGGGCGCTTGTTCGGGCGGTAGCTGGGGCCGTTCATGATGACCTGGTGGCTGGTGTTGATCATCCGTCGTCGGCCTCCTCATCGCGCTCCGGTTCCTGGCCCTGCGCGGCGTCCCCAAGGCGGACCTGAAGGCCGGCACCCGGCTGCCACCGAGACCCGGCCCCGCCGCCCTCGCCCAGCAGCTCACCTCGCTACTGGGTGCAGTAGCAGTCATCAGCAAGGGTGCTGTGAATGTACGGCGTGGCAGCTCCACGGAAGCCCGACTCTCTGACCGGTCCCCCGGTCCCCCGGTCCCCGGCCCGCGGTCGCGTCGAAGCGGCCTCGGTCCGCAGGCCCGCCGCGACGTTACGGGGGAGGGCCTGCTGGCCGGGGCACCGGTGCGGTGCAACACCACCTTCACCGACCCCGGGCCCAAGTGCGTCGGAGAGCGCCGTACGGTCGTGCCTACTGACGACGCCCGGACGGTGACGCCGGGTCAGGTGGGCTGCCCCCGCGCAGCCCCTGGCCGAGCTCCCCGACAACCTGCCCCGCTTCGCAACACACTTGGAACTCCGCCGCGGGCTGATGTCGCCCGATCCGGCAACAGTGCGGGAGGCATCGCCCGCACCACTGCGGCCGTGGATGCACTGCCGGCCGAAAAGCGCAGCCTGACCCTACCCGCGCTGGTCGCCGAATCCGGGCCTGGCGCCCCCGACCGAGGCGCCGGCCACCCCTACCGGCGCGAGGCGCGACGCGCAGATCTCCACCAGGGCTTGCTCGAACTGGCCTGCAACCTCATATGCCTTCGCCGCCCGCGAACCTCATTCTGAAAACGATCAGTGAGTAGTCCAGTTCATGCCAATCGGGGTGGTAGTCGATGCTCTGCAGCTGCTCCGCTGCCTTCAGATCCCGCAGCGCGTTCGGGGATCAGGGCGTCCGGCCCGGCCGTTCCTGCACGGCCGGGGGCATGTCGTTCAGCGCCGGTTGCCACTTGTCCGAGATGACCACCGCCCTCAACTGGGCCGGGCTCAATGGCGGGTTGGGGCGAGAGGACGTCGTGGTCTCCATCGGCGGAGCGTTCTTTTCGGACAGCTCGACCAGGAACCCCTGCGGGGTCACGAGCGCGGCCCGCCATTCCTTGATGTCTATGGCGGGGTTCTGGGCCGCGTAGCCCTGCTGGGTCAGCAGCATGGAGCCGTCGGCCAGCTGCTCCGTCGTGCAGGCGTCGTCCGGCCGCATATCCTTCTTCGTACAAAGCGTTGCGGTGTTGGCCAGGCTGCCGTTCGGGTCCACCCGGGTCAGGACGAGCCTGATCGCCACTCCGCCCTTGCCGTCGTCGTACACGCCGGCGACTCCCGCGCCTGTGCCGTCGGTACCGTTCGCGTGCTCTACGGACAGAGTCCCTCCCGGCAGCAGCCCCTTGAACACCTCGACCAGCTGTGCGGCGGAGACCGCGCCGGTACCCGTGGGCGGCAGCGGCAGCCCCGGGGCGCCGCCCCCGCCCCCGCCGGACCCTCCGCCCGACGGTTCCGGCGGCGCCGCGATCTCGACCCGGCCCGTTCCGTCCAGCAGCCCCCCGGCGTAGGCACCGACCGCGCCGATCAGGGCCAGAGACAGCACCGATCCGCCGATCACGGCGGCCCGGCGGCGGGCCACGAGCCGCCGTCCGCGCCGCTCACCGGCTTCCACCAGGGCGTGCCGGTCGGCCGTGAAACCGTCCCCCGCACGCCGGAGGGCTTCGCCGAGCTCGTCTTCAAAGGGCATGGGGAACCAAACCTTCCGTTCTCAGGGGGAGTGCAGAGGACCACACCGGCACGGGGCCGCCCACCGGCGGCCTGCCATTTCCGTTCTCAAAGGCCCGCGAACTCACTGATGCTGCCGCCCAGTTGCTCCCTGAGCCGGCCGAGCGCCCGCGAGGTCCTGGTACGGACCGCCGCCGAGCTGGTGTTCATCGCATCGGCGGTCGCCTCGATGCTGCGGTCCTCCCAGTACCGCAGCACGAGCACCGCCCGGTCCTTGGGCGCGAGCCGCCCCAGGGCCTCCAGCAGCGTCAGCCGCAACGCCGGATCGCCGGACCCGGACCCGGATCCGGCGGCAGCCGCACCCGACTCGGGGAACTCCCCGACCGGGCGCTCTCCCGCGGACCGCCGGCGCTGGTGGGTCAGGAAGGCCCGTACCAGCACGGTCTGTGCGTACGCCGCCGGATTGTCGATACGCGAAACACGCCCCCAGAGCAGGTACATCCTGCCCAGGGTCTCCTGCACGAGGTCCTCCGCGAGATGGGTGTCCCCGCTGGTCAGCAGACAGGCCGACCGGTACAGGTGCCCCGATCTGCCCTCCGCGAACTCACGGAACCCGTCTCCGCGACCCTGCCGCATCTACTCCCCCTCGCGTCGTCTCACCCCATCGACGCGACGGAGACCGAGAAATGTTTCACCGGAGTTCGTGGAAGTAGTCGCGGAACTCCTCGCGCACGAAGCCCTCCGCCTCGTACAACCCCTGCGCGACCGTGTTGTCGTACGCGGTCTCCAGCTGCACCCCGGCCACCCCGGCCTCCCTGGATGCCACGCAGACCGGACAGGGGCCGGCCGGTACCGCGGATTCCCTCGCCGCCCGCTACGACATCAGCACCCGCACCGCCGAACGCCTCATCGCCAAAGCCCGCGCCGCCCACACCGCTTGACCTCCCGCAGCCATACACCCGCCCGCCGCCACCCCGGCCAGCTGAGCTGGGCTTGAAGGTCGCCAGTGACTCCCGAGTCTGGCTCTGTTCACGAGAACCGGCTCTGGCTCAGTTTGCCTTGTCTGTGAGGGCGTCTACGAGTTGGTCTGGGTCATGGTGGAGCGGCCGGGCACGTGGGCGGCTGCGGCCTTCTTGTAGAGCTCCGCCTTCGTCAGGGACTGAAGTGACTCGGCCTTGGAGCTGACGCGCTTCTTCGCCGCAGGCTACTTCCTCTGCGGCCTTGCCGTGGTAGTGGCCTTCTCGCGGGTGTGCTTGGGGCTGCGGGCCCGCTCAACGCTGGCGCGCAGGGCTTCCATGAGGTCGACGGCGCCGGTGGCCTTGGCCGGGGGCTCGGCCTTCTCGACGCTCTCGCCGGCCTTCTTCGCCTCGATGAGCCCGGCGACCTTCTCCTGGAAGGTGTCGTGGAAGGTCTCGGGGTCCCAGTCCATTGCGAGGGCGCTGATCAGCTGCTCGGCCATTTTCATCTCCTGCTCGGAGACCTTCGTGGCTCTGGGAAGGTTGGGGATTTCCTTGCGGGGGTCCCGCATCTCGTCCGCCCAGTGCAGACTCCTCAATGCCGATGTCAAACCGCAGCGGGTGCTGACGAACAGGGTTACGCAGCTGACTCAACGCTCACCGCGATGGCTCGTCTCCGAAGGTGAACCGCCAGGACCTCCATCTCGACGAGCGTGCCGATGAGTCCGCTCCCGGCGAGTTCCTCGGCCTGCGCGCGTGCTTCCCCCAGGTCGCGTGCTTCCCCCAGGTACAGTTCTCGAGCACTGCGGAGGGCCTGCAGCACGGGAACGAGGTTCGGCACGTCTCCAGACAGGCGAAGCCTCGCGGGCCCATGCGCTTTCAGCAGAGCTTGCCGAATGTGCTCGGGCGTGACGGGACCGCTGTCTTGCTCGCACCACCCATGAGGGCAGTCCGCGCATCGGCCTTCGGTGCCCCAGCGGAGCATGCCACGGTCGAAGAATTGACCGATGTCGAAGGTCGTGATACCTCCGCAGGCGCTGCAGCGGCCTGTGACCTGTACTCCTTGCGTGATCACAGGGGGCTCCTCAGGGTCATTGGTCCATGCTGATGCGATCCTCCCGGAGAAGCCGGTTTTCGTCGACCAGATTGACGAGCGGCGAGCCCTAATGGGCAGTCCCTGCTGGTGGCGTGAGTTCGTAGTGCCGCTGGTCTCGGAGAAGTGCCCACAGTACGTTGACTCGTCGCCGGGCCAGCGCCAGGACTGCTTGGGAGTGCCTCTTGCCCTCGGCTCGTTTGCGGTCGTAGTACCGGCGTGATTCCGAGCAGCAGGTGATGCTGCTCATGGCTGCCAGGAACAGGGCGCGTCGCAGACGTCGGTGGTATCGCTTGGGGCGGTGACGATTGCCGCTGACCTTGCCTGAGTCTCGGGGAGCCGGTGCCAGTCCGGCGTAGGTCGCCAGGCGATCAGGGCTGCCGAAGAGATCCATGTCGCCACCGATGGCGGCCAGGATCTCGGCTCCGAGCAGGTTGCCGATCCCGGGCATGCTGGCGCCGATGGCGGCTTGCTTGTGGGCGCGGAAGGAAGCCTCGATCTGCCGGTCGATCTCGCTGATCTTCTCGTTGAGCACGATCACTTCACGGGCGAGCGTGGCGACCATCACTGCGACCGTCTTCTCTCCGGCAACGCTGGTGTGCTGCCGCTCGGAGGCCTCCATGGCGGTGCGGGCCAGGGCCCCGCACCAGCGGAGCTTTCGGTTCCGGAGCCACTGTTCGAGGCGGCTGGCGCCGAGCCGGCGGATGGCGGCTGGTGTCTGGTAGCCGGTGAGGAGCACCAGGGGACCGTGGTTGCCCAGGTCGAGGGCGCGCTCGAAAGCAGGGAAGATGCCGGTCAGGAGGCCACGAAGGCGGTTGACCGCTCGGGTTCGGTCGCAGACCAGGTCGGCACGGCGGCCGGTGAACAGCTGGAGCTCGATGATGGCTTCGTCGCCGGGCCTGATCGGCTGCAGATCGCGGCACATGCGGGCTTGGTCGGCGATGACGTGTGCGTCGCGGGCATCGGTCTTGCCCTCCCCGCGGTAGCCGGCCGTGGCCCGGTTCACGGTCCGGCCGGGGATGTAGAGCACCTGCTGGTCGTGGTTCAGCAGGAGAGCGATGACGAGAGCGGGCGCGTGCCGCGCTGTAGCGGACTTGGGCCGCGGCATGGGCTGCCTTGTCGAGGACCGGGTCGGGGGTCTTGTCCTTCACCAGCTGCGCGGCCTGCGCTGCCTTCTCCCGGAGCTGGTCGGTTACGTGGGTGGCCTTCTCGGCGGCCTGCCCCTTGAGCTCGGCTGCCTTCTCCTTGGCCTGGGCCTTGACGTCGGGCTTGGCGGCCAGCGCCTCCACGGTCTGGCCGAGCTCGTAACGGGTGTGCTCGACCTGCTCGCGCAGTTCCTCAGGGGTGGGCGCGGATTCCTCGCCTTGGGGGTGATTGGTCATCGGTGTGTCTTCTCCTTGATCTCGGCGACGTCGGCCCTGACGCTGTCGACGGCCTGCTCGGGTGCAGGTGTACCGGCCTTGGCGATCTGCTTCTTCCCGACGGCAGCCATGACTGCGGCGACCGCCGCCAGCAGGGCGGCGATGATCAGAGCCGAGGCCCACACCGGCAGGAGCAGGGCGAGGACGGCGATCACGGCGCCGACCAAGGCCTGCGCGGCGAGGAAGCCGACCAGGCCGGCGCCGCCGAACAGGCCGCCCCCCATACCGAAACGCTTGCCCTTCTGAGTCATCTCCGCCCGGGCCAGCTGCATCTCTTCTCGTACCAGTTCGGAGATCTGCTGCGACGCTCGTGAGACGAGATCGCCCACCGATTCCTCGGTACTGCTGTGACCCGGCCGTCCAACGGCGCTCATGGATCCTCACCTTCCTCCGGGCTGGGGCTCTTCGGAGCGATGGCTGCACGATGACGGCCACCGGTCTCGCTCCTGGGTTGCCGTGCCGGTCAGCGGTCCTGATCGGTACCGGTGGTGTCCTGGATGGGGGCGGCGGCGTTGCGTTTGACGGAGTCGATGCCGTTCCGGCAGGCACGATGGCTTTCGTAGTGCTCGCTCGTCGCGATGACCTGCCCGTTCGTTGCAATCAGAACGAAGTGATAGCCCTTGGCGGGCTGATGCCGGACCTCGAAACGAGCCGCCATGACAGACCCCTCTGCTGAAATGCGCACGCTGCTGTACGGCTCGCCTACCCCGCGACCTGCCGGTCACCCGCCTGCGACTCGTGATCATCCCACTGGGCGGATAAGGATGCGGGGCGCCACCCGGACCAAGCCGGCGGCCGCGACGCCGATCGCAGCGCCGACTGCGACGTCGGAGGGGTAGTGCGCGCCGCTGTGGACCCGCTCGAGGGCCACCAGCACGGTCGGTACAGCGCAGGCGGCACCTGCCCAGGGCCAGGAGGGCGCGACGGCCACGGTGAACGCCACACCGGCGGCGGTGTGCCCGGAGGGGAAGGAAGAGCTGTCAGGCCGGTCCTCGACGTCGTCGTGGGGGATCCACTCCTGCGGCGGCCGGCGCCGCTCGACGAGCTGCTTCGCGACCCCGTTGGACAGCTCCGCCACCGCCATCCCCGCGACACCAGCGGCCGCGGCCCTGCGGCCCCGCCAGCCACCTCCGGCCGCCGTGATCACGGCGGCCGCCCACCACAGCTTCGTGTGCTCGGCCGCTTCCTCGACCGGAGGCAGCAACCGGCGGGTCCAGGCAGAGTCCCAGGCGGCCATACGCCGGGTCAGCCGGTGATCACCGCCTCGCATCGCGGCCAGGATTCCCATGCTGTGGCCTTTTCCCGCCCGTCGCCCGGGGCCGTTCCACACGGTGCTCACTCCAGGCGGCGGCGGTCTTCATCACTCCACTTCCGCGTGTCCCGGGGCTCGACATAGGGCTCCTCGCCCTCGGGGTGGCCGCCGGCGATGGCGCGCTGGCGGACCGTCTCGGCGTCGAACTCCAGGCCCAGCAGGATGGCGAGATTGGTGATCCACAGCCACACCAGGAAGATGATCACTCCGGCGAGGGTGCCGTACGTCTTGTTGTAGGAGCCGAAGTTCGCGACGTAGAACGCGAAGCCGGCCGAGGCGATCATCCAGATCACCAGCGCCAGGAAGCTCCCGGGGGTGACCCACTTGAATCCGCGGCCCTTGGTGTTCGGAGCTGCCCAGTAAAGGATCGCGATCATGATGGTGACGAGCAGGGCCAGGACAGGCCACTTCGCGATCGACCACACCGTCATCGCCGTGTCACCCGCCCCGAGGGCGGCGCCGGCCTGGCGGGCCAGGCCGCCGCTGAAGACGACGATCAGCGCGCTGGCGACCGCGAGGACCATCAGTGTGACGGTCAGCGCCAGGCGCAGCGGCAGAACCTTCCACACCGGGCGCCCCTCGGGCATGTCGTAGACGGCATTCGAGGTGCGGATGAACGCGGCTATGTAGCCCGAGGCTGACCAGATCGCGACGGCCAGGCCGACGATCGCCAGGAGCGATCCGATACCTGCGTTGCCCTGGAGCTGCTGGATGGCATTGCTGATCACATCGCGGGCCGAGCCGGGAGTGAGCTTCTGGAGGTTGTCCAGCACCTGCTGGGTCGTTGTCTCACCCGCGATGCCCAGCAGTGACACCAGCACCAGCAGGGCCGGGAAGAGAGCCAGGATGCCGTAATACGTCAGCGCGGCAGCGCGGTCGGCGAGCTCATCGTCCTTGAATTCCTTGAGCGTGCCGCGTAGCACTGCCATCCATGACCGCCTGGGCATATCCGAGAGCTGATCCGGAGCCCGCTCTTCCACCTGCTCATCCGGACCCGCGCGCCCCGCACCCAGCGGCTCGCGATCGTCACCGTGCTCTGGCTTCGGTGTGCGTGTCATACCCGGCGGCTTTCCACTCACGCCCGTCTCATGCCCGACCTCGCGACTGGTGGTGTGGCGGGTTTCGTGTCGGCAAGGAGGTTCGTCCCCGTCTGCAGGGGTGCGAGCCACGCCGCTCACGCGGCCCCGGGTAACGGCATTCGCCCCACGACCACCCCAGGCCGTCGCCTGCCCTCCCCACTTCAGCGAGCCTCGCACCGGCCTCGGGGAGGGCCACGCAGGATGGAGGCCCGCAGGCACCGACGCGTGCGGGCGGCGGGAGGAACGCATTGATCACTGTCGAGGTTCAGCACTGCGGCAGCTCGGTCCTGGTCTGCGCTAGCGGGGAACTCGACGGGGAGGCGGACGAGACCGCTCCAGCAGGCGCTGGACGGTGTCACCGCCTGCGAGCGAGACCTCCTGGTGGACCTGCACGGTGTCACGGTCATGAACTCCGACGGCCTGCTGCACCTCCTGGGCCTGCACCGGCGCGCGGAGTGCCTGGGCCTGCGGGTCCTGGCCACCGGCTGGCAGCCCCATCCCCAGCAGCTCATGGCCGAGGTGGCCGGCATGCCGGGGTCCGGCTCGGCGACCGGAGAGCGGTACGCGCTCGCGGGCTTCCGCCGGCTCATCGAGGACCAGGCGCAGCGCGCCCGGGACCGTACGGGTGTGCTTGGGCGGGCGTCCGCCTTGAGGCGGGCAGATCCACGGCACCGGTACCGGCTTGCGCATCACCCGGTCCGAGCGCAGTCGGCCCAGCACCTCGACCGGCAGATCACTCAGGAGGTGGGCGATGCGGGGTGCGTCGTAGCCGGCGTCGAGGACCACCAAGATGTTCGGCGCCCCTGCCTGCCACTGGCAGGCTTCCACGAGGCGTTCGACGACGTCGCGGATCTGGTCGGCGGTGACCGCGGCCAAGTCGGCGCCGGGCACCGCCGGATCGCGTCCAGCAGGGCCGTCCATGAGGTCCGGCCCGTCTCCAAGACGGCGACGATCGAGTAGGGCCAGCCGGGCACCATCTGATGTTTGCCCAGGCGCCGAAGGTATGACAGAAGGAGCGGTCCGCGCACGCATCGGCATCCGGCCGCAGCCACGGGGAGACGTCCACAGCCAGCACCAGGCGGCCGTCACGCGCCCGGGGCAACGGCACGCTGGCCAGTGCACGACGTAGCCGAGAGCAGCCGGCCCACCGCCGCAGGCCGCACCCCCACCCGCACCGTCTCAGGAAGACCGCCGCCCAGCTCCCCCGCCGCCCCACACCAATCCGCCGGACCAGACCGCTACCAGGAACAAGCCTCACGGCCGGCACACCAGCCATAGATAAGAAGCACCGTTTCCATGGCAGCGAAGACCGAGGTGGTGTACCGCCCCATGACAGTGACAACCACCCGAACACCACTCACACGTCAGCAACTGCCAAGCCCCTGGCCAACCGACCAGCACAGACACACCCGCCTGACAACCCGTCACTGCCAACACCCACTGACACCAAACCGGCGCATCGCAGGCGCGTTTGTGTTCGTTCTGCTAGCGGATGTCGATGCACCAATAGGTTGATCTCTTCACAGGACACTCAAGGTGGTGAATCTACGGACCGATGTTGCCGAGGAAACGGAAATTCCTTTCGGAACGTCACTCGTTCCTCCTCAAGGAGCACCTATGGGCACGCTTGGTCCTCTCCCCCGAAAGGGGAAAAGGGTTGCCTGCGGCGCGATGGCATCGCTGTTTCTCGTGATGCTGGGCTTCAACAGTGCTGCGCTGGCGTCGACTCCGTACGAGTCGACGGCTGCGGTGAGCCAGGCAGACCCCGGACCCGAGGGCTGTCCGCCGTGGCGGCACAACTGTGAAGACGGGCCGGGCGCGATCGGCCCGACCGGGCCCACGGGCCCGACGGGTGCCACCGGCCCTCAGGGCGAGCCCGGCGAACAGGGTGAGCCGGGTCCGACCGGGGCAACGGGCCCGACCGGTCCCGCCGGTGGAGCAACCGGTGCCACTGGTCCGACGGGCCCTGCGGGCGCCACAGGTCCGACGGGGCCGACCGGGCCCCCGGGAATGGATGGCGCGGGCGCGACAGGCGCTACCGGCGCGACGGGCGCCACCGGAGCCACGGGCGCGACGGGCGGCAGCGGCCCTATCAGCACACACCAGGTAATCGGCAACGGCACAACGACACCGCCGGGCAATTTCGGGGCGGCTCGTGTCGTGTGTCCGGCCGGCGAGGTCGCGATTAGCGGCGGTTTCGTCACGGGGGCGGACGTCATTCCCATTGATTCTCGCCGGGGCACCACCAACGCGCCCGGCGACAGCTGGCTAATCGACTACCACAACGACAGCACTACCGTCAGGGGAGGCGCCGCCCGCGCGATTTGCTCACCCGACGCGACAGCAAGCGGTGATTCTTTTTGACGGCCTAACGTACCCCGCCGCGCTAAGCGGGCACTGAGTACGCTGAGGAGCCGGGGGCCCTCGCCGCGCGCCGGCCTCCCTGCCCGAGCCGCCCACGTGGCTGATCGAGCGGGGGGTCGGAGCGGGCTGGCTGCCAGTCCGCCCGCACGCCGGGGACTGCTGGGACGCTGGACGAACAGCAGATTCGGTAACGCGGGGGCCAGCTCCACAACCTCAGCGCCCATCCTGCCAGCCCACGACCCGGAGCAGCCCGAGCCGCTCACGGTCCCGCACCGCGAACTCGGCCACCACCACCTTGCTACTGCGCCCCAGGGCCTGACGCAGCAGCTCATACAGCTTGACGGTCGACTCGGAGGCCAGGTAGTAGCAGGCGCCGATCTGGATCGGGCCGACGGACGAGGCCGAGACGAACGCCACGGTCTCGAACGCCTTCGCCGTGGACAGCGGCAACGCGTCCAAGCCCTCATCACTGACCGGCACGATCGTGCCGACCGCGGCCTCATAGCCCCCGGTGGTCTCACCCTGGTCCAGCTCACGGCCGTCCAGCCTAGGTCAGCCCAGAACCGCCGTGCCCTTGGTGCAGAGAAGCGGTTCGCCATGCGCGCCCTCGGCCCCGCCGACCTCCTCGAATTCCTGCGGCGGGCCGGCCTGGACCCCGACACCGTCCGCCTGGACCACCCGCTGCTCAAGTCCCCTATCAGGACCGCGGTCAGCGCCAGGGAACAGTGTCCTGGTGTGGGACGTGCCGTCGGGTCGGCCTCTGGGCGAACCTCGTGGCCGTCTCGCCCCCTCCGGCAGCGCCGAACGGCTAACCCTCCTCGAGGACAAGCCCGGGAGCGAGCCGTAATCCTCACCGGCTCGCCATCGACGCAGGCCAAACCGGCGTCCTGACCCCTAGCCGCTCCCCTCGGCCGGGATCATGCGTACGCGGGCTAGGTCGACGGCCCGTTCTGCTGACGAGTGCCCCGTTCACCTGCCCTTTGTGCTTCCTGGTAGGGGGCCAGGTCCCGCCGGTAGGAGGCGTGGACTTGAGCCTCGCGCTGAGCCAACACCGCGGCAGCACCATCAACCGTCGCCGAAAGGTCGGCGACGTTGCGCTGGAGCCCCAACACCTGTTTCTCCAGCTCAATGATCCGCTTGATGCCGTCCAGGTTGATGCCCTCCTCCTTGGACAGCTGCTGAACCAGGCGCAGCAGTTCGACGTCGCGGGCCGAGTAGCGGCGCCCCCGACCGGTTGTCCGATCCGGAGACACCAAGCCCAGGCGGTCGTACTGGCGCAGTGTCTGCGGGTGGAGACCGGAAAGCTTCGCCGCTACCGAGATGACATACACGGGCGTCTCGTCAGTCAGGTTCGGCGGGGAGTCCCTTCGTTGATCCGTAGAGGGGTCCCCCTCGACTGCAGGAGCTGGTTTGCCGGCATGAGGAGCCGGTCCCCGCATCCGTGCAAGCAGTCGGCGCCTGTCTTCCTCTACCTCGTGACGAGGAGGCGGCGTCCCCTCTGCCTCGCCTAGCTCACGTAGCAAGGAGACAAGGTCGCCCTCAGGCGTGATCGGCACGTTTGCCCCATGCGCGGTGTGCGCCGCGTCCGAGATAGGTTGTTCGACGCTTTCGGTGCTGTCTTGTCTTTTGGCGCGCCATAGCAACGAGGCGCCGGTCGGACCGGATTCCCCGCTCGGGCTCTGCAGCGAGTCACTCACCTGTGAGGCGGGTACCTTAGCGTCGCGCTTCTGCAGCGCAACCCTGGCGCCCTCGACCGCTGCCTGGAGCTCGGCAACACGCTGCTGAAGGGCGGCTAGCTGCTTCTCTTGTTCTAGGATCCGCTTGATGCCGTCGAGGGCGATGCCCTCCTCCTGCGACAGCTCCTGGACCCGGCGCAGCAGTTCGATGTCGCGGGCCGAGTAGCGGCGCCCCCGACCGGTTGTCCGATCCGGAGACACCAGGCCCAGGCGGTCGTACTGGCGCAGTGTCTGCGGGTGGAGACCGGAAAGCTTCGCCGCTACCGAGACGATATAGACCGGCGCCTCATCGGCGACCCTGGGAGGTCCCTGCCTGCGCTCGCTCATGCCCGCCTCCTCTCCGCTGCTTCCCCATCGTCCTCGCCGTCTGGCGCGTTCGTCGAGCCCTTCAGCGGGAACGGCAGATGCACGCCTGCCTCTTCCCTCAATTGCTTGCGTGCGTGGGCTATATGTACCCGAACCGTTCCTTGTTTCATCTTCAGCACGTCGGCGATCTCGTTCGGCGGCATGTGTAACAGCAATGCCCTGGCCGCGACTGCGCGTCGCATCTCGGGCATACCGTTTATGACGGCCGCCACCTCCTCCAGGGCGAGGCGTGCCAGGACGATCTCCTCCGTGCTCGCGGCCTGCGTCTGGCTCAGCGCCGCTACCCGGGGGACGAGGGCACGAAGGCGGCCTTGACGTCGCAGCTCATCGATCCGCCGGCGCCAGCACACGACCCACAGCCATTTCAGTTGGGACTCGGTCTCCCAGGATCCGATCTCCTCCCACTTTTCGATGGCTGCCTCGAAGGCCTCCATCACAAGCTCCCGACCGGGGGTGACGCCCTCACCCGTTCCACGAGGGAGGCGGGAGGCAAGTCGGCGCAGCAGGTCGTATTGGTCGTCGAACAGAGCCGATATCCGGGCTTGGTCCTCAGGTGTCAGCCGCTGCTCGTCCATCGGTCACCGCCCCCTGCGCGTTGGTGGAGCATGACTGCCGACCTGGATACGTACGCGCGGCCCGCCGATCCCACCGTCTTGCTCCACGATGGTGCCGGGCGGGGCCTGTCGAAGAACAGACACCAAGGTGCAGCGGCGCTGCCACTCACCCAGCACCACTCCGATAAGAGCCAAGGAGCCGAGGATCGGAAGAGCTATCCACGGCATGCCTCCCAGCGCGACGACCGGCACAAGCGGCCCCAGTCCGAGGATGGGCAAAAGCTGTTGTCCCTTCACATCCAAGAAGTCGAACGGTACGGCCGAAGCGTTAAAAGCTCTGCCTGTGCGGGCGTCATGGGATGCCCCGCCAGACTGGGGGCGTCAGCACCCCCGCCAGGGCCCTGCTGAAGTTCTCTACGCCCCGCGACCCGGCCGCGCTCGCCGCGTTCATCAACCTGCGCGTCCTCAACCCCGAAGACGAACACTGGCGGCGGGGGGAAAGCCGCCGTCATCTACGCCCGCAAGCACGGCAACCTGCGCGTCCCGTTCACGTTCCGTGTGCCGGGCGCGGAAGGCGCGGAGGCGTCCGGGTGGCCGGCCTCGCTCGCGAACTTCCCGCTCGGGCAGTTGGCTTTGTACGTGACAACCGACGCCAGCCGAAGGTGGGTTCTGACTCCACTGGCACTACCGGGTAACCGCGTGGTGAGGTCCAGTTCGGTGTTGGCGGGGGGTAGTGCCGAAACTGCCGGTGGACTGACGGGGCCGTGTTCTCTGTGTGGCAGGAGTCCTGGGGAGATACCGTGGATGTCAGGAGCAGTCGTGGTTCCGAGCCGCTGCTCGCCCGTGATCGCGATCGCGGACGTTTCGGCTGTCCGGGACCGCTTGGGCGACGCCGGTCGGACGCGGCGGTCGCACAGTGCGGGCGCCAGCGGCTGCGCACGTCTAGGAGAACAGCATGGCTACTGGCACCGTGAAGTGGTTCAACGCCGAAAAGGGCTTCGGCTTCATCGAGCAGGACGGCGGTGGCCCCGACGTCTTCGCCCACTACTCCGCAATCGCCGCGCAGGGTTATCGCGAGCTCCAGGAGGGCCAGAAGGTGGCCTTCGACGTCGTCCAGGGGCAGAAGGGCCCGCAGGCGGAGAACATCACGCCGGCCTGAGGCACCCTCATCCGACGATGCCCCGCAGGCGGCCCACAGCCGCCGGCGGGGCATCGGCACGTTCATCCACCGCGGTCTGATTCTCGTATAGCTGCCACTGCCGGGCGGTGGAGTCAGAACCCACCTTCTACTGGCGTCGGTTGTCATCTACAAAGCCAGTCAGTGGACCGCCGGCGTCCGCCGCTTCTACGCCCGCGGCGACATGGACGAAGAGCGCGTCACGCAGCGGTCTGGTCCCACTTCGACGTCGCCTGGGAGGAGGGCCTGGCTGCCGCGCGCGGTGGGCGGCCGAGCACGGGCACCTCCTGGCGCCAGGACGCCGCCGTCCAGGGCGCGGCAGTCGGCATCTAGTGCTGTGACCGCGAAGGCTCACCGGGTTGAGCAGGCTGGCCACCTGGATCTGACCTTTGAGATCTCCAGCGCCCGGAACGCTGCTCGGCGGATCGAACGAAGGTCCTAGGCTGAGCGCATGACGCGCTACTTCGACCCGACGTCCGTTCTGGCAGCCGACCACCAGAGCCTGTTCCAGGGGCGCTGGTCGGACCGGCACTGGCTCAACGTGCCCGGGCCGTTCTACGGCGGTGACACCGACAACTGCCTGACGGGCCGGATCGTCGCCCCAGGGCATGTGCTCTACGACGGTGAACGGTTCGGCGAGTTCGACTATCGCCAACCCCGGACCGCCGCCGAGACCCTGCTCGTGGTCGAAGCGGTCGGCGACGATCCATGGGGCGGCTACGGATACGACGGTGACGAGCACTGGACGGCGGAGACCGTCCGGGAGTGGTGGCGGAACCGGGCCCGAGTGCTGGAGCACCTGGCCGCCGGGCGGAGCGATTGGGAAAGCATCGACGCGTCCTACAACCAGGGCACCGCCTCCGCCGTTCGTGACTTCGAGGCCTACATCGCGGACGGGCTGGAGCAGGGCCTGCGGATCTACCTGCACTGGCTGCTTGAGCGCCGCTTCCCGACTGAGGATGCCACCCTGCCCTCGCTCTAATGCTGTGACTGCGCTGACGACACAGGCAACGGGCGTCAGGGCCTCGCCTGGGTCGCCACCAGTTTGTTTCATCACCTACGGCCCGACTGTCGCTGCCTGCCCGGCTGAGCGCGCAGAGCCGCCCCCCCCAGCGACGGGCCTCACTGAGAGATGGCAACTGCCAGCACCGCGACATGACCTGCCAGCGACCCCGGCGGCTCTCGACGAGTTGAGCGACACGGCACAGGGCAACCGCACTTGGCACAGCAGCAGACGCGGAAGTCGGCGGCGGTATCCGGCCGCGCCAGATTCCGCCGCCGACAGAGGACCTTAATACCAGTCGACTTGGCGGCCGTAGCGGTGCCTGGCGGCGACGACAGGGTGGACTTCATCGCAGCCAGAGAGCGCGTGCCGGTCGCCCGGCTTCAGCAGCCACGCCCGTTCCTCGAAGGTGCCGTGGACATCCGCATCCCATGCTGCCGCGTGTGCGCGACAAGGGGCCTCCTGATGGCGAGGGGTGCGGGCAGCCGAAGGGGCTGCCGTCGGCCTGGAGAGTGCCGGACAGCAGCCCACACCGGGATGGGGCGGCGGGTTGGTCAGCCGGGGAGGCTGAAGGTGAGGCGGCCGGCAGCGAGCTCGGGCAGGGTGCGGCGCTGGACCGGGGTCGGCGAGGCGACGGAGGAGGCGAAGGCGCCGACCAGTTCGTGCGGGACGCTGGCGCTGAATGTCGCGGCCCACAGGTAGGGGGAACCAAGGACCGGCCCGGCCCACGCCTGCCAGCCCGTCAGGTCCGGTCGCGGGTCGCTGTCCTGGATGCCTTCAGGAAGAGGACCACAGGTGAAGCCAGCCGACAGACCCGGATCCCAGGCGGTGGTCTCGGGGTGGTCGTAGTCGCGGGGCCACCCCCTGTCGGACAGCGCCGACAGGACGGTCTCGCGCTCTCCGTAGTTGATGGCGGGATCGGTCCGGACTCTCACACTTCCGGATCCGCTCGACCTCCCCTCACTTGCGGCTCGCGCCGCGGCTCTCCCAGGTCCCGTGGCGGCGGTGGAAGCGCTGTGGGACGGCGATACCGTGCACGACTGGTTCATTGTCCTGGTCGCGGTCTTGGATGCCCCAGAGGGGGAGGGTCACCTGGCCACTATCTACCGACGCCCGGGCGGTGCTCCCCCTGGCGACGCCGCCGCCAAGGCCGGCCGGACGCTGGCCAACCACCTCGGTGTGCCGTTCCACTTCGCTTCTCCAGACATCCCTGACGACGACGCCCCGCGCTGCCGGCGGTCCAGCGACCGTCGGAAGGGCGGTGACGGGGCGGCGGATCGAGGCGACCTCAAGAGACCGGCCCCTGGAGCGGCAACGCTGAAAACGTTTACTGCTTACCGGAACGCATCCGCGGCATACCGCCCATCCGCTCCCGCCGTGGACCCCGACGGCGCAAGCCCGCCAAGCTCCACGCGGACAAGGGATACGACTACTGCCACCTGCGGCGATGGTTACGCGGACGCGGCATCAAGCACCACATCGCCCGCCGAGGCATCGAGTCCCCGCAGCGACTGGGCCGACACCGATGGGACCATCGAACGCACTATGGCCTGGCTCGGCGGCTGCCGCCGACTTCACCGCCGCTACGAACGCAAAGCCGAACACTTCCTCTCCTTCACCAGCATCGCCTGCACCCTCATCTGCTACCGCAGACTCTCCAAATGAGATGACGTCTTATTAGGTCTTGCTCCGCACCGCCGTCCGCCGGCCTGGCGGCCGTCCAGACCGGCGGACGGGGCGACGTCACGCAGGGACGCCGAGCGGCGGGTGCTCGAGCACGCGGGGCTTGTACTCGACCAGCTGGATGCGGCCGTCGAAGGTGCGGTGCTCGATCATCTCGAGGGCAACGTCCGGATAGCCGTCGTAGATGCGTTCTTCGCCCGTGGCCCCGGTGATCACCGGGAACATCACGACCCGGAAGCGGTCGACGAGTCCGGCTCGTAGCAGGGACCGGCACAGGCTGAGGCTGCCGATCGTGCTGAGGAGCCCCGAGCCACTCGACTTCATGGCGCGGACCGCCTCGACGGCGTCGCCGCGGACGAGCGTGGAGTTGGCCCACGTCAGTGGCTCCTCGAGTGAGGAGGAGAACACCACCTTGGACGCTTGCGTGAGCTCGTCGACGGACGCCTCTTCTTCGGGCCTGAAGTCGTCTTGGCCATTGGGGACCTGGCCTGCAGCGAAGCCCGACATAAGGCGGTAGGTGTTCGCTCCCATCAGGTAGGTGGCCTCGGGCTGCTCGCCGAGCCATGCGAGGTACTCCGGGCCCTCGAGGCCCCAGAACCCGGGCCATCCCTCTCCCGATGCGTGGCCGTCGAGGGAGGTGATGAAGTCGACGAGAAGCTCCGACATGGCGGTGTCCTTTCCTGGGGTGTCACGAGCTTGGACTGCCCGGGAGCCACAAACTCATCGGCCGCGCTGTGCAGTAACGAGAAACCCATGACGCTGCAGCCGAACAGATCGGCGGTGCGCCACCCGCGGACGGCCCGGGCCAACCGTCACGCTCAGCCGGGCCAAGTGCAACGCTCAGGGGCCAACTGAAACGCTCAGTCACACCCGGTTGTGACTTAGCGCCGTAGTTGGCCCCGGCAGACAACTAGAACGCTAAATCCGGACGCCACTGAACTGCGGAAATGCCAGAGAGGGCTGACCGTGGCACCCGCGAGACCTATGATCGATCTGTATGCGGCGGGTGGCTCACATACACGTGGGGCACTTCCACCACACGGTTTCGGCAAGGGCACGTGCCATGAGCGAAGACGAGGCCATCCGGCAGTTGCAGATGCTAGCCGACGAGCGGGCGCTCGGCTGCGAGGTCGACCCCGGCCGGCTCATCGAGGCTGGCCTCGGCGCACTGCTCACTGGCCTCGACACTCCCTCGATCCGGACTTTGGCCGGACTCGCAAGCGGGGAGGCGGAGCATGCGCCCGGGCTCTTCGAGGAGGTCCTGGACGAGCTCGGCATCACTCCGCGCCTGACTGCCGATCCCAACGCAGTTCTTTGGGAGCTGGCCCGTTCGTGGGCCAAGAGCATCGTCGACGGCTCCTGCGATCCGGGCACCGCCGCCGCGTTGATCTGGAGTGGAGTAGCTGCACCGCTGAACTATCCCGAAGAGCTCCGTGCGATTGTCGCGTGGGCGTCCACCTGGGAAGACTGGGACGGGGAACACTCGGACATCTCCCACGAAGAACTCAACGCCGGCATCATCCAGGCAGCCCGTGAGCTGCTGACAGCCCTTCCCCAACCTCCCTGGATTGCGGCCAATCCACCTAGGTAGATCGTCCGCCAATGCCCGGCACCGACGAGCGCGGCCGACGCCGGCATCGACTCCGTCGACCGGTGGGTGGCCACGGCCCGGCCCGCCCACGGGGAGGCTCGGGGCAACGCTGCACATCCGGAGGCAGCCAGGGCAACGCCGTAGGGCAGGACAAGATCGTCAAGGGTGCCGAGGTGCGACCACACGGGCTGGGTCCAGGACCTCGTGGCTCGACTGCTGAGTCCATACAGCCAGCACAACAGGACCGGGACGGCCGGGACAAGGGAGGCTGGCGAAGCTGGTTGCCAAGGCAATCTTCGATCCCTCTGCCTGCTACTGGCTGCAACGGTACGGACCAGGGATTCGGGCAGTGACCATGTTGGCGTGTGGCCTGCCGGTCGAAGCCGTCGTCCCGGGTCCGGGGCGGCTGCTTCGTACTACTCACTGAGCCCGGAGGAGCGGTCGGAGACAATGCTCTTTCTGCGCCATCACTGCGAGCAGGCACGCGCCGACGACGAAGACGGACCGGAAAGCATCCGCCGGGCCGGGCTGCGCCCGACGCACACACCCGCGGTACTCATCACACGCGGCCCGATCAACCGGCAACTGGGGAAGATCGTCTCTCTCACACCTGTCGACGAACGCCGCAAGGCGTTCCGGCTGCTGGTCGCCGTACTCTCGGTCGCCGATGAACGACGGCGCGAACGCTTCTGCGCCGGCGGATGCGGTCATTGGTGGCACAACCTGTCCGCCGCAGACTGACCCTCCCCCGTCGGCACCTCCCCGCGGCTCGGCTCCTGTTCAGGTGCAGGTGACGCGCATCCCGCCCTCCGCCAGGATTTCGAGCACCGCGGCGACCAGGTCGTACGGTTCGCCCTCCGACCTCAGGACGCGGGACAGGTGCTCGCGCGCGGTCGTGGCATCCCGCCAGAGCAGGCTTGCGGGGGCGGTGTAGCCGAAGGTGCCGCGCAGACAGTCCCTGAGGGCGTCCAAGCAGCCGCCGAAGTAGCCGCCCGGTCCGTTCACCGCCTCGCCGAGCGCCAGGTAGAGCCCCGGGACGTCGGTGATGTGCCGGCCGTCCAGCTCGTACGCGTGTCCGGCGGGCCGGTCCTGATGCTTGCGTCGGCAGGCCCGCTGGAGGACGAGATCGAGCCAGACCCCACGCTGCCGGGTGTCGAGGCAGGCCCAGGCTCCCGGTGTGTCCGGCGGGCCGGCGAGCCAGCGATCCCAGATGGCCCGCGCGTGCTCCGCAACGGGCGTGAACAACGTTCCGTCGAGTTCCAGATCGATCAGATCCGTGCCGTGGGAGGACGGCCGCCACGTGCGGACCTGGGCCCAGAACAGCCGGTCCGTGACACGCTCGTCCCGGTCATCCCGTACCTCCAACAGGGCCTCTCCCAAGTCCAGCGCCCGCCGGGTGCCCTTCGCCAGAGCCCACTGCAGCTGATCCCCCGGGGCGAGACCCCGCAGGACGAGCAGGGACTCGATCTGCCCGGGCGTCAGGACGCGGGCGAATTCCCGGCAGGAGCCCAGCCATCGGTACTCGTCGTGAAATCGGACAGGACCTCGGTGTCCCTCGGGCGGGCCCAGATAGACGTCCGTACCAGTGAGCACGAGACCGTCCGTCCCAGGGTGCTGCCCGAGGCTCTCCGCGTCTTCCAGAAGCCACGCATCGAGCGTGTTGTCTTCCGGCACCAGCCACACCCGAGCGCCGACCCAGCCCCGGACCTCGACTCCTTCCGGGACCCAGCCGAAGAGTTCGTACGTCTCGCGCCGGGGTTCTCCGAACAGTCCCTCCACCTCGGCGCAGACGCCCCAGACATGGCCGTTCCCCGTGTCCGTCAGCGTGTACCGTCCCTGCCCGCGATGGTCCTCGTCCTCATGCACGGTGGGAATCATGCCCGGACCACGAGTGGACCCGGAAGCAATTTTCGTGGTCGCCCGGGGGGACCCGCGGTTGAGCGTCCGTGGTCACGGCGGTGAGGCCCCGACGGCGGCGATCCTTCGCGGGGTCGCGGAAGGTCTTCCAGGCACCGTGGGCGCGGAAGAGGCTGAGCAGTCCAGCCCCCGCGATAGTCAAGCGCGGGGGCTGGACCAGCTCAGGTAGGCGATCAGGAACAGGCCGGCGAGCAGGCTGAAGATCACCTCGGCGACGGCTTCCCCAACCGTCTCCATCAGGAACTCGGCGACGCCCTCTGCTGCCCTGCGGATCCCACGGCGCTTCCCCATCTTCGAGTACGTCGCAGGCTCACCGGGGCCCTGGTGGGAAGGACCCGCGCGGGGCCGGAACGGTTGCCGAGGGTTGCTGAGAACGGAGATCGGGGGCCGGGAAAAGGGCGAGTGGAAGCGTAGGATCGCTCGCTGCCCCAGCGGGATGCAGCTATCCGGCGATCAGCACCTCCAGCAGCCCCAACCCGGAACCTGTGTAGCCGTCCCTCGGTGGGTGCCGGCCCGCCTCGGTCGGGGCCGGCATCGCCATGAGACATCCGCACGGCACGTACACGGATGACCGAGGGCCGGGAACTTGAGAGAACTGCCGACCGACACCGACCGCGATGAGTTCCACGCTCTGGTGGTCAGGACCGACTACGGCGACGAGCCGGCTTGGAAGGCCGTCACCGCGGAGCTGATGAAGCCCTGGGGAGACGACGGGTGCTACGAGGCTCTTGTTCACTTCGTCGACGATCCGGCCTGGGCCGGAGCGACCGTCGACGAAGTCCTCGAAGCCGCCTCGGCCAACGACGAGCTGAGCGTCCTCTTCGTCGCCGACTCGGTCACCATGAGCTCCGCCCACCATGCGCTCCTGGCGGTGGCCACCTCCGAGGAGGAGGACGAGCCCTTCGAAGAAGACGACGAGGGCATCCACGAGTTCGGGCGGGAGTTTCGCACGGTCCCGACCGAGGTGCACTGGATCCACGCGAATCTGTCGCTCGCCAACTTGGACTTCGAGGAGTACGCGCAGGCGGCCCACGAGGATCCCGAGAAGGTTTTCCGGTCCTTCTGACGGACGCGAGCGGGGGCACGGAAGGGGCCGACTTTGTCCGCGGCCAAAAGTCGGGGCCGACGCGGGCCCGCCGACGGCTGGACCAGGCCGAAGGTCCGTGAACCGGAGGCCGCCGACCGCTGGACGTGGCTGGTCATCGCGACCGATACCCAGCTCCGCCTGTCCCGCCCGCTCCCCGTCGACCTGCGACGCCCCTAGGAGAAGCCGGCCGACCCGAACAGGCTGACCCCGCACCGGCGTTCGCCGCGGGTTTCGGAACCTCCAAACGCGGCTGCCCTCGCCAGCGGCTGTTCCCAAACCCTCCCGCTCAGGCCCCGGACGGCCGCCCGGCTCGAAGAACCAACGGACGGCAACACGCCACGACGTCGGCCTCGAACTCGTCACCGGCCAGCCCTACCGTCGGCCCGCCCACCACAAGACGGGCACCAAACCCCGCCGAACCGGATGGGGCCGTATGGCAGCTACCCAAGTAGCCCTACGCTGCGGCAATGCCGAAGATCAGATTGAACAACGACACCGAGAAGATACTTGGGATCTGGCTCGAGCCATGGGGCGAGGACTATTGGATGAACCCCAAGGAGCAGTTCACGATCGTCACCGACACCCCCGCGGGCGTGCACCCTGACGAACCGCCCTTCGAGGTCGCCTTCCACGACCAAGGTGCCAGCGTCTGGGTGAACATCGGCTATGAGGCCACCGTCTACGACCAGTCCGGCTCCGAAGTGGACTGCGGACACCAACGCCCCCTCGCAGTGCTCCGGACCTGGACCGAGTCGGCCGAAGCCGCCGCCCGTCGAACGACCGACCCGTCCACACTCCGGGCGATGCGCGAGCATGCCGGGTTTCTCCGCCAGGCACTCACACAAGCCGAAGCAACCGATCAGCAAGCACAAGAACGCCCATCGTCACCATGACCGCACGCCAGGTCAGTGGTTAAACGACAAGCTTAGGCAGAGCCAGCACGAAACCGGAAAGCCGCACTCGGCCTCACACCAGCTCAGGTTCCTGGCGGGAGGCAGGACCGGGCCGGGTCCGCCGCCGGCACCAGGCGGACCTGTTCGGACGGGATCCTCAGTGGGCCGTCCGTTTCGGTGTTCCAGACGGCGATCCGCTCCCCCGTCACGGTGAAGGAGAGATAGGGATGGCTGGGGTCGAGTACACCTCCTTGCTCATTCAGTTCGTTGCGGGGCACGGTCGGCTGCACACACATCCATCGCGGCCATACCCCGTAGTACTCCGGCGCCTCCCTGCGGTTCTCAGCCGCATCGATCGCCTGACCGGCGGCACGCGGGGCCGAATCGGCGAGCCAAAGCACCCCCAGCAGCCCGTACGCAAGCAGAGTCGGTGCCCAGAGCACCGCGCTGATGCGCTCGCCGGGACGCGTCGACGGCCAGTGGAGGTGCTTGGCGATGCCCCACAGTGCCGGCAGGATCAGCACCAGGCTCAGCAGGCCAATCACCCTGGCCCCGGAGGCGACCTGCCCGACCGGGTGCACGTCCAGGTCATCAAGGGAGAGCGCCAATCGGTTCGCATACAGCGCGTGCTGGACGGTTGCAGAGCCGATGAAAAAGGTGAAGGTCAACGTTGCCAGCAGCGGCACGGCCCAGCCGATCCACTCACCCCGATTCCACTGGCGCATCAGAAGCCAGAGGCCGATGCCGATGGTCGGCACCGCGACTGTCAGCGCGGCCCCCTTGGCCGACAGCGACGGGAAGCCGCCGAGGGCCATGCCCACAACGGCCCCATACAGCCCAGCCATGCCGAACAGCGTGAGCGACCCGCCGCCGAGTGCTCCGGACACGTAGAGCCGGATCATCTGCCACGCCCCGGCGAGCAGGAACCCGAGGGCACAGGTCACCCAGAACCAGCGCGGGACTCCTTCCTGCCGACTGGCGAGGTACAGGCCGAGTCCCACGGCGATCAGGAAGCCAAGCAGCCGCGCTACCACACGGCTGAGGCGTTCCTCGCGCTTCATGGCGTAGCGGGCGAGAAGCCGGCGCCCCGGCGGCGGGTGGATCTCTGTGTCCTTACGCACCGGGGCGCCGCCGGGTAGGGCCATCCGGGCAAGTCTCTTGGCCTCCTGCTCCGTGCCCGCCGTAACCGAGCCCGTGTCGTGCACGCCGGACCAATCCTCGTAACGGGTCCAGAGTCCGCGCCGGGACGGGGACCGGCCATGGCCCTCGGCGAACACCCTCCACTCCGGCAGCAGCTCCAAGTCACGGACGACGAGTTCGGTCCGGCGCACGTACATCTCCAGCACGGCGGCCCGCGCCAGCTTCTGCACCCGCCACGCGGCTGCCTGCTCGGTGTGCCTGTTCCGCGCGCCAAACAGGCGTACCTCCACGGAGAACAGACGGGCCGGGGTGTCAGGTTCGGCGTCGAGCACCCCCGCCGAGAACCCGGTCCCGCGCGCAACGTCCGCAAGCACCGGCCAGCCGTACGCCGCGAACTCCTCCCGAGCCTGGGCCACGTCTCGCTCCGGGCCCCGCACCTCGATCAAAACGAGCACCCGCTGGTCGTAACGCACCCGATCACGCTAACGGAAGCGGACCACTAGATTCCCGTTGCGTCGATGCCCGTCTCAAAGTCATCGGCCGGTGCACCCGCACGGTCCTGTCCCGCCAACCGGTCTGCCGCCCCCGCACCCCCCTTCACTGGCACCGGCGCCAACCGCGGCCAGGTGCTCACCAACCAGCCGGGCCACATCCGAGCACAGCGAGACCCTCCGCCACGAGACGTTGTACATGCACTCGATCTCCCACATCTTCATGCGGTCGCGGTGATCGCGACGCCGAATCGCGGCGTACAGCTCGCCCTCGCGCCTACCTGCACCTCAAACGGACGTCACCCCCGTCCGGTGGCGGCCCGGCCCCCCTCGCCCCGCTCAGTCGCCGGATGGATCCTCCGCTGCCCCGAAACCCTCACCGAACCCGAGCAACTCCAGCTCAAGAACATCTCAGCCAACTGCCCCGAGATCGCAGCCCTCACCCGCCACATCTGGTCGTTCGCGACCATGGTCACCGAGCACCAGGGCGAACGGCTGCCGGACTGGCTCGACGCCGTCAGACGGGTGACCTCCCCAGCCTCCACACCCTCGCCACAGGACTCGAACGCGATCGGGACGCCGTCATCGCCGGCCTGACCCTGCCCTGGAGCTCAGGCGTCGTCGAAGGACATGTCAACAGGATCAAAATGCTCAAGCGCCAGATGTTCGGTCGCGCGGCTTCGCCCTCCTGCGGGAACGGGTTCTCATGTCCTGATCACCGAACACGCAGGAGGAACTCGATGGCAACACCATCTGAAAATGTGCGAGTCTCCTTCTCCCGGATGGCCGATCGAGAAGACTGTGATGACCCGCGACGACGCTCTCAAGCAGCTCAACCACATCGCGCGCGAGAGGGCATTCGGTAGGCACGTCGGGTCGGACCGGCTCATCCAGGCTGGGCTGGACGCGCTGATCGCCGGGGTCGAGAGTCCCTCCCTCGCCATGCTGGCCGGTCTCCTCCGGAGCGAAGAGCCCGAGGCTCCGGCACTCTTCGACCACGTGCTGGAGGAGTTGGGACTGCTTTTCCACCCGCCCGCTGACCCTCGGGCCGCGAAGTGGGCCCTGGCCTATTGGGTCGCCGGTCAGATCGCCGACGGATCCCTGGATCCCGCAGTCGGCACCCACCTCATCTGGGCAGACATCGCCTATGGCCTCGGCTACCCCGTAGAACTCCAAACCCTCGTCCACTGCGCGCACAACTTGGACGGCTGGGAGGAGAGCTGGGGCATCTCCGTCGAGGAACTCAACGAGGAAGCGGTTGAGGCAGCGAGGCAGTTCCTAGGCAAGGAGTCCGAGGCAGGGGACTGACCAGCGGTTCGTCTCGCCCCCAGGATTGGTCACCCGCTAGCCGATCCGGTCACTCAGCGTGGCTGCACCACAGAAGCTGAGACAGAACCACTTCACATGAACGAAGCCAAACTCCCGCCCAAAGCGGGGAAGTACTCCAGAGCAGGCCCTCAGTCGGTTGATGGCCCGCGTGCGGTCGGCTGCCAGGTCGTAACGGCGAGCGGTGAGCATCCGGATTTGGTGGGGGCGGAAGGCGTCGTCGGTGAGCAACCAGTCGGCATCGACGGTCGCTAAGTGATCATGCTCCATTTCGTCGTACGTGGAGCGCCACGAGCCCCGGTCGGTGGTGGGAGCCAGTGCCTCGAGCAGGAGCTGCAGGCGCTCGGGGTGGGAGAAGGGGCCTTCGGACAGGCGCAGGCACCGTTGGGTGCGGGGACGGATCCCATGGCACCCGGACATCCTCGCGATGGGCGCCTGACGGCAGCGGCTTGGTCACCTAGCGACAGCCGTGATCACTGTCCCTGCGCAGCATGAGCAGGGACAGGTCTCCCGTCCTTGCTGACACCCATCCGGCGCCACCGCCACTCACAGCTGATTCCGGCGGGGCGCCAGCAGCCGACAAGGCGCAGCTAGTCTTACGATCATGGCCTTGCGACCCGATGAGTTCTACGACCACGCACGTGCGGCTGCGGATGATGAGCTTCGGCTTCCGCTGGCAAGAATGACCGGATGGGACATCAGCCCCTTTGAGGCGGATGGACTACGCGTGTCCGCGCTCCGCCCGCCCGTTCTGCCCGAGCCGCGGCGGCACGGGGAAGACCCGGCGGACTGCGATGAATGCCGCTCCCGCAATGAAGGCATCTGGCTCAACGACCGCTGGCGACTGGCCCGGATAACAGGCGTCGGTGTGCCACTGGTGCTGATGCTGTACCCGCGCGACCACTACGACATGGCCGATCTGCCCGACGAGCTCGCCGCCGAGCTGGGCGTGCTCACCACTCACATCGTCCGCCACGTACAGGCTCTGCCCCACATCTGCCGAGCCCACGTCTACCGGATCGGGGACGGGTCCGCACACCTGCACGTGTGGTTCTTCGCCCGGCCCGAGGGACAGACCCAGCTGTACGGGTCGTGGCTGCCCGTCTGGGACGACCTCCTGCCCGAATACCCGGCAGACGTAGCCGACGCAGATGCAACCGCCGTTGCCAAAGCCCTGACTGCCTCGTACGGAGGCGGCCGCTCAGACACCACCGGGCAAATGAACCTCTGACCCCTATTTCCGTTTTGGTTGCCCCGCAATGAGGCACCGGGCCTCCGGAGCTGGCATGGCTTTCTCCCCTGCCGAACACATGGCCCGGGGGGTGTCACCGGCTCCGGAGGCATCGACAGACCGAAGATTAGGCTCGATCGATCTCCAGGACGAGACCATCGCCGGCTGGAGGGAGTGCGTGCTAACGCCGTTAGCACCCCAGCCGGCCTGTGCGTCTCATTGCAGTGTCACCCCCGCACGGGCGAACGAGGCGGTGTTTAACCACCACGGCACCGTGCCGCTGATGGGTGTGAGGCAGGCTGGGGCGCAATAAGGTCCGAAGGAAATGCTCTAGTACGGGCCGCCGCGGAACAGCAGGCTGCTGTGGTGGCGCGGGCGGTCGCCACGTTCGTGGGCCGCGTCGGAGCGGTCGGTTCGAAGATCCCCGTGTCGTCAACCGGGTACCCCCGCCGATCTCCACGACAGCCACGCGGCCAAGGAAGTCCTCTTCCGCCTCCGCCTCATGCACCCCGAGATCACGATCGTCTGGGCCGACTTCCCGGCGCTGGCGGCCCCTCTGTGCGGAGACCCGGGCGGGAGCGGATCGCCAGGGACGACAAGGGTTGTCATCCGGCAAGTGCGCCGCTGCCGCCGGGGGTACCGAAGGTGGCGGAGGGGCCCCTGCTGGAGGACGTCCTGCTGGTCCGCGACGAGCGGGCGAACCTGGTGTGGGGCTTCTGGTTCAGGGCCCAGCGCACGACGATCCGGCTCTACTCCATGGCCGACGTGGCGCTGCTGCCGGTCGTCGGCCCCTTGGGGACTGGCCGGCGGTTTGCACCGCCCGCGCGGGCCGCCGCTTCCCCACTTCCCTCTCCCACCCTCCGTCCCAGGTCAGGGCACCTGGTTGCCGGCGGAAGCGGGGCGGTTTGCGCGAGTGGGCGAGGCTGGCCGGGGATTGCCTGGGGTGCCATGCCAGCGACCTTCAGTGCCGTCAAGTCCCGAAGACGAGCGGCATGACCGGGGGCACCGGCGTGGGGTGAAATTGATTCACGGGTTCACCAGACCGGTAACCCCAGACATCGATATGGAGAAGTGTTTATCATGGCGAAGATTGCTAACGACCGAATCGTCGAAAGAGCCAACAGGCGTTCCGACGGCTCCTGGGAATTCCTCATCACGTACACGGTCCACTTTGATGCGTTCGAGATCGGCCGGTTCTTCCATGACTCCGTGAAGGTATGGGAGGAAGACTCCTCCGACGACGACCAGGTCACGGCGTATGCCCCCGTGGAGACCTTCAGCGCGTCGGGCCCGTCGGTATTCCGGCGGAAACAGTTCACGGCTCAGGGAAACGCGCTGAACACGGAGCTGGGCGATGAAGAGATATACGCCTGGATCTGGATCCGTGATTCGAACAGCACGGGGCCGGCGGCCGATGAGCAGCGCACGCCCATCAAGTCCATCAACCCCTAAGAGCTCGTAACAGGATCTTGTTGAGACACCCTGGTCGGGCGTAACCGGTGTGATGATTCGGCCGTTCATGAGTGTCTGAGCACTCGGCCGTGGATTGTGGACGACGACTCGTGGGCACTGATCGAGCCTCTGCTGCCGCCCTGGCCGATGAAGTCGCAGGGCGCGGCCGGTAGCGGACCGGTTGTGTCTGCAGGGCATCCTGTACGTTCTCTGCAACGACATCGCCTGGCAACTGCTCCCGCTGGAGCTGGGGTTCGGCTCCGGACAGACCTGCTGGCTCCGGCTGGAGCGGTGGCAGCAGCCGGGGTCTTCGACCAGCTGCACCGGATCCTGCCGGGCGGGGAGCGGGCGTTCCAGAAGGGCCTCCAAGCCCCAAAGCCGCCTGAGCCCCGCACCTCCAGCCCAGCTCGGGGGAGTGTCTACTCGTGGCACCGGGACGGCGCGGGGGCGGCCGTCACCTGTCAGTGGCGGGGGGCGGTGCGGTGGCACCCAGCGCCCGCCGGGCGTCCAGCCATACCCTCTCGAACTCCTCGGCCGAGATCCCGCCGGCGCGCGGCGCTTCCTCCCATCCCGTGAGCCTGCCCTCGGCGACAAGGCCGTACCGCTGCTCATACCGGCTCATGGTGGCGATGTCCGCGCGCTCCTGAAGCCGGAGAACTTCCTCCAGGGAGGCGGCGGTCACCGGGGTTCCGTCATCGCCTCGCAAGTCCACTTGCCGCAGCACCCACCCCTCCTCATCACCCTCGAAGTACTGCCACAGGCCTTGGGCCTCGTCATATGTGCGGATCCACATCACCATGGCACCACGCTCGCGCAGGCAACAGAGCTGATCCGGTACGGCACGCGCATGACCGCGAACGGCTCACCCCGTCGCCGAGTACCCGGCCTGTCTTCGTCGTTCTCAGCAGCGCGTCCCGCTCGCCCTCATCGACCGCCAGGCCCCAAGGCATCGTCATCGAGACCGGCCATCATCCGTGTGAAGCCCCTGCGGGCGGGTCACGGCATCTAGGACGCTTACTGTCCTATACGGAGGCCATTCTTCCGCTAGGACTTCTCGATCGCCCCCGGGGTCTACGAACTCGCCTGGGCACCGGACGGGCGCGCCACGTGGTCGTACGGCCGGGAGCTGCGCCGCGGGTCCCGTCGCATCGTGTGGCGCCCGATCGACACCCACTCCATCCGGCCCCTGAAGGACCCGGTCTCCAGGCAGAGACCGGACAGATCGTCGCCCGACTCAAGCAGTGGCGCGGCCTCGCAATGCGGACGGACAAGCTCGCCATCGCTTACCAAACC
This sequence comes from Streptomyces sp. LARHCF249, assembly GCF_052871255.1. Classification (NCBI taxonomy): domain Bacteria; kingdom Bacillati; phylum Actinomycetota; class Actinomycetes; order Kitasatosporales; family Streptomycetaceae; genus Streptomyces; species Streptomyces sp. LARHCF249. The sequence goes on from NZ_JBIXJQ010000001.1 coordinate 87,239, forward strand.
GCACTCCACCTTGCTGCCATCCTCATCTGGACCCGGCGCTGAGCGAGGCGTCCAAAGGGTTCGTCAGGCCAGCCCATGGACGACGAGCCGGGTGTGGGAGGTGCCGACCGCGGCTGTCCTAGGTCACGATCCAGGCTGAACGGGGGAAGTCGAGTCCCCGGGGATGGGGTGTGGCGAATGTGAGAGTGAGCCACCCGCTCGACACCCTTTCAGGGAGGCCGGTCGGTAAGCGACTGGCTGCCGCGGCTCAGGCCCGCCCGCCCAAGTAAGGGCTAAGGCGACGACACAGGCAGGAAACGGCGGAGACGGTGTGACAGGCGCCGTTCAAGTAAGCGGGCCTTTGATTACGATTCCTCCAGGCGAGAGCAGGGACACCTCCGTGCGCTGTCCAGATGGACAGATCGCCACAGGCGGAGGCTTCGTCGGCGGCAGCAACATCCGGGCGTCCAGATCTCTCGGGATCCCGGTGTTGCCGACTAACCAGCCCATCGGATGGAACGTGGTACTCGTCAATGAAGGCGCGGTGCCTCAAAGCGGGTCTGCGCAAGTAGTCTGCGTCGACTCTGCCGACCCGATCCCTTAAACGCCGGCCACGGGGCAGAACCCGATCCTTGAGCCGCACAGGAGCCGCACAGGCCCACCCAGCCAAATCCAGCCCCGTCGGCGATTGAGGCGCGGGGCACGGGGCGGAGCCCCGGTAGGGGGCGCGGGCAGGACAGGCGGGACCGGCTCGGCGGCGGGACAATGGCGGCATGCGTACGCTCCGCGCACTCGGAGCGGCCGGGGCCGCACTGGTGCTGGCCGGAACAGGGGTGGCCACGGCCGCCCCCAGCCCGCCCCCCGCCCCCAAGCCGCAGCTCACCGACGCCCAGATCGACAAGGCCGTGGCCCGCCTCGACCAGACCATCACCGACCTGATGCGCCGCACCGGCGTCCCCGGCCTCTCCGTGGCCGTCGTCCACGACGACGAGGTGGTCCACCTCAAGGGATTCGGCGTCCGCCGCACCGGCGAACCCGCCAAGGTCGGCCCCGACACCGTCTTCCAGATCGCCTCCGTCTCCAAGCCCGTCTCCTCCACCGTCGTCGCCGGCGCCTTCACCACCCCCGACGAGTGGGACCGCCACATCACCCTCCCCGGCTTCGCCCTCAAGGACCCCTGGGTCACCGACCACGTCACGGCCGCCGACCTGTTCTCCCACCGCAGCGGCCTGCCCGACCACGCCGGCGACCTCCTCGAAGACCTCGGCTACGACCAGTCGTACATCTTCGACCACCTGCGCCTGGAGCCCCTCACCCCCTTCCGCGCGAGCTACGCCTACACCAACTCCGGCCTCACCGCCGCCGCCGAGGCCGTCGCCCGCGCCAAGGGCACCACCTGGCAGAAGCTCAGCGCGGACACCCTCTTCAAGCCCGCCGGCATGACCGACACCAGCACCGAGTTCTCCGCCTACGCCAACTCCCCCGACCACGCCGCCATCCACGTCAAGAACCCGGACGGCACCTGGAGCCCCCGCCACGTCCGCGACCCGGACGCCCAAGCCCCCGCCGGCGGCGTCAGTTCCACCGCCCGCGACATGTCCCGCTGGCTGCGCCTCCAGCTGGCCGACGGCACCCTCGACGGCAAGCGGATCATCCCCGCCGAAACGCTCGCCCGCACGCACGTTCCCCATATCGTCTCGCAGCCGCCCACCTCCCCCACCGGCCGCGCCGGCTTCTACGGCCTCGGCTGGAACGTGTCCTACGACGACTCCGGCCGGCTGCGCCTGAGCCACTCCGGCGCGTTCGAACTCGGCACCAACGCCAACGTCACGATGCTCCCCCTGGAGAAGCTCGGCATCGTCGTCCTCACCACGGCGCCCCCGTCGGCCTGGCCGACGCCGTCGCCCTCGATTTCTTCGACGTCGCCCAGCACGGCAAGGCCACGACCGACTGGCTTCCCCTGCTCGCGTCCGTCTACGCGCAGGAGGTCGACAACGCCCGGTCCCCCACCGACTACGCCCACCCGCCCGCCTCCGCCAAGCCCGCCAAGGACAGCGCCGCCTACACCGGCACCTACGACAACCCGTACTACGGCAAGGCGACCGTGACGGCCGACGACAAGGGCACGCTGACCCTCGCCCTCGGCCCCAAGCCGATTCTCTTCCCGCTCACCCACTACGACGGCGACACCTTCAGCTTCGAGACCACCGGCGAGATGGCGGCCGGCCGCACCGGCGTGACCTTCACAGACGGCACGGTCCGCGTCGAGTACCTCGACGCCAACCACCTGGGCACCTTCACCGAGCAGTAGGCCGCATAGCCTGTCCCCGATGCGACGCAGAGCCCAGCCACCCCCCTCGGCGCGCACTACGCGGGCGGAGCCGGCGCCGAGGCCATCGCCCGCCTGCTGGACGCCGGCCGGGTGCTCGGCCCGGGCGGGCCTCATGCCCCGCCGCCTCGCAGCCCCGGCGCGAGCGTGAACCGCCCCGAGGGTTCCTGACCAGCCAGCCCTGTCCGCCAGAGGACATGGCTGGTTGCTCGACTCGGGACGGGTGCCGTGCGTTCCGGTGGTGGGGGGTGGCCGTGGAGCCCGGCGACACGCCGCGTACGGTCGGCGTATGCACGATGAGCAAGACCAGGATCCGGGCATTGGCAAGCCCGCGCCGGGGCAGGCCGTCGCGCCTGCTGACATCACCGATGGGGCTGTGGCGTCCGATGCGGTGCTCTTCGTGTGCGCGACGTGTGGGATCCCCTTGACGGAACCGCTTACCCGGCTGCCCGCAGTTCCCGAGCCTCCGTTCTTCGCATGGTGGGACGCGGACGAGCCGGGCCCGTCGCCGGCAACCGTGCCGTCAGGCTGCTACGCCATCGAGACGGAGCCCTACGGTGCGCCCCTGGTCGCCACCGACGTCCCCGGGCCGGCGATGCCGCGCCGCGGGACGAAGGCTGACGTGCACGGGCAATGGCTGGTGTCGCAAGGCCCGCGAGGCAACATCGTCATCAACCCGGACGACGCGCGCGGCCTGACACTGCAGCACGCCTCCTCCGCCTGCTGCGGAGCGACCCCAGACGGTGGAATGAACCAGCTGTGCGCCTGCGGAACCCTCGTCGCAACCCTGTGCTCCGACTGCTGTCTGCCGTACGAACTCCACCTCTCAGCCGACCACGTCCGCGCCGTCCACCCCTAAAACAGGTCTGGGCTGCTGCCACTTCTCACCGACATTCCACCCGCCACCGGGCATCGGCTGATCTCGAAGACCGTCGATATACGCTGCCAGATCTCACCTACTCAGCCACCCGCGCCACCCACACCCCTGACAGCGCAGCAGCCCATCTCGGCACGGCCGACTGGCAGGCGCCCGAGGCGTCATCCGTCCGAGGTGCGGGCCGGGCCGTCTCGCGGCCGCAACGGCCTGTGTGCGGCACGGTGGCAGCCATGCGCCGCTGGTCTCTCCCCCTGCTCCTCACCGCCTGCTCACTGTCCCCCGATGCGTCACGGTCCACCCCGCCCCGCTCCCGCCCGCCGGACCCCCGCCCGTGAGAGCCTCAACGTCCGTGAGGCGCTCCGTTCCGCGCACGCACAAGCGCCCCGCACCATCGAGTGCGATGGACCGCGCAGGAGTAGGACTCCCCCGCCTCGCCCAGTCGCCGCTGTCCTGACAGCTCGGCGAGGCGACCGCCCGCGGGCTCTGACTCAGCCGGCAGCTCCTTCAGCCGCGCCCGACCGCCAGCGTGCCGAGACGGGACTCCAGCCACACCGGCAGGTCCAAGAGGCGGACCCCTTCCTGCTCATCCGGGTCGGTCCGGGCGACCAGGCACACCATGTCCTGGGCGCCGGTGTTCACCGGCATGTGGGGTGTGTCGGCGGGAATGTGGATGTAATCGCCGGCGCGCAGCAGCACGTGCTCGGCCAAGCCCTCGCCATGCCATACCTCGACCTGGCCGGACTGGATGAAGATGGCCGACTCGTGTCCCTCGTGCAGGTGGGGACGGCCGCGGGTGCCGGCGGGCATCACCAGGCGGTGAAGGCACAGCCTCTCCGAGCCGGCCGACTGGGCACTGATACCAGCCCCGAACGTGCCACCCTGGACACCCTCGTACTGTCCGGTCCGGACCACCGTGCACTGCTTAAGATCTGCCATGTGTGCAGTACAACAGTCCGCCGGCAGCGTTCGATCAGATCTCGCCAGGCACCTACAGAAGGCCCGCGCACTTACGATCCGGCAGGCCGTCGTCCGGAATCACAGGGATCGGCTTTAAGCGGTCCCGCTGCATCAGCGGGCTCTACGGCCGGGCCCGATACGGCCCCGGCAGCAGCGCTCTTCGCCCGCGTGACGGGGCATGGGGGGTGACCGAGGTACGCGCCGAAGGGGCAACGAGATGATCTTGAAGCCCTGAGCGCTCGGCCCCGTATTTCAGAGGGACACGCGCACTGTTCTGCCAGCGGCAGAACACCGGCCGGACCGGGCTCGACGATCACTACAGTCCAGTCTCATGACGACGATTACGACGCGTACGGTCGAGTATCCGGCCGACGGTTTGACGATGATCGGGCACCTCGCGCTCCCGGCCGGTATCGACCGCCGGCCCGCAGTGCTGCTCGGACCAGAGGGCATGGGGCTCAGCGACGTCGAGCGCCGCCGGGCCGATGCTCTCGCCGAGCTGGGATACGTAGCGCTGGCCTTCGACCTTCACGGCGGGCGCTATTTGGGCAACCCCGAGGAGATGCTGGCCCGTTGCCTGCCGCTGCTCGCTGATCCCGACCGGATGCGGGGCATCGGCCATGCGGCGCTCGACGTGTTGCGCACCGAATCGCGGGCCGACCCCGACCGGATCGCCGCCATCGGCTACGGCACCGGAGGCGCCGTCGGGCTGGAACTCGGGCGCGACGGCGTCAACCTGCGCGCGATCGGGACAGTCAACGCACTGACCACGGGCCGACCGGGCGAGGCAGCGCGCATTCGCTGCCCGGTGTGGGCCGGCGTCGGGTCGGAAGACCCGATCATGCCAGCCGCACAACGGAACGCGTTCACTGCCGAGATGCAGGCCGCAGGCGTCGACTGGCGCCTCGCGGTCTACGGCGGCGCCTTGCACGCCTTCCACCACCCGCCGGTCGACCACCCCACGGTCCCCGGCGTCGGCTACCACCCACAGCACGCGCAGCGAGCCTGGCGCGACGTCGTTGACCTGCTCGCCGAGTGCCTGCCCGTGACGGAAGATCTGCGGGCATGACCCGGGCAAACAGCCTGGCGCCAGGCCTGGTCCGCGTCGGGCACTCACAGTCCCCTCCCCTCAAGTCCCCATAACAGAACCACATTCGGGCGGATGCTCGACCGCGGAGCCACAGCGTTTCCCTGCGCAGGAGCACCCAGGCCCCCAGGTGGTGGTGCCACAGGCGGCGAAGGCCGCCGCCGCGGGTCGCGGCAGTACCAGCGCCGAGACCACTCCGAGGACACTGCGCCAGGGCAGGTGTTCACCTTGGACGGTCTGCAGGTCGTCGATCCCGACAGCTTCTACTGCGCGCTGGGTGAAGCCGTCAACGGTCCCGGGGGCTACCTCGGCTGGAACCTCGCTGCCGTGGACGACTGTCTCGGCGGAGGGTTCGGTGCCGCACCTCCGTTCACTTTGGAATGGCAGCACTCAGACTCCGCAAGGGCTCGTCTCGTCAGTGACCACGGGGGCAATGGCGCCTTCTTCGAGGTGCTTCTAGAGATCTTCATGCCGCGGTATCGACGTCCTATTGCGGTGACGAAAGAGCTGTTGCCCTCGTGAGTGAGGGTCGGCACCAGGAGTGGTCGTCGGCTCGCGAGGTAGTTAGGCTGACCGGATGACAGCTGATCGCTTAGTCGACCCGCACCCGTCCGCTGCAGCCAAGTACCCCCGCATTCTGGCCCTGGCCTGCGCGGCCGGGATGGCCCTTGCCGGGAGCGCCTGTTCCTCGTCCGGGAGTTCCGGCGGGGCCGCCTCGGGCGGTGAGAGGCTGTCCTACGACCGGGTCGCCTCGACGGCGAAGCAGCTGACGGGTACGTCGGCCTGCCCGTTCGGCCTCGACCCGGCGGCGGCGCTGAAGGCGGCCGGTGCCGAACGGACCGTCACCCCGGCGTCCAGCGGCCACCCCGCGGCTCAGGGGACCGTCGACCCGGGCCGGCCGGCTGAGGCCTGGCCCAGCGCGCTGCCCACGCCGTCGGGACTTCCCTCCGCCCCCGCCGTCCCGCCGAACGCGTCCGTCGTCTGCAACTTCACGGCTTCGGAAGCCCCGGTGGAGATCGACCTCGTGGCGGTGTCCGAGGACGGGGTGGCAGTGAACCTTGCGCTGCCGAAGATCGCCTACCTCGGCAAGCTCAGCGCCGCCGAGGTGATGGCGTTCTCCAAGGACAAGCCCGGGATCGGCCAGACCAGGGTCACCCCGGGCCGGGGCACGGTCGCCGTCGCACGGCTGGCGGTGGCGGGCAAGGGCGACTTGGCGCTCGTGGTCTCCCAGGGATCGCCCGTCACCAAGGCGGACCCGGCCCTGGCCGGCGAGTCGCTCAAGAAGGTCGCCGAGGCACTCGCGGCCCAGCTGCGGCCGTAGGCGGCGCCGGCAGGCGACCCGCCGCGCACTGCTCGCCGCCCGACCGGAGCGAGCCGGTGCGGTATCCGAGACGGCCGAACCGGAGGTCGCCAGGGCCCTCGGCCGAGGCCGCATCGGAGCCCCGGGTGGCTCCGAACGATTGGACTCGCCGGACGGCGTACGGGACCGGGCCTCCAGCCGGGGCTCGGGGGGTGACGTTGCCGTCCGAGTCCCTGAGCTGGAAGAAGCACCCCCCATGCGACGCACGCCCTCCCGCCGTCTGCTCGCCGCGGCGATGCTCGGGGCGTCCGCCACGGCCGTCCCCGCCGCGGGCGTCGTCCGGTACGACGGGGACGAGTGCCCGCCGGACGGCCTCGGGCCCCGAGCTGACCGCCCGGCTGGACAGGGCGATCGAGGACGTCCGCCGGACGGCCGGCATCCCCGGCGTCATCGCGGGACTGTGGATGCCGGGCAAGGGCAGCTACGTCCGCGCGACCAGCGTCGCCGACACTGCCACCGGCCGGCCGATGACCACCGAAAAGTTCCAGCGGATCGGCAGCGAGACCAAGACCTTCACGGTCACCGCGCTGCTCGAACTCGTCGACGACCACCGGATCGGGCTGGACGACCCGATCTCCGCCTACGTGGACGGCGTGCCGGGCGGGCAGGGGATCACGCTCCAGCAGCTCGCCGAGATGCGCAGCGGTCTGTTCCCGTACACCGAGGACCCGGACTTCCACGACTCGACCTGCTCAACCGTCAGCTCATCGGCACACAGTGAAGACTGGGGAGTTCTTGCGTTCCTGCCTCGCGTCTAGCTGCGAGATCTTCTCCTTGGCCGCAGCAAGACTGACGTTGAGTCCTTCTACTTCGCCGAGCCAGCCCTCGCGCTCAGCCTCCGCAATTCGGTCGGATAGGTTGTCACGGATTTCGACGAGCCTGGGCCTCTCAGAGGGGGAGACGATGAGGAGTGGGCATCGGACGCATGCGTGCTCCTGGACGCAGTCGGTGCCGTAGGCGCGTCCGCAGTCGCCGAGAGCGAGCTTGCGGCGCTCGAAGTGACCGAGGGAAGGGCCGCGGAGGCGGTGCCCATGTCGCCGTCCCCGGGGGCAGCCGGCAGCCTCCATGGGAAGCTAGCAGACAAGCCTCTGACCTGCGAAAACTTCGCAGTTAGTTCAGTCAACACGCCTCACCTATGTTTGCCGCACTCGGCGAACAGACCGTCGCCGTCCCTTGCACTGAGGCTGCCGCGCTGATCGTCCCCAGCCTCGCCGGCTCGCTCCCGTCCGCTCTCGTTCCGCCCGTACGGGATGCCGCGCCCTAGCCGGGTGCCGAAGTCTTCGGCTGACGATCCGTTCCCCGTCGTCCGGACGGGCGGATCAGGCGGAGATGAGCGGAGGCAAAGAGGCCTGGTGCCGACGGCGCCAGAACGGGGCGGCGTCCCAGCGCCGTTCGCGTCGGTACTGCGCAGCCTGTGCACGCAGATATTCCTGGTGGAGGGCCGCGATGCGCCCGGCGTAGGCCGCCAGGGCATGGGTGTCACCGCTGTGGTCGGCCAGGATCGCCCGCGCCGAGTCCAGGCCGGTGGCCAGGGCCATAAGGATCCCCCGGGCAGCCAGCGGGTCGGTCGCACTGGCGGCGTCGCCGGCCACGGTCCAGCCCGGGCCGGCCGCTGGACGGGTGTGGGAGGATCCCGCGGCCAGCACCCGTAGCTGTCGGGGAGGGGCGTCCAGGTGAGCGATGCGGTGACGGATGTGGCCGGTGCGCTGCGCCTGGGCCCACCATGCGTCCCGGTCGAGCAGGTGGGTGCCGACGACGAGGTCGGCGTCCGTCATGGCCATGAGCACCTGCGTACCGCCCGGTAGCGGGGCGGTGTACCACCAACCCCAGGGAGTGGACTCGACCAGTGAGGTGTGCTCCGACCCGGCCGCTCCGCCCGGGGCGGTCAGGAGCCCGGCGACCGCGGTCAGCCGGTCGGAGCGGATCGGCGTCGCACCGAGACGTCGGGCCAACCGCGCCGGCCGGCCTGTGGCGTCCACGAGGTAGCGGGCCCGGAGCAGGCCGCCCGCATCGGTCGTCAGCTGCCAGTGGTCTTCCCGGCGCCAGACGCAGCGGACACGCCCGGCGTGCCGCGATGCGCCGGCGGCCCCGGCCACCTCGAGGAAGGCGGCGTCGAACCGGGCCCGGTCCAGGTGCCAGCCCGCGCCGTACGGGCCGAGCACCTGGCTCACCTCCGTAGGCGCTTCCCCACCCCAGGCAGCCTGGATTCCGTAGCAGGGCGCATGTCCGTCCAGGGCAACCAGATCGAGCAGGCCCAGGCGCTCGAGCAGCGGCCGGGCGGCCGGCGCACAGCTCTCCCCGACCTGCCAGTCGGCCGTTGCGACGGGCGCGACGATGACGACGTCCGCCCCGGCTCGCACGAGGGCCAGCGCCGCCGCGCACCCGGCGGGGCCGCCACCGGCGACGAGAACGTCACAGCTGCCGATCGTCACGCCGGCGCCCGACCCGGTTCCGCTCACCGCACCGCTCCTGCCCAACCCGCCCGGCCCGGACTACGGGGAGTCCGGGGCGGTCCGCTCGGTCTCGACCAGGGGCTCGCTGCCGTCCGGCCCCGGCCGGGCCACGATGAATCCGAGGGTGCTCCACTTCGTGACCATCTCGTTCATACCGACGGCCTCCTTGCCGTCGCCGACACCCCGGTCCCACTCCTGGAACAATCCGGCCGCACCGGTGAGGAACGCGTCGAGCTCCGGCTCGGGAAGCACCTCATCGGGGCGGGCAGCCGGCCACCAGTGGGTCCGGCAGGCGTAGAAGTCGGCCTGCCAGGGAACGGCCATGTACTTGGTGAGGTCCCCGGCCGTCAGGTCATCGCGCAGCCGGAAGGGCGCGGACCACGTGGCCGGCTCGTCGGCGATGAACGTCATCTCGATGCCGGGGAAGAATCCTCCGCCGCTGGCCGGCTCCAGCGCCGCCCGCACCAGGGCGTGCGGCTGGTCCGCCGGTGGCAGGACGTCGAAGGGGACCGGGTCGGGTACCCGGCCGGCCCAGTCGGCCACGAAGTCACCGTCCGCCCAGCGCCGCATCCGCTCGTACTGGCCCGGAAGCAGGGTCAGCCAGGTCCGCGGCTCGTCGTCCTGCGGGTCGCCGTCCGCCGCCAGGAAGGGCATGAACCCCCTGTTGGCCTGGCTGACGTCCATCGCCCCCGGCGTACGAAGCTTGTGGAAGACGGCGCGGCGCTTCGGGGCGTCGGCGACGGCGTTCGAGGCCAGCCGGGCCAGGCGGGTGGGCGCCAAGAAGTTCCCCGCGGCGCGGTCGCGGTGCCGGAGGCGGGCCAGTTGATTGACCCAGGCGAAATGGACCGGCCGGGCGAGCACGGGGTAGATGTCGCGGGTGAAGGACACCTCCGGCGGCGTGGGCAGCGCCCCCGACGTGCGGGCGACCTCCAGGGCGACGTCATACAGGGTGATCAGGCTCGCTGTGTACGGGGCGAAGTCGGGGGGTGCCACCAGGCACCAGGCGGGGGTCACCGGTACCTGCCGGCCCTCCGACCCCAGGGACACGCTCGCGCGGACCGGCCCGTCGGAAATGTCGTCGCACCAGAAGTCGTTGTTGGCATAGTGGTGGACGGGGTAGGCGGGCTTGGCCGAGAAGGACTTTCCGAACCCGCCGAGGACCAGCAACCGGCCGGCCTCGTCCGTACGCAGTTCACCCAGTGGTACCGGCGTCCCGAGGAAGGTCCCGGTGTCGAACCGGGCGTCCACGCCGCCCTGGGAGGGTCCGGTCACACTTCGGGGACCGGGCCGGACGGCCAGTCGCGCACGGGCGGTCGCATCGGCGGGGTGGATGTGCCGGTTGCGGCGGTTGGAGCTCGGGGCGAAGCGCCCGGCGAACTCGAACCACGCGCCCTTGGCGTTGGCCAGTTCCGCGGTCCAGGTGATCTGCGCCTCGGCCGAGGTGATCTCGCCGAGGACGTTGCCGTCCCGGTCGTACCCGTACACCCGGAACCGGGCGGCCTGGCGTTTGATACGGCCGGCGGAGTCCTTGAAGCCTCCGTCGGGCCGTGGCGGGATGCCCGGGGCTTCCGGGCCGACAAAGAAGCCGTCGGGGCTGTCGCCGACTCGGGCGATACCGATGGAGGGATGGATCTCGCAGTGGACCACTTCGTCGAGGTGCACGGCCACTCCAGGGGGATCAGTGGGGATGGCCTCCTGTGGCCAATTCCCCCTCCTCGATGTAGAACTCCCGCTGCAGCGAGAACCGCAGATCGATGCCGTCCGGGACGCTGTCCCCGTCCTCCAGAAGACTCGCGGCCACCTGCTGTCCTTCGCCCAGCCGGTTCTGCGGACTGTCGGTCCTGCCGGGGATCGCGAGCCGAGGACCCTTCCCCAGTACTTCGTCCGTGAGCGAGGTGCCCGAGACACTTCTGACGTTCCCGATGGCCAAGAGGTGATCGAAGTCGGGCGGGGCGGTGACCAGATGCGCGAGGAACAGTTCGCTGCCCTTCCCGAAGGCGAGGTAGGTGAGGGCCGGCGGTCGGGACGCATGCGCGTCGAGCTGCCGGAAGTGCACCACACGTCGGACCTCGACCTGCACGGGGTCGATGAGTTCGACGCCGTCCCGCTCGAAGTGTCCGCGGAACAGTGTCCCGTTGAACGAAGTGATCCTGGGCTGCCCTTCGGGCGTGACCAGATCGGAGAGACGGAACGCCTCGGGGTTCAGCGTGTAGAGGTCCGTTCCTGTCGTCCGGCGGTCCTCGGCATAGAGTTCCTGCGCGTTACCGGACCCGTTGTGCAGGGTCACTTCGAGCAGGACCTGGAAGTCATGAGGAGGCATGAACATGGGGAGGTGGGACAGGTAAATCGTCTCCTCGCCCACCACCACCATTCCGTGGGCTGCCTTGGGTTCGACGACCGGCATCGGCCTCATCTCCAGTGTGCGGCCAGCTTTCGTCCCAGCTTCCGGGACGCCCCCAGGGCATCTTTGAGGCTGACACACGAGCTGGAAGATCGCCATCGGGGACGGGGGCACGCCTCGACCGGCTGGGCGCGCATTTCGACCGCATATGCAATAGCGTCATATCGGTGATCCAGTCCCACAAGGCGAATAGCACACCCAGAACCTAACGAAGCACTACTAGGACTTGTCCGGCCGATCACGTTCGGAGCCGGATGGTGAGGGCTGCGGCGGTTGCGGTGCCGAGGTAGGCGAGCCACGGCGTCGAGGGAATCGTCCTGAAGCTCCTCGAGGACGGCCGCGTGGGAGAGCTCAGCGCCGCAGGGGCAGGCGGTGGAGCGTCACGTCGTACACCCTCCCGTCAGCGACCGTCAGCGTCATGAACGAGCAGAAGGGCTGGCGTCTGCGGTCCGTGGGCGAGCCCGGGTTGAGCAGGCGCAGCCTCCCGGCGGTGGTGTCCCACGGAATGTGGCTGTGGCCGAAAACCAGGACGTCCACGTCGGGGAACCGTGCGGCGCAGCGCCGTTCCCGTCCGGCGGCCGCTCCCGTTTCGTGCACGACCCCGAAGCGCGCTCCTTCCAGCTCGGCGTAAGCGACCTCCGGGAGTCTGCGGCGCAGGCCGGGGCCGTCGTTATTGCCGTACACGCCGATCAGCCGGCGGGACCTGGACTCCAACAGGTCGAGCGTGGGCTCGTCGATCCAGTCCCCGGCGTGGATGACGGCGTCGGCGTCGTCGACGGCTGCGACGAGGGCTTCGGGGAGTGACGTGGCGCGGGTGGGGATGTGGGTGTCCGAGGTCAGCAGGAGCCGCATGCGTCCCACGGTAGATCGCTACGGCCTTGAGCACCTCGGCGGACGCGACCGGTTTGAGCACGGTGGCGGTACACGGACCGCTGGAGACGCCGGGGGCGAAGGGGGTCGGCTCCGTGCGCTCCGCCCCACCGCCGGCTCGGGCGCTGCACCTCACGCCAAGCGATAGGCAGGCCTGCACGACTTCTAAGATTCAGCAGTCAGTACCTGACTGGATGAAGTAGCCATCCGCCGGCACCGCAGGCCCTGAACTGATCGCGGCCTGATACCTCTCTTCCACTATCTCGGCGAACATCGCAGCTCTTCGATCCCGCCCTCCGACGGCGCCTTGAAGCCATGTACTACTACCAAGACTCCAATGCAATCTTCCTATTTCGCCGCGAAAGTGCCGATCAAGGATAAAGCGAAGCGTGGAGGCGTCTATATCTCCAAGCTGATACGCGGCATGCCATCTACCTATGATCAGATTGGTAAAGATGACCTGCCGATATCGCTCGAATACGATCGGGGTGTCAGGCGGTTCCCAGCACGCAGCCAGGGTGGGATCCTCCATGGCCAGATAGACCATCTGTCGATGCGTTGCTCTGTCCCGTTCGTCTCTAACAGCCTTCGTTTGCCGTGCTTGATACATGAGCGACATTGCGACACCTGCCAGCGCAATACCAGACAGCAGCACCGATGCAGCACTGAAAGCCTGAGTGCGGTCACCGAGAATCTTGAAGACGGAGACCAGAAGTACTGCAAATAGCACCACGGAGGCACTCACGGAGACCAAAAGCCGACGATGAATCCTCAAAGCAGGAACCACTACGCCTCCCCCAGTCTCGCCAATGTTGACAGCACAATGGAACGGGAACAATAGACTGGGGGACCGGGCAATCCGACTCTCCTGAAACCCCTGCCCCTGGAAGTGGCAGTAACCACTCTGCTTTCATAGTCGCCCAGAGGACAAGGTCACCTTCCCTCCAGGAAGGGCCGTCGGCGACACGACGTGCCCGGCACGTACTACATCCAGGCGCAGGTCGCCGAGCCGCACGACAAGGCGAAGGGCATCGTCGTCCCGATCCCACTGATCGTGGAGGTCTCCGGCACACAGCGCTCCGGAAAAGCCCGGTGTTCTTCTTCGGTGACGACGACTCGCCTGTGGGCAACCTCGCGCTGCCGGTAGGTGTCGGGGCCGGGGTCCTCCTGCTCGGCCGCACCACCTACTACGCTCACCAGTTCGCCCATGACGCGCCGGGCACCTCCCGCAAAGTGGCTCACAGCACAGCGGAGGTCCTTCGTACGGTTCACAGGTCTGCTGGGTCCTGGCGCTCGAGCGGCTGGAGTGCCGGGCCCTGCAGGACCTCGCCGTCGATGGCGAAGCGGGAGCCGTGACAGGGGCATTCCCATGTCCGTTCGGCGTTGTTGAAGGCGACGAGGCAGCCCATGTGGGTGCAGACGGCGGACACGGCGTGGAGTTCTCCCTGGTCGTCGCGGTGAACGGCGTACGGTTGCCCGCCGGCCCGGACGACGGTGCCGTGGCCCGGCCGCAGCTCGCTGACGGGGCCGTTGGTGCCCTCTCCCAGGGTGGCGAGGCGGTCCTTGACGAAGTGCTTGCCCGCATTCCACTGGGCCTTCAAGACCGCGGGCGCCGAGCGGACCGCGGCACCGAATCGGCGGGGGTCGTAGAGCTCGGCCCACGGTTCGGCGGTTCCCGTGACGAGGGAGGCGATGAGCCGTCCGGCCATTACGCCACCCGTCATGCCCCACCCCGCGAAGCCGGTGGCCACGTAGACGTTCTCGCCGGCGGTCGGCAGTCCGCCGATGAGGGGGAGGGTGTCGGTGGAGCTGTTGTCCTGCGCCGCCCACCGGTGGGTGATCGCGGCGTCGGGGAAGTTCTGCTCGGTCCAGGCGTGCAGGCGGGCGTAGCCCGCTTCGGTATCGGCGCCGGAGCCCGGAGCGAAGGCCTCTCCGGTGACGATCAGCAGTCGGCGGCCGTCGGCGAGCGGTGCGGTGCGGACCGACCGCTTGCCGCCTTCCTCGGTGATGTACATGCCGCCGGGGTCCTGCTCTGCGGGCAGCGGTCCCGCGATCACCAGGTCGCGGTGCTGGGTGAGCCGGGTGGACAGCAGGGCGTCGTGGAAGGCGGGGTGGTGGGTGGCCACGACCACGTGCCGGGCCGAGACGGTGCCCCCCGAGGCGGTGGTGAGCCGGCACGGATCGCCGCCTTCCACGTCCGTCACCCGCGTGTTCTCGTACAGGCGGCCGCGGCGGGCGACGAGGTCTTCCACGAGCCCCCGCAGGTAGGCGAGCGGGTGGAACTGTGCCTGGCCCTCAACCCTCACGGCGCCAGCGATCGGGTACGGCAGCCCCGTCTCGGTGACGAACGAGGCGTCGAGCCCCGCCGCACGGGCGGCCTCGGCCTCGGCCCGCAGTGCTTCCACGCCGTCGGGGTCTACGCAATAGGTGAGGGCGGGGCGGCGTTCGAGGTCACACTCGATGCCGAGTTCTCCGGCCACCTCGATGACGTGGCGCAGCGCGGCGCTCTGGGATGTCGCGTAGAGGCGGGCCGCATCCTCTCCGTGTTCGGTGCGCAGGGTGTTGTAGACGGCGGTGTGCAGGGCGGTGAGTTTGCCTGTGGTGTGGCCCGTCACGCCGCCCGCCAGCCGGTCTGCCTCCAGGACGATGACGCTCAGTCCCGCCCTGGCGAGTTCCCAGGCCGCGCTGAGGCCCGCGATGCCACCGCCGATGACCGCCGCGTCCACCTGCTCGGCGGTCGTCAGGACGGGGAACGCGGGGTAGTCGGCCGTATCCATCCAGTGGGACCGGCCGGGAGCAGAGATCTGATTCATGACTGCCGAGTGCCCCGAGAGGCGGGTGGCAATGCGTGGTGTGCGGGAGGACATGGCGAGGGTGCGCGAACATGGGGTCGTGGGCATCACCAGCAACCCGACGATCTTCGCCAAGGCGATCCGCTCCGGAGCCCGCTACGACGCCCAGATCGCCGATCTCGCTACTCGCGGACTGCACGTCGAGGAGGCCGTCAGGCTGCTCACCGCGTTCGACGTGCGCTGGGCCTGCGACGTACTGCGACCGGTGTACGAGGCGAGTGACGGGGCGGACGGTCGCGTGTCCCTCGAAGTGGACCCGCGCGTCGCCCACGACACGGCCGCGAAGATCGCCGAGGCACGGGCCCTGTGGTGGGTGGTGGACCGGCCGAACCTGTTCGTGAAGATTCCCGCTACCGAGCAGTCCCTGGAGGCGATCAATACCGCACTCGGCGAGGGCATCAGCATCAATGTGACGCTGATCTTCTCCCTGGACCGCTACGACCAAGTGCTCCGCGCCTTCCTCGACGGCATGGGCAAGGCCCACGCCGCGGGCCGTGACCTGGCGTCCATCGCGTCGGTTGCCTCCTTCTTCGTCAGCCGGGTGGACACCGAGGTCGACAACAGACTCGACAAGATCGGCACGCCCGAGGCGCGCACCCCGCGCGGACGGGCCGCCATCGCCAACGCCCGCCTGGCCTACCAGCACTTCGAGCAGGCCAGCGCAACCGAGCAGTGGCAGACGCTGACCGCGGCCGGGATGCGAGCCCAGCGCCCCCTGTGGGCGTCCACCGGTGTCAAGGACCCCGGAGTCGTCAACACGATGCCCGAGCAGACCCTCCGCGCGGTCGCGGACCACGGCCGCATCCACGGCGACACCATCCACGGCACCTATACGACATCCCAGCAGGCACTCGACGACCTCGAACGCCTCGGAGTCTCCTACGACGACGTGGTGCGAATCCTGGAGGCAGACGGCATCCCAAGTTCAGGGCCTCCGGCAATGAGCTGTTCGAACAACTGGAGGCCGAACTGCACACCAAACGCGGCGCCGCATGAAGCCGCCGACCCACCGGACTGCAGGCAGAGTCAAGCGAGGAGAGAACATGGCCGCGAACACCGCATTTGTGATCGTCGGAGCGAGCCTGGCCGGTGCGAAGGCAGCACAGACCCTCCGGGAGGAGGGCTTCGACGGCCCCCTCGTGCTGGTCGGAGAGGAGAGCGAGCGCCCCTACGAACGCCCGCCGCTCTCGAAGGGCTACCTGCTGGGCAAGGACGAGCGGGAGACCGTCTACGTCCACCCACACCAGTGGTACGCCGAGCACGACGTCGACCTGCGCCTGGGCACCACGGTCACCACGATCGACCCCGCCGGACACGCGGTGACACTCGCTGACGGCAGCCGCATCGCCTACGCGAAGCTGCTCCTGACCACCGGCTCCTCACCGCGCCGCCTCGCCGTGCCCGGAGCCGACCTCGACGGCGTGCTCTATCTGCGCCGGCTCGCCGACAGCGACCGCATCAAGGAATCGTTCGCGTCCGCTTCCCGCATCGTCGTGATCGGCGCCGGCTGGATCGGCCTGGAGACCGCGGCGGCCGCCCGCGCGGCCGGCGTGGAGGTCACCGTGCTGGAGATGGCGGAACTGCCGCTGCTGCGCGCGCTGGGCCGCGCGGTCGCCCAGATCTTCGCCGACCTGCACACCGACCACGGGGTGGACCTGCGCTTCGGTGCCCAGGTCGCCGAGATCACCGGCGCCGGCGGCCGGGCCAACGGTGTGCTGCTGGCCGACGGCAGCCGCATCGCTGCTGACGCAGTCATCGTCGGGGTCGGCATCATGCCCAACACTCAGCTTGCCGATGCTGCCGGCCTGGAGGTCGACAACGGCATCCGCGTCGACGCCCACCTGCGGTCTTCCCACCCGGACATCTACGCCGCGGGGGACGTCGCCAACGCCTTCCACCCGCTGCTCGGCAGGCACATCCGTGTCGAGCACTGGGCCAACGCCGTCAACCAGCCGCAAACCGCGGCCAAGGCGATGCTCGGCCAGGACGTGGCCTACGACCGCGTTCCGTACTTCTTCACCGACCAGTACGACCTGGGCATGGAGTACACCGGCTACGTCGAACCCGGCGGCTACGACCAGGTCATCTTCCGCGGCCGGAGGGACACCCGCGAGTTCATCGCCTTCTGGCTCACCGAGGGCCGCCTCCTGGCCGGCATGAACGTCAACGTCTGGGACGTCACCGACCCGATCCGCGCCCTGGTGACCTCCGGGCAGCCGGTCGACCCGGCCAGGCTCGCCGACCCCGACGTATCCCTAAGTGACCTTCTCGACCGGCCCGGCCCCGTCAAGTGAACAGACGTCAAAGTCAGTCCACACCGGAAGCCATGCCGGCCGTACCCGGCCTTACTGATGGCCTCAGAATGAGGTCCGGAGGCGGCGAAAACGTATGAGGCGCAGCCGGTTGAAGCGAGGACCTGTGCGGTCTTTCCCAAGTAGCTCTGTCTCGCAGCCTGACCCACGACGGCAGGCAGCTTCACAGACTCGCCCGTCCGGCCTAGGCACCGTGCATAGTGTGCTCATGGATCGATTCGTGGGTCAGGCCCGCCTCGAATGGTGGGCCAATCACTCGACTTGCCTTGAGATGTACGACATCGACATCGCCGTCACTGTCGACGCCGTCGGCAAGTTGCGGGCAACCGGTCGGCATGCCAACGCCCTCGACACGACCCAGCGCGAAGGCTGGGACTTCCTCATGGAGATGGATCCCCACTTCTCCATTGCGTTTCCCAGCGAGGATCGCGGCGGGATCATGGTGCGAGTCGTCGAGGCAGAGAATGGAACCCTCTCCCTCACGGAGGCACCGGACTGGGACGGCTAGCAGACCGCGGCTCGTCTCGATGGCCACCGGGATCGGCGTCTCCGCAGTGTCGCCGTCCTCTGCCAGCAGGTCCAGCAGCAGCTGGTAGCCGTCCAGGTCGGCATTGATCCGACACTTGGCCAGCAGCTTGCCGGTGTCATCGACGAGCGCGACATCGTGGTGTCCCTCCGCCCAGTCGATCCCGCAGAACACGTCCATGGATCCCGCCCCTTCTCCGGTGCCGCTCTCGAAGACGAGCACGCTGGGCCGCACGGCACGCTGAATTCCAGGGCTCCAAGGTTCAGCCGTGCGCAGCGCCGCCAGACCGACGCTCCCTGACGCTCGTCGCCTTCGCCGCCCCCTCCGTCGGCATCTCCCTTGCCGCGTACCAGCACCGACCAGGGCGGAGCCCGGAGGCGATCGGGTGAAAAGCGCGTGTCTCCCAACACGGATCGATCCGGCACTTCGCCTGCTTGGAAGGATTCCGCGCAGAGGGTCGCGGTGACCCGTACGGGAGCGGAGAGCCATACATGAGTACGCACGGGTGGTCTCGGCGGATCGCCGGCCTCGCCACCGTCATGGGGCTGGGCGTCGTACTGCCCCTCACCACAGGGGCCGTACCCGCATACGCCCAGGCGCAGTTGAGCGTTACGAAGACCCATGAAGGGGACTTCGCCCGAGGAGGGTTCGGCGACTATCTCATTACCGTGACGAACGTGGGGGACGAGGCTGGCGAGGGTCTCGTCTTCGAGGACACCCTTCCGACAGGGCTGACGGTCAACGCCGTGACCTCGTCCGCGCCCGCGGGGCAGTGGGATTGTGCCACCGCTGCTGATGGGTCGTCGGTGGTGTGCACCGTCGCGAGCGACCTGCCTGCCGACGGCTCCTGGACGTTCACCGTGCAAGTCAGAGTCGCCGCCGACGCTCCCTGCACCGTCACCAACATGGCCACGGCCACCGTTGCGCAACCCGGTGGCTCCAGCGACTCCGCGAGCGATCCCACGAGGATCACCGGCGGCGATTGCGACGGCGGCAACGGGGGCAACGGGGGGTCCATCCTGCCCATCAACCTCAGCGGCATCCTCCCGATGTTCAACAACATCAGCATCAACAACAACATCCACAGCCCGGGCGCCATCAACAACACCCGCCAGACCTTCGGGCTGAACGCACCCTGAGACCGGGCACGACCACGCACGGAAAGGGGCCCGGCCGCACACGCGGCCGGGCCCGCGTCGGCGGAGAGCTCGACTAGGCTCCACTGTCGTGCGCGCTCACCAGCACGCGGCCGGGGCCCACAAGAAGGGGCCCCGGCCGGCGAGCCCGATGACAATGCCATCGGCCGGTCTCGCGGCGGACTGACCACGCAGATCCACCTGGCCTCCGATGCCCACTGCCGGCCACTGGCCTTCGTGCTCACCGCCGGACAGGCCGGTGACGCGCCCGCCTTCGCTCACGTCATGGCCCGCCTTCGCGTTCCTCGGCAGCGAGGACGTCCCCCGTACCAGGCCGGACGTGGTCCTGGCCGACAAGGCGTACTCCTCCCGCGCAATCCGCGAGCACTTACGCAAACGCGGAATTCGGACGGTCATCCCCATTCCGGCCGATCAACGCGGCCACCGGCTGCGGCGCGGCAGCCGAGGCGGCAGGCCACCCGCCTTCGACCGCGAGGCATACAAGCAGCGCAACACCGTCGAACGCTGCATCAACCGCCTGAAGCAGTGGCGGGGCATCGCCACCCGCTATGCCTTCTTTGGTCTGGAGGCCAACGACTCAGGAGCAGGAGCGAACCGCATCGTCCCAGGCACCAGGGCTGCGGTAGTGGTTCTTGTGCCCCGCGGCAAGTACGTGGCGCAGTTCGGCAAGGTGCTGGGTGTTCGTGGGAAGATCCAGCCGGCCGAGGAAGGCCAGTGCGGCAGCCGGCTCCAGGTCGCCGTAGACGTCGTGGAAGCTCGCCAGGAGGCCGCGGAAGACGGCCGAGTGCAGGGTAGGAAGCCGCATGGCGGTGCGGTACGTCAGCTCCTTCACCGTCCAGCGCACCGGTCCCGAACACTCCAGAACCCGACGGGCTCGGCGGAGCAGGGCTTCCGATTCCTCGGCCACCACCCGGTCGATGTCGTTACCGAGAACCTCGGCGAAGGCCGTCGCGGAAGTGGCGTGGTCCTCAAACCAGTCCACCCACAGCGAATAGGTGACGGCCTCGGCGTCCCGGTCCGCCTCCAGCCGCTGACGGTAGCCGTCCCACAGCACGTCGGCCGGCAGGGGACCCTCCGCACCCTCGTTCGCGAACCGGATCTCGCACGTGACCCAGTACTCGTCGAGGAGGTCCAGCAGCCCGAAAGCCAACCGCACCTGGTCGGCTGCATCCAGGTCTTCGGCGAACACATCACCGGCCCAGGAGTGCGCCACCTGGTTGGCGGTGAGCAACACGTCCGGCTTCTCGTCGCTCACCCACCCGTCGCGCACCCGGCTGACGCCCTGATCAGCCAGCCAACGCCGTGCTGCCTCCTCGGCTTGCATCTCCACTCGGGAAGTATGACAAGCCTCGCAAGATCCGAACGAAACGGCCTAGCCGACGCGGGTGCGGCGCTCCATCAGGCGCTGGACAACGTCGCCGTCGACGCCCGGGACCTCACGGTCAACCTGCCCACGGCGTAGTGTCCATGGATCCCCGCGGCCGCGGCGGTAAGCCCGCATTCGGCGGCCATGGCTCCGACGGGGGCGGGCCAGGGCCTGCCACTGCTGTGCGGTGGGCTCGGCTGGAGGGGTGGCCGTTCCGCCCGAGCAAGGTCACCGATTTGCCGGAGAGACGGCGGCTGCCGACTCCTGCCCCCGGCCTGCGGTGGAGGGCGGTCGCTCAGGGCGCGTTGACCCGGAAGTTCTGGCTGTTGGTGTTGCTGGCGCCGGGGCTGTTGATGTTGTTGTTCGTGTTGATGTTGTTGTAGATCGGGATCAGGCCGCTCAGGCTGATGGGGAGAATGGACGTACCGTTCCCTCCGGTGCCGTTCCCACCGTTACCGCCGTTACCGCCGTTGCAGTCGGGGCCGGGGATGTTGACGGTGTCACTTGCCGAGTCGCTGGCGTCGCCTGCGACATCGATCACGGTGGCGGTGTTGGTGACCGTGCAGGGAGCGTTCTCGGCCACGTTAACGGTCACGTTCACCGTGTAACTGCCTCCAGCGGCAATCCGGTCGTCGGTTTCGCACTCAATCCTGACGTTAGGGCTCAACCGACACACAATCCCGGCGCCGGTGGTGTTCGGGCCGAAGCTGACCGAACTGAGTGTGATTCCTGCCGGGAAAACGTCCGTCATCCGCGTCCGCTCATTGATGGTCGGCTCATCACCGAGGTTGCTCACCGTGATGCTGAAGATCCCCTGCCCGCCTCGGGGGAAGTCCCCCGAGTGTGTCTTGGTGATGGTCAGCTGTGGCTGCGCGTAGGCGGGGGTGACCCCCACGGCGAACGGCAGGGCGACGCCCAGCCCCAGGACGGTGCCGAGGGCGGCGAAACGCCGCCTCAAGGTGTGGAGGGCCATGGTGGTTTCTCCTGAGATCTGTAGGTCTGCCGTGAAGCGGCCCTGGCCGGGAACGGCCGGAAGGTCGGCGCACGCGTGATGCCTGCACACACCGGAACGCAGCGAGGGACGGCTTGATCACGGCCGCGAGGCCCAAGTCACCCGATCGCCGGGCAATCGGCACACGACCGAAAAACAGGCGACGGACTATAGGCGCGATGCAGAGCCGGCCTGTCAGCGCTTTCGTCGGGCAGCCGGACCCCGACCGCATGTGGGTGACGCCCGCCTCGAGGCCAGGCCGTACCGGTGGCGCTGGCCCCGGACGGCAGCCCCCGGGCGACCTCGCCAAACACCGGTCACTGCCACCGCCGTCACAACCGTGGCCAGATCACAGAACTTGAGCCAGAACCCGTTCTCGTGAACAGAGCCAGTCATCTTCTTCGCGGCGCCAGGGCCGTCTGGGGGGTGCCGATGCACTTGATGTGCTGGGGCCATCAGATGGAGTTCCTCTGCCCTGGCCGGAGGGGGTGTGGGCCGGGGGCGGACCGCTCGGGGTGGATCCCCCCCGCCGCCGGTGCGTTCGTTGACCTTGGGGAGCGTTCAGGCCTGCCAACACGTTTGCCGAAGGGGCAGCGCCCCGCTAGCTTCGGGCGATTTGATCACCCGGGGTGGGAGGTGCGCTGAGGTGAGCAACTCCGGGATCCGGTGCATGGCTGGATTTGTGATGCTTGCGTCGGTCACCGCTTGCGGAGGCTCGACGAAGCCTCAACAACCGAAGCCGGCTACCGAGGTGCGACCGCTGTCGGCTGCTGAGCTGAGAACCCACCTCCTGCCCGCAGTCTTGCCGGGCGGCTGGACCTCGTTCCAGGGCGACGGCGCGCACCAGGCGATGCGGGACATGCGCAACCTGGTAGGTAGGTGCCGGAGCGTGGATCTGCCACGCGCGTCATGGGAGCCCGCCGAGACCTTCAGTTTCGCCGTCGCCGAAGGCCCCCGGCTCGGAGATGAGAGCCTCGTCATCAAGGCGACGGTTACGACGAGCGCCACGGGCTCGCAATCCGCCGACGCGACCGTTGTACGCGTGGGGAGTTCGCTCGTCGTCATCAGCAGCGTCCTCACGCTGACCCAGGAAGAGGCCGATACCGTCGCGGCGTTCATGTCTGTTGCCGTAGCGCAGGTCAAGTCGAACCATCCCGAGCCAGTCGACGTGGTCTCATGACGGCCCTTGCGATTCGATTCGGGAAGCGATCACTCAACGGACGGGAAGCGCTCTCCAGCAGGGAGGCTCCCCCCTCCCGGTGCAACCCCCGGTCCCGGCCCTCTGCGCGCGCTTCAGCGCGCCGGACCACGTGACCCTGGACGAGCGAGACCTCCTGGTGGACCCGCACGCCGTCACGGCCTGGACGTCGACGGCCTGCTCCACCTCCTGAACCCGCACCGGCGCGCAGAGCGCATGCGCCTACGGTCCTGGTCACCGACTGGGAGCACTACTCCCTGGCAGGCTTCCGCCGACTCCTCGAGGAGAAGGCGCAGCGCGCACGGAACACTCCGACTTCGCCGACGGCTGGCTGCCCCGCGTCTAACTTCGCCCCGCCTTGCTGCGGCTCGGCACCGAGCCGTCGGCCACCCTCAGCCCCTCCCCCCATCGGCGGCAGCGGCTGTGCGGGCGCTGATCGGGGCGGCGGTGGAGGAGGCGAACGGGACGGTGTCCCGGGCGGCCGGGATCCGCGCATTCCGTATCTTGTCGGGCACATTCACACCCGCGGACGGCAGCGTGACGCCGACGCTGAACCGTGCCGCTCGGTGGTCGCCGAGCGGTATACGGCGGCGGGAGTGTGACTGGAATTACATATTCCAATTGGAACTCGGCGCTCCGGATCTGGGATCTTGATACCCCTTTGGGCCCTTTGACCTCCGTTACGTTCACTCTCGCGTCGCGGCCTGCGGCGCGAGAACAACGCAGGAAGTACAAGAGACCGGGGAACCATGGAGATACACGTACCCGCTCCGGAGGAGCGGGGGCGGCCCTGGACTGGGAGGAGTCTGCGGCACATCGCAGGCGGACTCGTCCTGGCCCTGGGCGTCACGCTGCTGGACGGCACCAGCGCCGCGATGGCGGCAGAGGCCAAGGCCGTGGCGACCGCCGCCACGGCCGAGAAGCCGACCGCGACCTCGGCGGCGGACATCCCGTCCGCCCGGGTGGCGGCGCGGCTGTCGGGGAAGCGGGTGGAGGCGCTTTCGGAGCGCACGGAGACCTCGACGACGTGGGTGAACAAGGACGGTTCGCTCACCTCCGAGGTCTTCGCCGGCCCGGTCCGGTTCCGTGATGCGGCCACCGGGGAGTGGCGTGACGTAGACGTCGAGCTGGCCGCGCAGGTGGACGGTTCGGTCGAGTCGAAGGCTCACCCGCGGGGCCTGAAGCTCTCGGGCAAGTCGGGTGCGAAGGCCGCTTCGCTGAAGGCGGCGCAGGCTGCGCCCGCGACGGATCTGGTCACGCTCGGCTCGGGCGACGAGGCGATCACGCTGCAGTGGCGTGGCGGCCTGCCGGCGCCGAAGGTGGACGGCACCCGTGCCACGTACGAGGGCGCCGTGCCGGGAGCGGACGTGGTCGTCGAGGCCACGCGTACCGGCTTCGAGCAGTTCGTCGAGGTCAAGGCGAAGCCCGAGGCGGGCTTCGGCTACACCCTGCCGCTGAAGACCAAGGGTCTGAAGGCAGAGCAGCAGGCAGACGGCAGTGTGCTCTTCACCGACAAGAAGTCCAACAAGACCGCCACCATGCCGGCGCCGGTCATGTGGGACGCGACGGTGGACGAAGCCTCCGGTGAGCACACCCGGCGGGCCAAGGTCGCCATGAAGGTCGTCAAGACCAAGGACGGCGTCGACCTGGTCATCACCCCGGACGAGAAGTTCCTCGCGGACCCGGCGACGAAATACCCGGTGACGGTCGACCCCTCGACCTCCACTCTCGGGAACCTCTTCGACACCTACGTTCAGCAGGGCGAGACCGTCGACTGGTCCGCGGACACCGAGCTGGACCTGGGCAACCCCGGCACCAAGAACGCCGACGGCACCTGGCGCACCGCCCGTTCCTTCATCACCTGGAACACCGCGCCGATCGCCGACTCGCTGATCTCCAGCGCCACCCTGTCGCTGTGGAACTTCCACTCCGGCAACACCGACTGCACGGCCCAGCCGTGGGAGGTGTGGACGGCGAACAACGCCTCCACCTCCTCGCGCTGGACCAGCCAGCCGGCGATGGTGACCAAGATGGCCACCTCGACGGAGACCAAGGGCAACTCGGCCTGCACCGCGGACGGCTGGATCAACGCCAACGTCACGAGCCTGGTGCAGCACTGGTCCAACAACAAGTGGGCGTACTCGGGCATGGGCCTGCGGGCCACCGACGAGCTGGACGGCAAGGAGTGGAAGCGGGTCAACTCCGCCAACGCCGCTTCGAACCCGCCGAAGCTGACGGTGACGTACAACTACCGTCCCCGTACGGGTACGAAGCAGGAGGCGGGCGCCCCCTTCTTCTCCTACGGCGGCGCGTACGTCGTCAACACGGTCACCCCGACCCTGCGCGACACGTTCATCGATGCGAACGGCGACAAGGTCCAGGGCGCGTTCCAGATCTTCGACAACGCCACCAACGCGCAGGTCGGCGACGTGCTGCGGTCCGCGTTCGTCCCCTCGGGCCAGCCGGCCCCGGTGACGGTTCCGGCGGGTGTGCTGGCCAACGGCAAGACCTACCGCTTCCGTACCTCCCCGTACGACGGCACCCACTACAACCTCGGCTGGTCCGCGGAGAAGACCTTCACGGTCGACACCTCCGCCCCGTCCGCCCCGACCGGGATCACCTCGACGGACTACCCGTCGGGCGCCTGGGTCAAGGGCGCCGGGCAGGCGGGCGTGTTCAACGTGACCCCGCCCGCCGCCGACCACAACTGGCTCGAGTGGTCCCTGGACGGCACCACGTGGACCAAGGTGGCCACCGGTGGCGCCGCGGGCGCGAAGGCGATCTCCATCGCCCCGCCCAAGGACGGCACCCACATTCTCCAGGTCCGTACCGTCGACAAGGCGGACAACAAGTCCGAGTCGATCGAGTACACCTTCCACGCCGGCCCGGGCGGTTTCGTCCAGCCCTCAGCCGGCGAGCGCACTGCCCGCCGTCTGCCGCTGGTCGCCGACGCGGACGGCACCAAGTTCGACAAGGTCTCCTTCTCCTGGCGGCGCTCCGAGGCGGACGCCTGGGTGGCCATCCCGG
Organism: Streptomyces sp. LARHCF249; assembly: GCF_052871255.1. NCBI lineage: Bacteria > Bacillati > Actinomycetota > Actinomycetes > Kitasatosporales > Streptomycetaceae > Streptomyces > Streptomyces sp. LARHCF249. The sequence continues at coordinate 112,981 of NZ_JBIXJQ010000001.1, forward strand.
CCGGTGACGTCACCTCCGGCGGCACCCCGCTGACCGCGTGGCCCGTTCCGATGACCGGCGGCAAGAACGCGCCGCTGGTCTGGAACACCACCGACACCGTCAACCCCGACGGCACCGTCCAGGTCAAGGCCGACTTCACCGGCCCGAACTCTGCGACCGGCGCCACCCAACCGCTCACCGTCATCGTCGACCGCAACGCCTCCGGCGCTGCCACCGACGAGGTCGGCCCGGGCTCCGTCAACCTGCTGACCGGCGACTACAGCCTGTCCGAAACCGACGCGTCCGCCTTCGACATGACGGTCACGCGCACCGCCTCCTCGCGCACGCCCGACCAGGGCGGCAAGCAGGAGGGCCAAGCCGCCATCTTCGGCAAGGAGTGGGTGGCGGGTACCGAGTCCGAGCTCACCGACTCCGAGTACAGCCACGTCCGCAGGATCTCTGACACGGCCGTCGACGTGGTCGGCACCGAGGGAGACGGCATCCACTTCACCGCCAACGCGGCGAAGACCGGCTGGATCCCCGAGCCCGGCGCCGAGGACCTGACCCTCACCGGCAGTGTCACCGGCTCCTTCACCCTGTCCGACACCGAGGGCACCGTCACCACGTTCACCAAGGTCGACCCGGCCGCCGGGACGTGGCAGGTGTCCAGCACCCTGCTGAACGGACTGACGCAGGCTTCCACGACCGTGGTGTCCGAGGCCGTGACCGTGGACGGCAAGACGCTGTCCCGCCCCAAGCGCGTCATCGCCCCCACCTCCGGCGTCACGGCCGCCACCTGTACGGCGACTCCCGCCACCAAGGGCTGCCGGGCCATCGAGTTCGTCTACGCGACGGCCACCACGGCCAGCACCATCGTCTTCGGCGACTATCTGAACCAGGTCAAGGAAGTCCGGCTGTGGTCCACCGAGCCCGGTGCCGCCACCGCGACCGCCAAGACCGTGCAGACCTACGCGTACGACGACTCGGGACGCCTGCGCCAGGCCTGGAACCCGCTCGTCAGCCCCGCGCTGACAACGGAGTACGCCTACGACACGGCGGGCCGGGTCACCGGCCTGACCGAGCCCGGTGAGCTGCCCTGGACCTTCACCTACGGCCAGGCGGGCAACGCCGCCACCGCCGGTCCCGGCATGCTCCTCAAGGCCTCCCGCTCCGGCCTCCAGCAGGGCAGCGCGAACGTCGAGTCCGGCACTGCCACCACCAGCGTCGTCTACGGCGTGCCGCTGACCGGCTCCACCGCCCCGCATGCCATGGGCGCCGGCGACGTGAAGGCCTGGGGCCAGACCGACGCCCCGACCGACGCGACCGCCGTCTTCCCGGCCGACTCGGTGCCTTCGTCCAACGACGGCAGCGCCCTGACCTCCGGCTCGTACACCCGCGCCAACCTCACCTACATGGGCGTGTCCGGCCGCGAGGTCAACTCGGCCGTCCCGGGCGGACACATCACCACTGCCGAGCACGACCGCTTCGGCAACACCGTCCGCGAGCTGTCGGCCGCCAACCGCGCCGTCGCGCTCGGCATCTCCGCAGACGACCGCACCGTCCAGGCGGACCTGGGCATCGCCCAGCTGTCCTCGGCCGACCGTGCCGAGCTGCTCTCCACCCGCTCCGTCTACGACGAGCAGGGCGTTCGGGAGCTGGAGGAGCTCGGCTCGCTGCGCCGGATCGACCTGACCGCCGACCTCAAGTCCGGTACGACGGTCCTGGTGCCCGCGGGTACCTCGGTGACCGCCCGCTCCTGGACGGTCAACGAGTACGACTCCGGACGTCCCACCGACGGCACCGCCAAGGTCAAGGACCAGATCACCAAGGTCACCGGCGGCGCCCAGGTGCGCGAGCACCCGTCGGTGCTCGGCGAGCCGCGGGTCACGGAGACCCAGTACGACTGGGTCAAGGGCCTGCCCGTCAAGTCCATCCAGGACCCGGGCGGCCTCGCGCTGACCACGACCACCGAGTACGACGCGCAGGGCCGTGTCACCAAGGAGATCCCGGCCGGCTCCACCGGAACCGACGCGGGCACCCGGGTGACGACGTACTGGTCCGCGACCGGCACCGGCGCCTGCCAGGGCCGCCCCGAGTGGGCGGACGCGGTGTGCACCACCGGGCCGGCAGGCGCGATCACCGGCGGCGGCACCAACCCGGCGCAGCTGCCGACGACCACCACCGAGTACGACTGGTGGGGCCACCAGGCCAAGGTCATCGAGACCTCCGGGGCCACCACCCGCACCACCACGCTGGCCTTCGACGCCGCCGGCCGCCAGACCAAGTCCACCATCACCGGTGGTCTCGGCCAGGCCGTCCCGGAGACGACGACGGAGTACAGCCCGACCAGCGGTGAGGTCGTCAAGACGACCTCGACGGTGGGCGGCACGATCACGAAGGCGTACGACAAGCTCGGCCGCCAGATCTCGTACACCGATGCCGACGGCGGTGTCACGACCACCGAGTACGACCTGCTCAACCGTCCGGTCAAGGTCACGGACAACGCTCCGTCGACCGTGACGTACACCTACGACCATGCGGCCGAGCCGCGCGGTCTCGCCACGAAGACCACCGACTCCGTCGCCGGTTCCTTCGAGGCCGCCTACGACGCCGACGGCTCGGTCACCTCCGAGAAGCTGCCTGGCGGCTTCACGCTGACCCAGCGGGAGGACACCTCCGGTGCGGCGGTCGAGCGCAAGTACACGCGCGACAGCGACGGCTCGCTGGTCTACTCGGACACGATCACCCAGTCGATCCACTCGCAGAACACCACCCACACCGGCTGGTCCGGCCAGTCGTACCAGTACGACAAGACCGGCCGCCTGCTGACGGTGGAGGACACCGCCGACACCGTCTGCACCCGTCGTACGTACGGCTTCGACGCGCGGACCAACCGCACGTCGCTGACCACCGCGACCGGCACCCCGGGTGCGGAATGCCCCGCCAGCGGAGGCACCACCACCACCCACACGTACGACAGCGCCAGCCGCCTGGTCGACTCCGGCTACGTCTACGACGCCTTCGGCCGGACCACCACGGCGCCCGGCAACGGCACCATCGGCTACTACGCCAACGACCTGGTCCACCAGCAGACGTCGGGCTCCGAGCGCCAGACCTGGCAGCTCGACTCCGCCCTGCGCTTCCGCTCGTTCAAGACCGAGACCGGCAGCGGCTCCACCTGGACCCAGACGGCCTCCAAGGTCAACCACTACGACGGTGACGGCGACAACCCGCGCTGGATCACCGAGGACACCGCCACCGGGACGCTGACCCGCAACGTGGACTCGGCCTCCGGCGACCTGGGCGCGACCACGAGCAAGACCGGTGACGTCGTCCTGCAGGTCACCAACCTGCACAGCGACGTGGCCCTGCAGCTGCCGCTCGACCTCTCCAAGGCGCCCGTCGCCCTGGAGTCGGACGAGTACGGCAAGGCCCGGGCGGGCCAGCCCGAGGCGCGCTACGGCTGGCTGGGCGGCAAGCAGCGGTCTGCGGAGACCCTGACGGGCCTGACCCTGATGGGCGTCCGGCTCTACAACCCCGCCTCCGGCCGGTTCCTGTCCGCCGACCCGGTGTACGGAGGCAATGCCAACGCCTACGACTACTGCTACGGGCAGCCCACGAACTGCTCCGACCTCGACGGCAAGTGGGCCTGGCTCGCGGTCGGCGCAGCGGCTTGGGCCTGCTCCAAGTGGTGCCCGGGCAAGAACACGCGCCGCATCGCCGGCGTGGTGTCGATGGTGTCCGGCGGCGGGTTCCTGCGCAGCATGGCGATCAAGGGCGGTGCACGGCTCCTGGCGAAGCGCTCGGTCAAGAACAGCATCCAGACCAAGCGCGGCTACCGGGTCGACGTCCGCGGCAAGAAGCCCCACTACAACAAGTGGGGTGCCCGGCCCAAGGGCAAGGGTCTTGGCACCAGCTGGCGCCGCCTCCGCTACAAGAACAAGCACATGGGCTTCCCCCACGTGCAGTACTACCGGGGCGGCAAGAAGTACAGCAAGTGGGCCTACCGGCCCGGTCTCCGGCACATCTGGGGCGCCTGGCGCTCTCTCCGATGAGCTGATGTGACACTCGGGGGTGGGGGGGGGGGGGGGGGGCGGCCCCCCCCCCCCCCCCCCCCCCCGACTTGCTCCGACACGAAAGGTTGCGTCATGTGGGATGGCTGTACACCGCTCCTGGGCGCTGAGCCCGATCCGCCCAGGCGGGAGATCACCGCCTGGCAGATCCCGGGCATCGGGGAGATGGACATCGAGTCCGAGGGGTACCGGATGTCGGTGCTGCCCGCGGACGGGTCCCTGCGGGTCGAGCTGGCGTTCTCCGCCGCGTATGCGGAATCCGAGACGGCGCCCTACCGCCCGCTGGGACCCATGGTCCTGTCGTTGGAAGGCGTGCTCTCTCTCGGCCTCGACACTCCCGGAGCCCCTGCCGACCCGCTGTGGAAGCGGGTGCTCCGGGGAGACTCCCAGGATGAGCTCCTGCGGATGGCCTGGGACGAGAAGGGCGACGTCCTGCACGTGCGGGACGGCGGTTCGACCCTCTCCTTCCAGGGCGGCACCTGGCGCTGGAGGTCGGCCGGGTAGCCCGCATCCCGGGCCCGGCAGCCCCCGCCGCCGGGCTGCGTACCTGGAGCCTTTGCTGACGGGTCCGGCCGGCGAGCCGACCGACCCCGGCCACCCGTCCGTAGGGAGAAGGGCCCCTAAATCCACCCTCGGCCTCATCGCAACCGCCTGATCATTCCCGAACGGGGCGGCGGGGGGGGGCCCCCCCCGGCCGCCCCCCCCCCAAAACCGGGGGCGCCAAAACACCCAGC
>NZ_JBIXJQ010000001.1:117776-135206 GCF_052871255.1 Streptomyces sp. LARHCF249
CCCCCCGCACACACCACCCCCGCCTGAAAGTCCCCAACGGGGGGGGGGGCCCGGCCCGCGCGGGCCCCGCCGCCCATTTTCGAGGTCGTCCAGAAGACCCTGATGCGCCACCGCCGCTACCCCTCGGACACCACCGACGCAGAGTAGGCCCTGATCGAACCCCTCCTGCCCACCACGGCCTGCGAAACCGAGACCGGCGGGGCCCCGGAGAAACACCCGAGACGGGGGCCTCGTCGTGCCGGACATCGTCGTCGCCAACGCCGGTGCGACCGCCGGGGATGGGGTCAGTATCGACGCCGAAGCACTGCAGCTGGTCGGCGAGCTCGTATCCCCGGGAAACAAGCCGATGGACCGCAAGGTCAAGCCCCTCCTGTCGCCGAGGCCAGCATCCCGTACTACTGGCGCCTGGAGTTCGCCCCGACCCCTTGCCTGATCTGCTGCGCCCTGGAGGGCGGCCGCTACGTCGAGACCGTGACCGCGCTTCCCGGTGCCGTTACCCGAATCGCGGAACCGTTCCCGTTCGAAATCGATCCGGCCCGGGCTGGCACAGGTCCGCAAGTCCGCAGGTCGGGCTGAGACATGGGGCCGCGTCTCCTTGTACGGCCGTCTGGATGCTGAAGGACTCCAGTCCGCCGACCTGTCCCTTGGCCGTGCCAAGACCGGAGCGGGTGTTGGCGAAACGGCTCGACGTCATCGGGGTGTACTCGCTCGCCGTTGACTGGCAAGTACCAGCCGAACGCCGCGCCGCAGAGTGACCGAGCAAGCGGACCGGCCCACATCCCCCGCAACGACCGGGGTACTTCACTCACACTGACCAAGGAAGGATCAGTTCGGTTCCCGCTCGAGCCGCTTTGCCGTGATCGGCCGGACAGTCCCTAAGGGTTCGGTCGAGCCGATTTGGTCCCAGCGCTGTGGCCCCCCGTCCACGGCCGGAGCTTCTCGGGGTTGCGTACGGCCCAGATGTGCGTGATCCGGTCGCCTGAGATGTCGAACGCGTACACGGTCACGATGACGCCGTCCTGCTGGGCGACCAGGCCAGGCTGACCGTTGACCGTACGCTCCAGGAAGGTCATCGTCACGGGCCTGCGACGGGCGATCTCCACCCAGGCGCGCGCGATCTGCTCACCGCCTTCGATGGGGCGCAGGAAGGTGGTGGCCAGGCCGCCGCCGTCGGCGATCGCCGTGGCGTCGGGGTCGAGCAGGCCGATGAGAGCGTCGATGTCCTTGGCTTCCCAGGCTTGCTTGAAGTCCCTGACGACGGCCCTACGTTGAGCTGCCGGAGTCATGGAAGGCTGCGCGGCCCGGATGCGGCGGCGGGCCGAGGAGGCCAGCTGGCGGCATGCCGCCGGGGTACGGCCGACGATCTCGGCCACTTCGGCGAAGGAGTGGCAGAAGACATCGTGCAGGATGAACGCGACGCGTTCGGCCGGGGTCATCGCTTCGAGCACGACCAGGAAGGCCAGGTTGACCGACTCGTCCAGGGTGACCCGGTCGGCCGGATCGGCCGTCGCACCGTCCGCCCGCCCACTGCTCCACTCCGAATGTGCGGGCAACGGCTCGGGGATCCATTCGCCCATGTAGGTCTCGCGCCGGGCCCGTGCCGAGCCGAGCAGGTTGAGGCAGATGCGGCCGACGACGGTCGTCAGCCAGGCACCGGGGTTCTCGATGGCGTCCTGCTGCTTCGGGGACATGGCGTACCAGCGGGCGTAGGTCTCCTGGACGGCGTCCTCGGCCTCGGCCAGGGAGCCCAGGAGGCGGTAGGCGAGATTGATCAGTTGGCGCCGCTCGCTCATGATCGCGTCCAGGCCCGGATCGGGCCTGCCGTGTCCTGACTCGGATCGGCTGCTCATGGTGCCGACGGCTCCCTTCGTCGTATCTGCCCTTACCGGTTCGACAACGCAGGCACCCGGAATGTGAGGCGGCGCGCCGGCCTCACATTTCGCAGGGCTGCGTTGTCGAGCTGCTGAGACGAACAGATCACCCAACGAGCAGGAGCTCATCATGACGACTTCGATGCCGGCAGCGTCGTTCGTCGACCCGGCGCCCGCACAGCGTCTGGAGCGGGCGGCCGCTGCGCTGACCGCGCACGGCTTCACCGTGGAGATTCTCGACGACGCCGCCGCCGCGCGTACCCGCATCAAGGAGTTGATACCCGACGGCGCCAGTGTGTTCACCGGGGCCAGCGAGACCCTCCGCCTGTCCGGCATCGCCGAGGACATCAACGCCGGCGGGCGATACGACGCCATCAGGCCACGCGTCCTGGCCATGGACCGCGCCACGCAGATGGACGAGATACGGCGGCTGACCGCCGCCCCCGATGTCATCGTGAGCAGCGTCCACGCGGTCACCGAAACCGGCTCCCTCGTGATCGCCTCGGGCAGTGGAAGCCAGTTGCCCGGCAATGCCGGCGGCGCAGCCCGCGCGATCTGGGTCGTCGGGGCGCAGAAGGTGGTGCCCGACCTGAGCACCGCGCTGCGGTGTGTCGAAGACCACTGCCTCCCGCTGGAGAGCGGCCGTGCCCAGGAAGCCTACGGGCGCCCCAGCGCCGTCAACCGGCTTCTCATCCTCAACTCGGAACACCAGCCCGGACGCGGCACGGTCCTGCTGCTCCGCGAAGCCATCGGCTTCTGAACCGCCAGGCGGGTCGGCGGGGGCCATTTGCACTCCCCCGCAGGCGGCTATTTGCCGGGGGAGCTGTCGTCGACTCCCCGGCGCCCGCCTGACCTGTGGCGCCCGTCAGGGAAAGAAGCAGCTTTAGCGAATGAGGAGGTTCCGTCGTGGTCACCAGACGTCTGGGGTCCGTCGGCGTGCATGAGAGGGAGCGGAGGAACAACAACATGCGAGCGTCGCTCACAAAATTCTTCGCCATTTCACTGGTCGCCGCTATGATCGGCGTTTTTGCTGTAAACAGCGCAGACGCCGATACCCCGAAAAAGAGACAAGCCGAGGTCCTCGAATTCAAGGTTCAGAACGATCAGTACGCGGAAAATGATCTCGCCCCGAAAGGACCGAGCCTGGGTGATACGTACGTCTACTCCGGCACCGCGATAAAGGACGGCCACAGCGTCGGACGTGGCGGTGGGTCCTGCCAGGTCATTCACATCAAAGGCGAAGAACTCACGACGCAGTGCCTGATCACGATAGAACTCAAGCGCGGCTCTCTGACGATGCAATCGCTCTGGGTGAGCGGAACAGAGTCGCTCGACATGGCCATCACCGGCGGCACAGGGGACCTCAGTACAGCGCGGGGCACTGCTCGCTACTGGGACATCGCAACGCCGAAAGAGAGCGTGCGGGCCGAAATTCTGCACGATTCTGCGCTGACAGGTGAAGCGCAATCCACAGCGCGGAGCGTAATGACAAGCCAAGGTTCCACCGCGAAAGGGAAGATCGGGGGCGCGATGCCTGCACAACGCGAGATGGACGAAGCCGAGATTCGCCGGAAAGTCGGCATGATCACCGAGGGACTCCAGGCCAAAGATCCGGAGAGTCTGAAGAAGCTGTACGCAACGGACATCGTGTCCTTCGACATCGAGCCGCCACTCCAGAGCGTGGGGGTGGAGGCGAAACTCAAGAACTGGACCCCTGTGTTCACGTTCTTCGAGAGCGTGACCTACGAGATGCGCGAGCTGACTCTCACCGTGGGCGACGACGTGGCCTTCGGGCACGCCTTTGCTCGTCTCAGCGGCACGCTGAAGGACGGGACGGCGATGAGCGGTATGTGGGTCAGGGTCACGTACTGCTTCCGGAAGACCGACGGGACGTGGCTGATCGCCCACGACCAGATCTCGGTGCCGCTTGATATCACAAGCGGCAAGGGAGCGGTCGACCTCGAGCCCTGACAGGCGGCAGGAGATCGGGACAGGTTGAACGCCGCTCGTCGGGTCGTCACGGTGGCCGGCGCAGTCGAAGGCTCGTCGAGTTGCCTGCGCACAGTACCGGTCTTACGCTGAATCAGGGTCTATGAAATCGCGGCGAGTTAAGCCACAGCAGAATCTCGATGCGACAGATCGGCAAAGAATTTGGCGCTCGCGGTTCCTGTCATCGATTGCGCAATCGGGCCAATTTTACAACGTGCGAACGCGGGAGCGCAGGAAGGGTGGCCAGTCATGGCAAAGCCTCACGAGCAGAAAGCGCGAACCGAACGACCCCGCACTGACGAAACCACCTGGCAAGTGTATTGCCCAAGTGAAGGCGGCGATCCGCTCGGTATCGAATACGAAGACTCAAGTGAGGCCGAACGGGATGCGGAAGAGCACAACGCTCAGTTCACTCCACCACATAACGCCTCGGTGCGGGAATACTTCCCTGACCCTATCGATCCTGACCCGCCGAACCCTTAACTGTCCGGCAGAACCATCGAGGACGGGCCGTTCTTCGCCGGCCGGGCCTCGGTGATGAGTGGGTCACGGCGTTCAGCGTCGGCTCGGCGCACGGTGTAGGAACTCCAGACGGTGCTGGGCAAGCTGCAGGTGCCGGGGATCGAGGGCCGGCAGTGCTCGCAGGAGGCGGATGAGGTCGGGCCCCGTGTCGAGGGCCGCTCCCGGATCCTTCAGTTGGGTCCAGCAGTAGAGCGCGCCGGCGGCCGCGGCATGCACCTCGGCGGCGTCCGGGGCCTGGCAGCCGAGACGGGTGCGGGCGGCGCTGGACCACAGATGGATCGCGAGCCGGAAATCGCCCGCCATCCGGGCGAGGTCGGCCCGGATCTCCACCCAGTGCAGAGCCTCGGTCGACGCGGCCCCATGCGTCTGATGGACGTACTGCTCCCACGCCTGCGCGAGCATCGCTGCCTCGGAGTGTCGGCCCGCGGTGGCCAGGGCGTGAATGTGCGGGCGCGGATCGTCGATCAAATCCGTGGGTGGGGCCTGCGGCGGCAGCGGATGTCCCTGTCCGCGTCGGAGCCCATCACCGGGAAGAGGTACGGAGGGGGCCGGTACGGCGCCGACCGGGTGCGGGCCGCGAACCGATCCCTTGTCCGCCGCGGACGGGACCTGATGGGCCCCGGCAGGACTGCGCCCGGGCACCGACCGCGCCGACACGCCAGACGGAACCGCTCCGGGCGCGGTCGTGACGCCGAGCTCGCGGGCGCCGGGAAGGACCAGGACGCCGGGTGGCAGGGTGGCCGCGCCCACCGCGAGGGCATGCAGCTGCAGGTTGGTGGGCCGGGCGGGGCTGGCCCGGAGCTGCTCGATCCAGGCCCGGGTGTAGCTGCTCACGACCGGTCCCGCGCCGTTCCATCCGGGCGGGCAGATGACGCCGTAGACCTCCGCGGACGGGGAGGCGGCCAGGCTGCCGTACTCCTGGAGCAGCGGCCACGCGGCCTTGTCCGCCACGAGATCGAGCAGCACCGTGGTCAGTCCGGCCGGACGGTCACGCAGCTCCGTTCCCAGCCATTCCCAGGGCAGCGCCGTATAGCGCACTGTGGCTGCCGTCGTCCCCGCGAGCGCCAAGTGCAGCCGGCTTCCCCGCTGGTCGGCGGTCAGCCGACCCGAGAGGTAGACCAGGAGCGGGCCCGGCGTTGCCGCCGCCGCCCGCAGGCGCGTCAGCACCGTGTTCGGATCCCGTGCCCCGTCCAGGTATGTCGTGTCACATGGGACATGGCTGTTCAGCAGCGCAGACGCGGGCACCACACCCAGCGCGGCCAAGTTGGCACTCGGCGCCACCTGGACGCCACGGCGCCTCACGGCGGCGTCCCCTGCTATGAGGAGCACATGGCCCCGCTGCTGCTCCAGACCGAAGGTGCGCATGAACAAACCGTACTCACTGCGCCCGTCCGTGGACCTGATGCCTATCCGACCAGAGTTGCACCTGCTCTTCGAACCCCGTTGGTCGTCCTGGTCCACGGAGGCCATGGGGCCGCGCAGCATGGCCCGCGGAGTCGGGGTGGGTCGGGCACCGGGGCGCCTCAGAGCATGAGGGACCGATTCACCGAGTACCTCAAGAGGCTCTACGTCCGACCCCAGGTCCCCAACCGGTTCGCCGCCTACGACATCGCCGCGCCCAGCAGCGCCTTCTACGCCGCTCGGGAACCACTGCCCGCTCCATCCTGCGCACCGGGGGGACAGGCGCGGTCGCCGACCTGCCCGAGCCGGGGCCGGAGACCGCAGCCGTCCCGCCCGTCAGGTCGACATGGATCGACCCCCGCTTCGAAGAGCCCGCCGACGCCGAGGAAGCCCGCCGGGCCCTGAAGACCCTGTCCCTGCGGACTGTCTTCGGGCCCAGCACCGGGCTCGCCCTGCACGACCTCGTCAGCAAAGGACCGACCGCCGCGAACGGCGTGCTGGTCTTCGCCTGCCTACTGCACCTCCTTGGCCATGAGGGAGCGCAGTTCTGGTGGCAGTTCGCGGCCGCCGCCGGCAGCCAGACAGCCATGTACTGCCTCTTCCTGGAACGCTCCCGCCACGGTGAGTACAACGACGCCCAGGTCCGGGCGGAGCAGCTGGACCCCAGGACATTCGACCCGCAGCGCTGGTGGGGCAGCTACAGCGACACCAAGACCCGCCAGCCCCTGCCGCCCACCCTCGTGACACACATCAACGCCTTCGACGACGAGATCCTCGGCATCATCGCCATCGCCGGCCCAGCCCTGCCGTACGCGGTGAACGAGATCGTCGAACCACAGGTCCCGCCCTACGTCGCCGCCCGGACCGAGGAGCCGGGAACCCCGGCCGAGGACCAGCCCACTCCCGAGACGGAATACCAGCCTGGGCGAGATCGCCCTCGGCTGCTGATCGGCGGGCCATGTCGATCATCGTGACCATGCCCTGCAGCGGCCCGCTCATATCGTCGGCGGTCTGGCGCTCGTCCAGGCGGGCGCTCGGCACCCTGTCGGCCTGGTCCAGGATGTCGGACCAGCTGCCGGCGAACCCCTCGGGGTCCACACCGGTCAGGGGCGTGAGCCACAGTCGGCGTGGGACTGGATTGCTCGGCGGACCGGTAGTCCAGGACCGTTCCGCACGTCATGGAGCCGGCGTCGGTGTGCACGGCGACGGTGGGCCACGAGGACAGAGCCTCGGTGTGGGCGGGGCAAAGGAACGCGAGCCAGGCCGCGCCGGTCCGGCCTCGACATCAGGTCCCTGCCGGAGCGCGGTCGCCTGGACAGGGCAGCGCACGACGGTGCGGAGCGCGGTGAGGGGGCGGTTGGCGGCGAGCTGGCGGAGGGACGACACCCGGGAGCTCCTTCGCAGGCTAGACCTCGATGTAGGCCACGACCACGACGGTGCGCAGCGCGGTGACGAAGTACAGGACCCGGACGGCTTCGACTTCGTCGGCGTACTGGCGAAGCTGGGGGCTGGCGGTGTCGCCGGGGATCGGTTCGCCGATGTCCGGGTCGACGGAGATGACGACCAGGGCGCGGTCCAGGGCGTGGATCTCCGCCTCGCTGGTGATGTTCTCCAGCTGCTTGGCAGCGGCGTCGGAGAAGGCGATCCGGGCGCGTCGGCGGCCGTGTCCAGGCATCAGGCGACGGCCGGGCGCTGGGCGGCGAGGCGGGCGAGGTGGGCCTCGCGCAGCTCCTCCCAGGGCGTGCACTGCTCCGGGTCGGGCAGGCCGTTGGTGGCGACGTCCTCCAGGACCGCGGCGAACTGGTCGGCCTGGGCGCGGGTCCTGGCGGCGTAGGCGCGCACCGCGTCGGCGGCCGCGGGCGCCAGTAGCTGCCGGGTGGCGGTGTCGGCGGGGGCCGGCTGTTCGCTCATCGAGGGCTCCATGGGCCGAACGGGCGTGTGTGACCACGGTATCGCCGGGTACCGGGGTCTGGGACCACTCTGGACGATCCGGACCCACGACTGCGTTCCGTGCTGCTCACATGTGGATGAGAGACCGACTCTCATATCTCGTGCTCCCCGCGCGAATAGGCCCTGAGAGCCCTACAGGGCTCCAGGAAACAGACATGTGGGGATGCTTTCGGGAGTGCGTGACTGCCAGGGCAGCATGACAGCCCGGTGCCACGCTCACGCTCCGTCAGCATGGCACCGGTAGAGAGGACTGAGGGCAGGATGGGGCACCGGCTCTTGCGTACGGGACGCAGCGTTATCTGCTTTTGAGCTGGACTTTCGTGCGCGGTGACGTCGGCGATGACAGCCCCTGGGCCAGGCGTAGGGTACGCCGTTCGAGGCCGTCGAGCCGGCCTGACGGGCGTATGGGGTTCATGGTCGCGGACCAGCCGACGGACCGACGGAGACATTGGGGGAATCATGGTCGCGTTCCACGCGTCCGCACTGGACGGAGTCGCCCGCAACCCGGCGCTGCCGACACCGTTGCTGCTGCGCTTGCTCGCCTTTGACGGCGGCGGTGACGGTCCGCCCCGTCACGCCCTCCAGCGGGCTGGACTGCCCGAGCCGGCCGTCGCGGTGATCCTGGCTCACCCGAACCCCGGCGCTCGGATCGACTTCGCGATGAGCACCAGGGCCGAGCCAGCGCAGCGGGCCCGGCTCGCCGACGACCCCTCCCCCAAGGTTCGGGCCGCTCTCGCGTACGGACCCGAGTGGCGCGACCCACGTACGACGGTCGCGCCACTGCCGGACGACGTGTGCGCCCGCCTGCTCGACGACCCCGACCCTTCCGTACGGGCTGCCCTGCTGGACTCGCCCCATCTGGTGCCGTCGTTCGTGGCCTCGCTGGCCCCGCACCGCGATCCGGCAGCGCGCCGGAACGCGGCGCGCGCATGGAGGACGCTGCCGCCGGGCGAACGGTCGGCGCTGCTTGCCGACCCCGATCCCGAGGTGCGGCGGGCCGCTGCCCTGGGTGAGTGCCGACGGGACGCAGGCATCACCGCCGAACTCCTCCGCGATCCGAAGTCCGCCGATGAGGCGCTGCGCCGAGGGCTCCTCCACCGCGCCGACGCCGAGCGGTGCCTCGCCGAGCGGACGCACCTGGCCGCCCTCGCCGAGAACCCGTCGCTACCCACCGACCTCGTGGAGCGGCTCGCCGTCGACCCCGACGAGGACGTAAGGCTCGCGATCTCCCTCAGGCCGGAACTGGACGAGACACGACGCATGTCGATCGACTTCACGGTGGAGGCCTTCGCCAGGGGGGACGTGGAGTGGGTACGAGACGGGCTCGGCGACCACGAGGTGCTGCGACGGGCCGCGACCTCCGCCCACCCCATGCTCCGGCGCGCCGCCGCCCAGAGCCCCCACCTGCCGCCCGACCTCCTGCACCTGCTCGCGCGTACCGAGGACCCGCTGGTGGAGGATCTCTTGGGCATACACCACCCCGACACCCCGGAGGAGGTCCTCATGCGCGTGTACGCGCGGCTCGGTGGCACGTTCTCCGCCTGGATGGCGGAGACGCACCCACGCTTCCCCCGCGAGGGTCTCGCCGCACGCTACGCGGACCACCCGGACGGCAACTACCGCCGGCTGGCCATCCGGGACCCGGCCGCCACACCCGCGCTGATCGAACGGCTCAGCCATGACCCCACGGTCTGGACACGCCAGGCGGCGGCCGGCGACACACGCCTCCCGATCCGCAGGCTCCGCGAGACGCTCCATGTCCCTGAACTGGCCTCCAGCGCGGGTGCCAACCCGGCGCTCCCCGAGGACGAGATGGCCGCCGTCCTGGACCGGGCCGGCGTTCCCGCCTGACCGCCGAGCAGACCCCCGCCCGCCGCCGATCCCCACGCCTCGTCCGGGGCGGGCGGACCCCGGTATCCAGGCGGGCGGAAAGCTGCCGATCTGGTGGCCCCCAAAGACGCTCGCGACCAAAACCAGGTGGCAGAGGCCAAGGAAGGTGACGACGCTCCAGATGAGCCAGTCCACCTGTGGTTCACCAGGACAAGGTGAGAGTCGGCGGAAGGGGCGACTGAGCTTGGTTCCAGGGTCTACTGCTGCGGGGCGTCCGGCTCCTGGGTAAGGGGCGCGCCGATCAGCTCCTCCAGGTCGTGAAGGTCATCGTCCTGCCCCGCACTGACAACGCCGCCGCCCGACCCCGCCTTGCCGCAGCACGCAACCGAGCCGCCCTGCGGCACGGGGTGGGCACGGCAACGGCCTGCTGATCAGCACCGCCTCGAGATCGATCGCCTTGACCGAAACCGGCTCTCGGCGGGTCGCACCGTCGCACCGTCGCACATCATGACCTGCGGAGATGCCGCTCGTTCCGACATGTGGCCCGATTCCTAACGGATGGCCTGAAGGGGCTATTGTCCCCCGGTCACGGACGGCAATCGGCTCGTCTGTTCAACCCAGGGGAACCAACATGACTGATCTGAACTCGCTGCGGGCAAGCCTTGCGTCAGGTGAGCACGAGTTCGCCGACACCTTGGCCTTCATCACCGCGCATTACGAGTATCAGCCGCAGGCGTTCCGCAACGGGGCACTGGAAAATGCCGCAGGTGAGAACGAGGGTTCCTGCAAGACGCTGGGACTGGCCCTGCTGGAAGGGCTGAGCGACCAAGAGGCGCTGCTGGCATTCGGTGAGCACTATCGCAGTGTGCTGGCGACGCCGAACGACACTGATCACGGCAACATTCGCAACCTCATGGCGCATGGCCTGGCAGGGGTGGACTTCGCCGGGCAACCGTTGGCCCGCAAGAGCTGAACAGCGGAATCCGGGCGCGACGGGGTTGGCGAAGAGGGATACCAGTCGCTGGGTACCCGGTTGCTGGTAACGATCAGGGAACGGACCGGCCCTGCCGTTCGCTGACCAGCTCGTAGAAGTCCTCGGCCTGGGCCGCGGGCAGCCGGCGCATGGCGCCTGTCTCTTGGAAGTGCGGCGCGCATGGTGCTCCATGCAAGGATCGAAATCATGTGGCAGCAGCGCTCGCCCCGCAGCGGCTGATCGAGCGGGTCGTGGGCCTCGACGAGGCGGCAGCGCTGCTGCCTGGCTTCGACCGGGCCTCCCCCGCCGGGATGACGATGATCGATCCGCTCCACGGCCGAATTCACGGCGGACGCGGCCGGGGCGGCGGGCGCGGCGTCAGGATTTATACGAGTTGTCGGGTGATGATGGCCCAGTGCGACTTGATCACGTGTCCTACGCGGTGGCCCGCGACAGCTTCGTCTCGACCGTCCAGTGGATCGGATCGGCCCTCGGCGCCGGGTTCGTCGACGGGGGCGTGCACCCGCGATTCGGCACCCGCAATTTCATTCTCCCGCTGAGCGGCGGCACCTACGTCGAGGTCGTCACCACACTCGACCACCCCGCCGCCGACCGCGCACCCTTCGGCCGGGCGGTCGCGCGCCGCGCCGCCGAGGGCGGCGGCTGGCTCGGTTGGGTGGTCTCCGTCGACGACATCGCCCCGGTCGAGGCCCGCCTCGGCCGCACCTCGGCCGAGGGCCACCGTGTCCGCCCCGACGGGTTCGACCTGAGGTGGAAGCAGATCGGCCTGCTGGAACTGCTGGAGGACCCGCAACTGCCCTACTTCCTTCAGTGGTTGGTCCCCATCGAGGAGCGCCCGAGCGCCGACCCGCGCACCCCCACCACCATCCACGGGGTCTCCATCGCCGGCGACGCCGCCTCCATCGCCGAATTCCTCGGCGAACCGGCCGACCACCCCCTCGACCAGATCGACGTCACCTGGGTCGAGGATGAGGAACCGGGCCTGGTCTCGGTCGAGTTCGCCACCGCCCACGGCCCGGTCACGATCTGACCAGGACCCGACCGCCCCGCGGGAGCAGCCGGCTGGGGTCTTCTGGCTAGCGTGTCTCTTTGATGGGTCGGTCCGTTGAGCGGATGTGTCTGCCCGATTAGTGATCGCCGATGCGATGTGGGGCCGGATCGAGCCGCTGATGCCGGCCGATCCGGTTTGTGGACGGCGCTGGGCTGATCACCGCCGAACGCTCGAGGCCATCGTATGGAAGTACCGGACCAACTCGCCCTGGCGGAGCCTGCCCGAAGAGCTCGGCCCGTCCAGACCGCCCACAAACGGCTCATCAAATGGGCCGTCGACGGAACCTGGCAGAACATCCTGACCGCCGTGCTGGCGGCCGCGGACGCCGATGACGACATCGGCTGGACCGTCTCGGTCGACTCCACCGTCGTCCGCGCCCACCAGCATTCCGCCGGGGCTCGCACAACGGGCCGAAGGCCGCAGCGAGCCCGCAGACCACGCCCTCGGACGCTCACGCGGCGGCTTGAGCACCAAGGTCCATCTGGCCGCCGACGACCGTGCACGGCCCCTGGCCCTGACCGTCACCGCGGGCCAGGCCGGCGACGCACCCGCCCTCGAAGCGGTCATGGCCCGCATCCGCGTGCCACGAAGCGGGCCCGGCAGGCCCGAACCCGGCCGCTGGCCGCGCTTGCGGACCGGGCCTACTCCTCCCGTGCCATCCAGTCCCACCTGCGACGACGCGGGATCCGCGCGGTCATCCCGCAGCCGTCCGACCAGATCGGCCCGCCGCCTGCGGCGAGGACGCCGAGGCGGCCGCCCGCCCGGCTTCGACGCCGAGATCTACAAGCAGCGGAACAGCGTCAAACGCTGCATCAGCCGCCAAGCCGACTCACCTGGCACCCGACGGCACGCGCGAGATGGTCGTACGGCCAGGAGCTCCGCTGCGGGGGCCGTCACATCGTGTGGCGCCGGATCGGCACCCCGTCCACCCTCACGGGCCCCTGAAGGACCCAGCCCTCTAGCCGGACCGGCCAGACCGGAATCGGAATGGCTATCTGCCTGCTGGCGGCACACCACTGATTCGCACGACAGTTCGAATCAGTGGTCTAATTGAGTCATGGCGCAAAACCGCTTCCCTCATGACTTGATCCAGCTCCAGCAGCGGTGGACCCGCACGTACAACCAGCTCGCCCTCCGGCCCGCGCTGGGGACGGCTGAACTGCGGCGAGAGCTGATCGGCCTCTCCTGCGGGATCAGCTCCCACCCGTACTGGCGAGAGCACGGCTGGAGCATGGCGGGGCGGGTGGAGCTGCGCCGTGTGGCTGAGACTGCACCTGGTGGGGTCGCGGAGGTATCGGTCCGCTACATCGACGGCCAGTTCGTCGTATCCGAGCCGGGGAAGCGGTCGGCGTGAACGGGGTCCAGGCGCGCCTGAACAGCTGGCGGGCCGTGCAGGCGTGGCTGGACTGGCAGCAGCGGCAGGTCGCCCAGACCATCGCCGCCCTGGAAGCACAGCTCGCCGAGCAGGAGGCCCGCCTGCCTGCGCCGGAGCCGCCGGACTGGAAGGCCGAGTACATCCGAGCCGGGTCCGGGCCCAAGCTGCTGCGGGTCCATCTCGGCGTCTGCACCATGGGCAAGGGCAAGGCGATCGACCGTGAGCAGGCCCGACGCATGCTCGCCGAGGGCGTCGAGGCGTGCCCGTTCTGCAGCCCCGACAACGCCTTGCGCATGACCGGCTGAGGCCCTGACGCGGACACGATGCCCCGCAGGCCTGTGCCCGTCCTCGCCGCGATCAGCCAGGTGCCCCGGCCACGGCTTTGTCAAGCCACGAGCTTGCGGGCCATGACCCAGCCCCCCACCCAGGGCGTAATGGAATCACCACACGGCACCGAGAGCCGGCACCGCCCACGCCACTCCCCACACCCCCACCTCGGTCGCCACCGACAGCAACACCCCGGACCTCCCCAAGCGCTACCGCATCCTCGGAGACATGGCAGCCAATGACGCCCTAGGCGGCAAGAGCGTCCTCGGTACCGGCGGCCACGGGGGTAACGGCGGCTTCGACGGCTTCAAGAACCGCTCGGACACAATCGATTACGGCGACTGGACCGGCCCCGCCCCCACCCAAGGCCCCATAGTGAACTGACCCCGCCAGATGCGCCCGATCCCGCGGGTGAACCCGGACCAGGCACCCAAGACCCGAACCCTGGCCCGCCGTCCACACCCGACGGGCCGGCTGCCCACCGACCGCGCACTGCGGCCGGGCACCACGGCGACACTCGACGCGTTGGCACGGGCAGGACGGCGGCGTGCGCCGACTGCGACGCGCCGAAGCCCTGCTGCCGATCCTCACGGCCAGGACCGCCCGACCCCGGCGACCGAAAATAATCCGCAGGTCAGACGGTCGGGGACGCAGTGTCTTCATGGCGCTGGTAGCCGTGTCCATGCCCGTGCCAGTCCAGGAACAACACCGCATCGGCCAGCGCTCCCGGCCCGGCCCGGTGACATCGATGTTCTGGTCCCGTCGCCTGAAGGCTCCGGACCCACGGGCCCATCCTGGCGCGACACGGAGTAGGGCTGGTGTGCGGCGCGCTGAAGCGCGCGCACAGGGCCGGGACCGGGGTTGCACCTGCACGCCGTCAGGGCCATGGACGTCGACGGCCTGCCGCACCTCCTGACCTGCACCGGCGCGCAGAGCGCATGCGGCTACGGGTCCTGGTCACCGGCTGGCAGCCCCAACCCCACCAGCTGATGGCCACCTTGACCGGCATCCCGGGGCCCAGAGCGGCCACCGGGGAGCGCTCCAGCAGGCGCTGGACAACGTCGCCGTCGACGCGCGGGACTCACGGTCAACCTGCGCACGGCGTAGTGTCCATGGATCGCCGCGGCCGCGGCCGGGCGGCGAAGCGCCGCCTCAAGGTGTGGAGGGCCATGGTGGTTTCTCCTGAGATGTGCAGGTCTGCCGTGAAGCGGCCCTGGCCGGGAACGGCCGGAAGGTCGGCGCACGCGGGATGCCTGCACACACCGGAACGCAGCGAGGGACGGGTTGATCACGGCCGCGAGGCACAAGTCACCCGATCGCCGGGCAATCGGCATACGACCGAAAAACAGGCAACGGGCTATGGGCGCGATGCAGAGCCGGCCTGTCAGCGCTTTCGTCGGGCAGCCGGACCCCGACCGCATGTGGGTGACGCCCGCCTCGAGGCCAGGCCGTACCGGTGGCGCTGGCCCCGGACGGCAGCCCACGGGCGACCTCGCCAAACACCGGTCACTGCCACCGCCGTCACAACCGTGGCCAGATCACAGAACCTAAGCCAGAACCCGAGAACCGGTTCTGGCTCACCGACTGCTGGCCTTGCCCGTCAGGACGTCAACGAGTTGGTCGTGGGACATGGTGGAGCGGCCGGGCACGTGGGCGGCTGCGGCCTTCTTGTAGAGCTCGGCCTTCGTCAGGGACTGAAGTGACTCGGCCTTGGAGCTGACGTGCTTCTTCGCCGCAGACTTCTTCCTCTGCGGACTTGCCGCGGTAGTGGCCTTCTCGCGGGTGTCCTTGGGGCTGCGGGCCCCCTCAACGCTGGCGCGCAGGGCTTCCATGAGGTCGACGGCGCCGGTGGCCTTGGCCGGGGGCTCGGCCTTCTCGACGCTCTCGCCGGCCTTCTTCGCCTCGATGGGCGTCGTCGGCCTTGAGTGCGACGAGGTACTCGCGGCCGCGCATGACGAAGGTGGCGCCCCGGCCCGGTTGGCCTTGGCCAGGGCCTTCTCCAGGAGTGCGTATACCTTGGCGTACTCCTTGCCACGCGGGCCCAGGTAGTAGGTCTTGTCGAAGTAGATCGGCTCGACCTGCTCGAGGTCGTCGAAGCCCGTGATGCCCAGGGACTGGGAGCGGCCGGGGGCGATCTCGTCCAGCTCGGCGGGTTCGACCAGGACGTACTCCTCGTCCATGTCGAAGCCCTTCACGATGTTGTCGAGGGCGACTTCCTTGCCCGTCCGTTCGTTTGATCCGCTTGTTGCGGATCCGGTCGGCGGTGCCGCGCTGCAGCTGATGGAAGTGGATCGTGTGGCTGTCGGTGGCCGTGTAGAGGCCGGCCGGGAGGCTGACCAGGCCGAAGCTCAAGACTCCCGCCCACACCGGACGCGCCATGAGCTCCACCCTCCTCGAATTCCACCCCGAGGTGCCCGCCGAGCCCGAAGGCCGCTTCGCGGGGGTGCGGCCCCGTCGCGGCCTGGATGGCCAGACCGCACCCCCTACCGGGGCACCTACCCGCTCGGCTGTCTCCCATGGCACGAGCCGGAGGTGGAGGGTTCGGACCGTGTGCGGCGCAGAGGTGCACAAGCCTGTGGGCTGGCCGCCGCACACCAGAGTGATCAGCTGCTCTGAGTGCAACGTCGTGCGCCGGGGTGCGCGGGCGCCCAGAGCCGCAGGTCATGCCCCCTTTTGTGGTTTGAAGACTCTCCTTGTCTCGTTCGGGTGGGGCATACACACAACCTCTCCCACTCACTGTGTGTGTCCGCTTGCATGTGAGGAGTGACGAAGCTGCCCTAGCGGGCACGGCCACGGAGGAGAGCCATGTTCAAAACCATCAGGACCCGGCGGGGACTCGTCGGGGCGGCCGCCGCGCTCGGCATGTTGGCCGCAGCAGCGGCCGGCGGTGTAGCCATCGCGGACAACTCGACCATCAAGGCCAAGGCGCCCCACGCGCAGGCGTCCGCGCTGGTGAACACCGACGGTTCGCGGCTCTACTCGCAGGGGATCAAGTCGCTCACCAGGCCCCAGACGGGCGTGTACTGCGTGACATTCGACGACGCCACGCAGATCAAGGTCGATCGGAGCACGCCGACCGCCACTCTGTTCGGCAATGAGGGCACCAGCCCCTGGCAGTACCAGATCTTCCTCAACACCTACCCCACCACGCCGTGTGGAAAGGCAGCGGACACGCTCACCGTCTACACCGGCAACGGCAGCGGCCCGGCCGACTCGCCGTTCTTTCTCTTCGTTCCCTGAGCGTCCCCGCACCGGCCGTAGGCGAGAACGCGCCCGCGATCTCGTCAAACGGTGGCCCCGTCCCCCTCGGTTCGATCAGGCCGGCCGCTGATACCGCGGCACAGACGGCTGAGAAGGAAAGAATCATGCGAACTTCCATGTCCCCCACCGGTCGCGTCCTCGCGCTCGTCCTCGCCGCAGCGGCATCGGTACCGGCCTTGGCCGGCATCGCTTCCGCAACCGACCTGTACGCCCCGCACGCCCGTGCAGCGGCGAAGGTGTCCTCGGCCGGTCTGCTCCTGGCGGAGAAGAACGTCTCGTCGGCAACGCGGAGCACTGCGCAAACCAACAACACAGGCGTCTTCTGCATCAAGGTGTCGGACCCCGACATCATCGTGAAGGACGCGGCGATCGTCGCCACCGTCAACAACAACCGGGCGATGATCACCGCCATCGGCGACGCGCACCCCTGGTGCGCGGGCGACCCCAACACCATCACGGTCGTGCTCACCGACAGCGCCGGCTCCGCGATCGACGCGCCCTTCACCGTCGCCGTGCTGTAGCGGCCGCAGTGACCGCGGGAAGGGCCCCGAACCAGGGGCCCTTCCCGCAGGCGGCAAGCCATGCACCTGGTGGCGGCCCATTTGGTTGATGATTGCTCACCTCAAGGCACATGGCGCACACAGAGGAGTTCCTGCGCCGGGCCGACCCTGACCCTGACACCGTCCGCCTGGACCACCCGCTGCTCATCGAATGCGCGGACACGGGCCCGCCCTCTGAAGCCCCGACCCCGGCGAGCAGTGAGCGCAGCAGTGCGGGGCCCCCCCCCCCGGGGGGGGGGGGCCCCCCCCCCCCGCCGGGCCCCCCCCCCCCCCCGCGATAGGGAACCGCCCCCCCGCCC
>NZ_JBIXJQ010000001.1:135216-229122 GCF_052871255.1 Streptomyces sp. LARHCF249
CCGGGCCCCCCCCTGTGACCCCCCCCCCCCGGGGGGGGGCGCGCGGGGGGGGGGGGGCCCCCCCCGGGGGGGGGGGGGGCCCCGCACTGCTGCGCCGGTCAACGGCTCCGCCAGGCTTTAGGACTCAGCCGCCGCGCGCAGGCTCATCACGTACATCTCGGAGTCGTCCTCGAACAGGGTCACCCGCTCAGCGCCACCATCGAGAAGCTCCTTCCACACCTCACCGATCCACGCCTCGGCGTCCCCCTGCGTCGTGAACTCCTCCGGCTCCACCGCAGGGGACGTCTCCGTGCCGTCGGCCTTCTCAAATCGCCACGACCAAGCCACGATTCTCCTCCACCCAAAGATCCACTGGTGCAGCCGAGACTAGCGGTGGATAACCGCGCACGGCTCGCCTTGCACGACGTTGAACTCCACGCACAGCTTCGTGCAGTGGGGGAAATTCTTCCCGCCCTTCCACTTCCACCCGACCGTGTACAGCTTGGTCAAGGCCGCCGTGACGGGGGTGGCGTCCCTCCACCCGGTCAGCTCGGAGCGGTACCCCTTCGGCATGTACGTGATCAGGCGGCCCCGTACCCCGGTCCCGTGGCCCTCCAGGTGGGCGCCAACGTCATCGACCCGCAAGCCCTTGCCGTAGACGGACAGCCCAACCTTGCCGTCACTGGCCTTCGCATCCGCGCGCGCGGGGGCGGCGACGGCCACCAGGGCCGCCGCCGTAAGCATGTGGATCGTCTTTCGCATGACCGGTCGACCTGGTGGAGGGCCAGATGGTCACCCGGCCCGGCCGACAGCTTCGGGTTCACGTCGCATAGCGCCGGTACACGCGGATCGGCCGCTCTGCCACGCACACCGCCCCGGTGCGGAGGATCAGCGTGCGGGTCGCCCCGTGCCGGTAGCGCAGGTCGGCAATCGGGACCAGCCAGCCCCGGCCAGGACGTAGTCGCCGATCCGGAGTTCATGGGGCGGGCAGTCCAGCGGTGCCGTTCCCGGCGGGATCGGCACCGTGGTCTGCGGGGCGGCCGGGTGCTCGCCCAGCGACGCGCACGCGGCGGTCCGGGCGATTCACTGGAAGCCGCCCGCGTCCATGAGCCGCAGCACCAGCGGCGACGGGTACCCCTTGACCACCTCGTCCCCGCGCCTCCCGCGGGGAATGAGTACATGTACACGGGCGCAGCCGACATCCAGCGCCGCGTCTCCGGCGAACTGGTCGTCATTCAGCAGCAGCTCGACAATCCGCGCCTGTGGTCGTCGAGAACAGTTTCCCCCACCCGAAAGCCGGTCACCGGTGCGCCTCCGGTATCCCCGACACCCTGCCGTCGGTCGCCGCGGCCCTGGCCGCCGCCGGTGGCCTCGCCCGCGTCACGGCCCTGCCGGCCGTCGAAGGCCCTGCTCGACCGCGTCGGCCTGGGCCTGCTCGACGACGCGAAGGGGACCGACGGCCGGTGACCCTCCCCAACCCTCCGAGACGGCCGCGGTGGCCGTCGAGCTGGAGCGGATCCGCGGCACGATGGAAACCGGTTTCGCTCCCGCGTCGACGGCGCGCTCGCCCTGCTCGTACACCGCAGCGCAGCGCAGCGAGCAAACCGACAAGTAGCTCGCCGACCATGAGGCCCGCTTCGACACCCTCGAACGCAACCGGTGGCCACTCCACAAGGTCGCCGCCCTGGTCGCCGCCCTCGACCTGCTGCTCGCCCTGTGGCAGGCCGGAGCAGCCCACTAAGCATGGCCTGTCTGCGTCCTCAGGATCGCCCTTCCGAGCGACATCGCGGCGCGCCCCGTGCGGGATTCACCAGGCAGAGGGAGAGCACGGTAAGGCTGTTCGGACGCACCCCTGCTCATGGAAGAGGATGAAATGGTTCTCGGCCCTACCCTTCCCCTTGGCCTTGGCATTGCCGGCATCCTCGGCCACATCATCGCAGCCCTGGGCTTGCTCCGTTAGATCAGAAGCAGGCCGGACGAACCACGCTCCCGTACGGCCTGAGTGGCCGTACGGGGGGCGCTTTCTCACGTTGCTTGGCACCTACACAGCAGGCCGCGGTGGTGGCGGAAACTGCTCAGGCCATACCGCCCGAACCGCGGTTCACCCTGCCGTTTCCACCAGCCCTTGTCCTCGACCGCGCCCACAACTCCGCTGCCTCGTTGGGCAGGACATGACGACCAGCTAAAGCCTGGTCGTGGCCATATCCCCTTCCTGGCTGATTCGGCAGTGCTTCGGGAGGCGCTCGGGCCCGAGCTGTACGAGGCCGTACTGGCCGTTCGCCGCGTGGAGGCGGAGCTGTTCGCGATGTTCACCGACGCGGACGTCATCGAGGCCGTCCGCTGGCGGTATTGACCGGCTACTCCTCGGGCTCCCAGGCGATCAGCTGCTCGAACACCTGCTTGTTGCCCTCGATCTTCAGGTCGCTCAGGGTGAGGCGGCCCCAGACGAAGAGGAGCAGCTGCTCAGCCGTGCCCGTGGCCGAAGCGGAGGCGGGCGCGGCGTCGTCCGTGAGGGGTGCGGGCCAGGCGCCGGTGCCGTCCAGCGTGAGGAGCCAGGAGCGGCCCTCGGTGGCGTGGTAGTGGATGGTGGCGGCCTCGTGCGGCCAGGCCGCCGGGGTGGAGTTGCAGGTGTCGAGAAACTCGGCCACGCCGTCGATCGCGGCGTCCGCCGGCATCGGCTGCACGGCGCCTGCGGCGAGCTGGGCGTCGTAGGTGTGCACCAGCACCTCGTGCACCCGGCGCCGGGCGACTCCCCAGGCATTGGCCGACGACACGCCGGCGCCCCACCACGCCCAGCACTCGCGCTTCGGGCCAGCCTCGCGCAGCGCACTCAGCAGCAGCTCGTTCGACTCGGAGTACCAGGCCAGCAGCGCCTCGAGCTCGCGGGGCACCTCCGCGGCATTCTTGGCCGGCGGAGCCTCGGCCGGGCCCGCGGCGACGATCGCGGCCCACCAGCGCTGGCCCGTACCCAGGTGCTGCACCAGATCGAACAACGTCCACTCGGGGCAGGACGGCACCGGCGCGTCAAGGCCGGGCGCGGCCGCAACCGCACTCCGGAACGCGGCCGACCGCTCGTCGATCAGTTGCAGCAGGGCGGAATACTCAAGACTCTCTGTCACATCGCTTATCCATCAACCCAGTTCAGCCGACCGCACCCTATTTTCCAGGCCGTCAGCTGCGGGAGTCAGAGCACCTGGTACAAAGCCTGGTCGTAGCCATATCCCCTTCCTGGCTGGCGCGTTGAACGATTCCTGGGGCAGGGGGAACGGTCCTCCGTGGATGGTGCCGGATGACCTGTCGGGGCGGATCGAGCCGTTGCTGCCGGTCAGGCAGCGGCGTCCGCGCCATCCCGGCCGGCTGCCACTGGACGACCGTGGTTGCCTGCAGGGCATCCTGCTTCGTGCTGCACACCGGGATCCAGTGGGAGTGGCTGCGGATCCGCGGAGTGACCGGTCGCTCCCATCACCGGCTGCGGCAGTTGTTCGCCGACCGGGGCTACGACTCTTCTTATGCCAGCTTCTTGAACATGTGGACATCCTCAGCTCCGCCTGGGATTCCCAAGGTCCGCCCGGTCTCGACATATCCGTGACGCTGGTAAAACCCCGGAGCCTGAAACGTGAAGGACGATACGCAGGCGCGGTCGCAGCCGCGCCGCCGCGCCTCTTCCTCGGCGGCCATCAGGATCTTCGATCCCCACCCGTCCATGCGGCTCTTCTCACGGATCCAGAGCATCTCGATACCGAGCAGCCCGCCCCACGTCCAAGCGGCAAGGCCCCCGATAAGCTCGCCGGCGTCATCGACATACTTCACGGACAGTGAATTTTGATCGGCTGCAGTGGTTCCTGTTGCCGGGAAATTGACCTCGTCCAGGCCTCGGGACAAGCGCTCGTTCAGCTCCGCGTCGGCCTGGCCGACACTCAACGTTCCACCGGTGTGATCATGTGCCATGCCGCAGAGTGTGACACGCAGGCCGCTGCCCCCGCGTCCGGATTCTGGTGCAGAGAAGGTGGCAGCGCGCACACGGTTCGGACTGGGAAGGAGCCCAGGTCGTGACAACCGAGGTGCGGGGAGTGGGGGTGCTCATGAGCGGGCTCCTCTCGGCTGGTGAAGAGGCTGCCCGTTAGGGAACTTGGACATCCTTCTGGTCCAGGCGATCGTGCCAGCCTTCGTCACCGCACCTCGGACGCCGCGAGCACATGGACGACACCCTCCAAGCCGTCGCGGTCTGCTCGCCCAGCAGCAGACCGCAGACCGGATCCCGGCTCGGCAGACGTGAGCACTGAAGCGGCACCGACGCCTTCGACGTCTCACCGCTAACCGTGCACGAGCTCGTTAGGTGGTGGGGAGGAGATCGGCGACGAGGACGGCGAATTCTTCCGCGAGGCGTACGGAATCAGCCCCACCGAGTTCCGCGCGCTGAGCGTCAACGATTCCTGCACCGAGCGTTCAGCGTGACGATCGATCCCGGCCTAGATTCGACGACGTCAGATCCCTGGTCGAGCGGCCTGTACGGCTGGATCCTGACGGTGCCAGTGCGCACGCGGGACGCGTCCTCGGAGTGTCGAAGCACTGACCACCGCAACGGAAAACCATGCTGAAAATGCCGACCCACCGCCCGACCTGCGGACGGACAAGCCCTCTCCAAACAGATCATCAAGCAGCCTTCCAGGCTATCCGATCAACACGCAAAATCGTCAATACTAGTCATTTGGGGGACTCGTGATAGGCACAATGAAGAAGATGCTCATGGGCGTGGCGGCCGCCGGTCTGGCCACAGCTTCCGTCGTCGGTACAGCCAGCACCGCAGCCGCCGGAACCAACGGCCAGCAGATCGTCTACCGCAACACACCGGGCGGCGTCCTCCCCTACTCGATCCGGATCACCGGGACAAACGAGAGGGGCCAGTCCGTTTCACAGTGCTTCTACACCGGCGGCAACGAGTGGACGAACCTCACCGGTTATTGGTGGGTCGGCAGCGTCTCCTACACCGCCTACTACAACTACAAGTGCACCGCTGCCGCGATGTATTCCGGCAGCATTTGGGTCCCGAAGGAGCGGACCGGCGACTGGGTGCAGATCACGACCTGAGGCTCCTTGGCGAAACCCGGAGGCCGCCGCGGCCTCGCCCAAGGCGTAGACCCGCGGCGGACCGACCTCTTACTGGAAGAATTGTGACGTCCTGGAGTACATCGACAGCGCGGGCGCCCGAAAATCCGGCACGAAGATCGAGAGGCCCGGTCACCTCATCGACCTCCTCGCCAACAGGGCATCCGGTGAGACCACCAAGTTCCAAGTCAGCCCCAACGGCAAGGTCCCGTCTACGTCGACATCACGATCAACTGACGCTGATGGGCGGCGGAAACCCGCCTCCGGCTGCACGCCGGCCACTCCGGAGCTGGCCTTCCGACATCGGCCTCGGCCTCGGACCAGCCTGGGCAGGAGCGCGCCTCGCCGCTGTCGGCACTGCCTGCGGGGCCGGCGCCCGCAACCGTCGCAGCCCCTGCAGCTGTCGCGGCGGCCCCGCCGAGGAGAAGCCGGTATCGGCACGACCCCAGCAGGTGACACGGCTGGTGCAGCAGGACGACCGCCCGCACACCCGGGTCCGAGTCGAATGGAAGAGGACGTCGTCGGCGAAGCCCAAGCAACCGCGTTCGACGGTTCGCGCTCCGAAGACCAAGCCGAAGGCGAAGAAGGTACGGCCGCCGGTGCCCTCGATTCCTCGGCGGTCACAGCCCAGCCCAGTGCCTGGGGAAGCTGGACATGGCCGAACTCTGCCGTGCCTCTCACGGCGTCACGAGTCCCGCGATCACGCAGTTCTGCGGGTCCTCGCTCTGGTAGCCGGACCCCTCGCCACTCAGCCGGACGGCTCGGCGCGACGGACACGGGCCAGGACGAACACCGTGTCTTCGGCCGGCGGCTGCGATGGCAGGGGGTCAGGATGTGGTCCGCCCTCGACTCCAACGTCCCAGCTGCGCGCCTCGACCAGGCCGTCCGCGTACAGACAGGGCCAGGACCGCGTCGTCGGGCAGTGCGATCTCGGCCGTCCGGAAGCGAAAGTCCCCGCCACCCCCGACGCCGAGCGGGAGTCCCCGACCGTCCCGACGGCGCCGCGCTGCGACAGGCGGCGCCACCTGCGAGCGAAAGCGGGTTCAGGCGCGCCATCGTCCGCGCGCCGTGTCCGCGTCAGTCTGCTGCAGGGGACTCGGCATCGGGGAAGCGGATGCTGGAGCGGACCCGCTCCTGGGTCTGGGCCACCGCCTTCTCCTTCGACCCGGCGCCGAGGGTGAGGACCTGAACGAGGTGGTCGCCGTCACCGATGTAACGGGTGAGGGCGACGGCGTGGTCGCCCCCGTCCTTCGGGACGAGACGCGCGTCGAGGACGGGACGTCCGTCGAGCGTGCTCTTCTTGACGTCCGTGATGGTGAGGGCGCTGCCGCCGAAGTCGTCCTCGAGCACCGCGAGGAAGGCCTTCAGGTAGTCGTCGAGGGGCCGCCGGCCGCCCGGTACGTCATGGACGATGAAGGCAACGATCCCTTCCGGGGTGTCCAGTTCGTACGCGCGCATGGTGACGGTCTCGCCGTCCACGGGCAGTTCGTCCTCCTCGAGCGTCGCCCTGCCCGGCAGGTCGGCCGTGATCCCGCTGGGGAGGTCCTTGGTCTCCATCCAGTCCCGGGCGGGTACGACGGTCTCGAGGGGATCGCGTCCTGCGGCGGTGGCGCTGTGCGATGTCGCCGCCGCGGGGAACGCCGGGGTGGAGGGCAGCAGACCTCCGCCCATCAGCGCCGTCGAAGCGGCGAGCACCAGGAGACACCGCGAGCGAGCGCGGCGGGGCTTGCGCAACGTTTCCATTGGTCAACCCTCGCAACGGGCCACACCTGGCGGGGCGGGCCGACCGCCATGGCCGGCGGAGCCTCTTCGGCAGATCAGAGGCCGCCTCCGCTCATCGTCACGCGCGTGCCAACGCCCCGCAAACCGGGCCGCGGGGGCTCGGTCGGCACCCGGCGCGGTGGGGCGGGGGCGGCCTGCCCTTCCCTCGACCTAACCACCGAGGAACCGCAGGCCCCGGTCAAGACCCGCCACTTCACCAGCTTCAGCCGCCGCCAAGGGATGTTGTCGCTGCCGAAGACACGGCGGATCAGTAGAGGTCGTACAGCAGCTCGGTCATCGCGTTGCGTGCGTCGACTGCTGCGGGAGCCTGTGGTCCGGCCGGGGGCGGGGCCGGCCCCTCGCGGGAGGGGCGAGTACGGGTGCTGCGGCTCGCCGAGAACATCGGCTTCCCCGTCACGGGGTCCTGGGCGACGGGGAGCCGCACACGGACTCCTTCGCCCTGGACCAGGTCGGCTGCATCCTGCTGTCCGCCCTGCGGGATTGGACGCGCGACTCCCCCACGACGGCCGTACTGGGCATCGCCCGCAGCATTCCGCTTCGGCCCGCACGGCCGTCAGGTCGAGCACCGGCTTGTCGTCCAGGCGGTCCGGCTCCGCATCGGGGTCGGTGTCCGGGAACGGCACGAGGAGCTGCTCGGGCATTGCGGCCTGCTGGTGTGCGGTGACGTCGCACATCGCCTGGCCCGTGCGGCGGGCGGTGCGCAGCTGGGCTGCGAGCATCGTGGAGGCGATGACCGCGCGGGTGTAGCGCAGCGGGACGCGGGGGATGTCCCACTCTCCCGTGTCCCGCGGCAGGTGGGGGCGTCAGGGTCGCGGGGGCCGGCCGGGGACGACTGTTCCGGGTCGGGTGCGGCCGTGGGGGGCCGCCGACGGGTGGGAGGTGGGTCGGCCAGGCCCAGGCGGGCGGTGTAGAGGCGCTCGTCCGACATGAGGCCGCGCATGGTCTTGGGTTCGGTGATGTTCGGGGCGAGCAGGCTGGTGAGGTCGGCGATCGCATCCGGGGGCGGCTTGAAGTAGCGGCGTACGTTCTCCGGCTTCTCGTGCCGGGGCCGGGCTTGCGGTGGACGCATGCCGCTGGTCGAGGTCGCTGACGGCTTTCGCTGCACCCGCCGCGGGGCCCGCCCGGCCCGACATTTCGAGACCATCACGCGCGTGACCGGTCAGCCCGTGCGCCGGATCCTCGGCTGAGGCGGCTCAGGAGCCGGTGGCGCGGACCGAGCCGGTGCTCGTGCCGCCGGGGTGGCCCAGGAAGCAGGTGACACGGCGGTCGTCGGCGTCCCAGTTGCCGGACCGCGGGTAGTAGTAGTAGGTCTCCAGGTTCGACGGAATCTTCGCGGCGCCGCCCACGTAGTCGTTGAGCGCCGCGCCTCCGCACCTCTCGTCGGCGATCGAGATGATCTTCTCCTTGCCCGGGTACGGCCCCTCTTCGAGGTCGAAGACGGCGTACGCCTCCCCCTCATGGGCCTGCTCGCAGGGCACGATGGTCACCGAGAAGGCGGCCTCTGCCTCTTCCTTGTCGGAATCCTTCAGATCCTTCAGGCTGTCATCCGTGTTGAAGCAGTCCCCGACGCGGATGTCCGCCACTTCGCTGGTGCCCGATTCGGTCACCTTGCCACTGCTGTCGCGCTCCGGGCCGTCCACGAGCACACCGGTGACCCCGACGGCCAGCGCGAGCAGCATGGCCGCACAGTTGATGGCGATGGCCGCGATGGCCAAGCCCCTGCCCTGCTCGCCGCGCTCGCGGATCTGTTTGAGGGCGATGAAGCCGAGGACCAGCGCGACGAGCGGGATGCAGGTGAGCGACAGGACGAACGCCACGATGGCCAGCACGTTGGTCTTCTGTGACGGCAACGGCCCCTGTGGCGGCGCGTTCCACCCCTGCGGCCCACCGTACGGACCGGGCTGCCCCGGCCGCCCGTACGGCCCCCACTGCGGATCGGGCTCGGGGGAAGACGGCGGTTGCGGAGGTCTGGACATGCGCGGACCCTCCTTGCACAGAGGATGAAACGCAACGAACAGCCGGCCGGTGGCTTTTGCCCCTCCTACGCTACGCCCGGCACCCGGGGGAGCGCCTGCGGACACCGGCTCGAACCGCATACACGTTCGAGTCCAGGCGGATGGCCGCTCGTACGTGTGTGCCGGGCGATGCGAAAGCTGGCGGAGCAGGGTCTGGCAGATACGAACGGCAAGCAGGGCAAGGAGCTGTCAGAGGCTTCCGCCGATTCCGAGCAACCTGTCCACGTTGTTGCCAACGGTGTGTGGGACCGCCAGGCCGAGGGCGTGCGCCAGCTCGCGCTGGCCGGTGACCGGATAGGGGTCCTGCACAACGACGGCAACGCGAGGCTCTCCATTGCGAACACCACCCCTCACGGCACCGCAGACGCGCCAGGCGGCGCAGCGGGAGTGTCACGGCGAGACGGGAAGTTCCGTACGCTGCCGGGCCGGGCTCGTCAGCGGCTTCCGCCGCCGGGGTGCCAGTTCGCTCAGGTACCTGTTGTTCCGATCGGTGGGCCCCTTGCCCGTGGACGCCTTTTCATGGCCAACTGGGCTGTTAGCGTTGCTGATTGAGCGAGGGGGAAGACAGTACGTGACATCGACTGCGTTTCGTATCGGCGGGGATCTGAAAGTACGGCGGCTGGGGTTCGGGGCGATGCACTTGCCGACGGAACCCGGTCCGGCCCGCGAGGCCTCTCTCGCGGTCGCCCGGCGGGCCGTCGAGCTGGGTGTCACGCTGATCGACACCGCGTATATGTATGGCGCGGGAGCCAATGAGGCACTTTTGGCTGAGGCCCTGCACCCTTATCCGGATGGACTGCTGATCACCACCAAGGTCGGCGTGGCGCGATCGGGCTCCTCAGGCGAGTGGAAGCTCGACGGGCGTCCGGCCGTGCTGCGGGAGCAGGTCGAGCATGCGCTCCGCCGACTGCGTGTCGAGCGGATCGAGCTTCTTCAACTGCACCGCATTGACCCCGAAACGCCGCTGGTCGACCAGGCCGGGACGCTGCGGGACCTGCAGGCTGAGGGCAAGATCGGCCGAATCGGGCTGTCCGAGGTCACTGCCGACGAGCTCAACCAGGCGCGGCAGATCGTCGAGGTCGTGAGCGTGCAGAACCGATATAGCCTGCTCGACCGTGAGCACGAGCCGGTGCTCAGGGCATGCGAAGCGGAAGGTATCGCGTTTCTGCCGTGGCGCCCCGTCGCCTGGGGGCAGTCAGGGGCGCAGGCCGAGGTCGCTGCCGTGGCGAGCGAGCTCGACGCCACCCCCACTCAGGTGGCGCTCGCCTGGCTCCTCGGCCACTCACCCGTCATCCTCCCCATCCCTGGCACTGCCAGGATCGATCACCTGGAGGAGAATCTCGTTGCGGAGCGTCTCGAAATGACTCCGGCGCATCGCGATCGCCTCGACCGTCTGTCCGAAGTGGCGTAGTGCTCCGCCCTTTCTGTCATGACCGAAGCCGGCAATCGACGAGATGCGCCTTCGTTCGCGGGATGAGCGGGGACTTCAAGACGCTTGAGCAACCCGGAGCTCAGTGTCGGGTGACGCCGGTTTCCTCGGGCAGCTGAGAAGTCGACGACAACCGGCGGGCGACCGCTGCTGCGCCAGTTACGGGGGCGGAGTCACCGCGCACGATGGTGACCGAGCAGGCCGCAGTGGTCCAGCAGGGGCCATCGCGCGAGCAGCCCGCACGCCAGGCCCGGGGTGCTGCGGCCCATCACCGACGCCCAGGTCGAAGAGGTCATCGTCCACACTCCGGAAGAGATACCGGCGGGCGGAACGCACCGATCCAAGCGGGCGCTGGCCCAGGGTGTCGTCCAGGTATGCAACGACCCAGCTGCTTCCTAGACGCGCTCCAGCGCGCGGTGCGGATGAGCTGGGAGTTCCACCACTACGGAGTCATCGGGACGGATGGTCCCGGTCTGGCGGACCACGGCCATGACGCCGCATTTGAAGGTGAACTCGTCGGAGAGCGGGTCCAGGGCGAACATCTCTCCCAGGAGACCTGTCCGGAAGTCGTTGATCTTCGAACACGGGTTGCGCAGTCCGGTCACCTCGACCACCGCTTCGGCTCCGAGCCGCAGCAGAGACCCGGTGGGCAGGCCGAGAAGGTCCACCCCTCGGGTGGTGATGTTCTCGCCCAGCCCGCCCGCTGACACGTCGAACCCCTTGAGCGCGAGTTCCTCGAAGAGTTCTTCGTGCATCAGGTGGACCTGGCGCAGGTTGGGCAGGTCCGGCTCGTAAGTCATGCGGAACTGGTGGCGGATCGTCGCGCCCGCGTGGACGTCCCCCTCCACACCGAGGCCGGCGAGCAGGGTGATGAACGGATGGTTGGGCTTGCTGAACGAGTACGAGGCGTTGCGGCTCACCGCGGTGATCCGGCCTGCGTTCACGGCCCCTCCGGCGCGGCCTGGGTGAGGACCGTCTCGCGCAGGGCTGCGGGGTCGACCTGGAGGGCGGCCAGGACCTTCAGGGCGTGGCCTTCAGGCACGGTCAGCAGGCCGAGCAGGATGTGTTCGGTGCCGAACCTGTCGCGGCCCAGTGCCTGGGCCTCGCCCAGGGTGTTCTCCAGTGCCTTGCGGGCCTCGGGGGTGTAGGCGGGCCTGGGGAACTGGAAGGCGCCGGGTCCGAAGGAGGTATCGGCCTGGCGTTGGATCTCCGCGACGTCGATGCCGATCGACGACAGGGCATCGCGTGCGGGCTGCCCGCCCACGGCGACGATCCCGGCCGCCTCCAGGACGCGCACGGTCTCCTGCCGGGCCCGCGCCAGGCCGATGTTCTGCCCGCGCAGCACGCCGGCGGCCGTCCCGCCCTCCGCGGCAAGCAGGCCGAGCAGGAGATGCTCGGTGCCGATGAAGTCGTGTCCCAGGGCGATCGCCTCGTCCTGGGAGGCCGCAACGGCCTGCTTCCCGCGATCGGTGAAGAACTCGAACACTGCTACTCCTCCATGCCCATGGCTTTGCGCCTGCCCGCGTGCTTTTCGTGCACCGACTGCCTACTGACGTTCAGGTGCGTGGCGATGCTCTGCCACGACCAGCCGTGCCGGCGGGCATTGTCGACGTGCAACCGCTCCAGCTCCTCCAGCAGACGGCGCAACGCGACGACGGCCTGCAAACCGACAGCGGGATCCTTGTCGGTGACCATTCCGGCCAGCGAGGCCGGGGTGTCCTCAGCTCCCATACCTGTCAGGCTGCCCTGACAGAGCCGGGCTGTCAAGGAACCCTGACAACCAGGAGGCGGCGGCCAACGACCCCACAAACGCCGGCTGTCGGCGCTCGACGCGAGGGCGGATCTCTTGAGATGAGCGCACGGCGAGCAAGCCCGTGTCACCCCGCCCTGCGCCGCTCAAACAAGGATCCCCTCTATCCCGTGACGCTCGGTGATCAGCACACCTACCTTGTGCCGGAACCTGAGAGGTGACGGCATCAAGGTCTCTGCAAAAGGCGGAAAGCCACGGGCAAGTCGGGCGTCGAGTCGTTGTCAGCGGCCCGGCCTATGCTGCTGACTCATGATCGAGAACAGGCTTGGTGCCTTGTTGGAAGCCGGATTCACCGACCGTCTGGACGAGCGCGACAGGATGCTGCTTGCACGCCGGGCTCTTCTCAAGTCCTGTTACGAGAAGCCCTCCCCGCTTCTCGCGGACAGTTGGTGGTTCGCGGTGCCAGGCGAGCGCTACGAGGGCCTGTTCACGGCCCTGGACCTGCACGACCGGTTCCCTGTCACGCTCGACGAAGGGGCAGAAGTCGTGCGGCTGCCGCACAGGCCAGGAGCGTTTCCGGTGTTCGTCACGCCGGAACTCGACGGCTGGCGGCTAATCATCGGGAACCTGGATGTCGCGGTCGGCGTCGACTGGGACGAGTGGATGAGCACGGTGGAACGGCTGAGCGCCCAGTGCGGCGAAGCGCAGATGTTCTTCGAGGACGAAGCGGGTGGATCGAACGTCTGGGTGGTCGCCGAGCATGGACGCATCCGGCGCCGGTATACGCGCGAGGACGATCCCGAGTGGGTCGGTGAGCCACTGCCGTGGGAGGACCTGCGCGTCGACGACGAGGACTTCGATCCGGAGTATGACGAGGCCGAGCCCAACGAGGGCACGGCGGACGCCAACACTGCTTGCAACCATCTGTCGGTGGATCCCACCCAGATCGGCGCCGACACCGAGATACGCGGCCACGGCTGGCTGGTGCTGACCGCACCGGGAGTCGGCCACAGGGACTTGGGCAGCCTAGTCCGCAGCTGAGGGCTGTCCGGCGGCTCTCGGTCTCCCAGAACCCCTGGAAGCGTCCACGCCGGCCACGGATGACCAGACCGGCGCCGGCGGCTGTCAGATGGCGTCCAGGAGCCAGGGCTCCAGGCCCGTCGTAGTGCGGATCAGGTGGGTGAGGGCTTCGTCGGAAGTGGCGGTGACGCCGGCGTGTCGCGTCGAGGCTGCCGTCAGGTAGCTGCCGGCGTCCCAGACGGCCAGCTGGCCGCGGCTCAGCCGGGCGGAGAGCTGATGCCCGCCGAATGCGTTGACTTGGGCTTGGCCGTTCTTCACCTCCAGGGTGCACGGGATCCAGGCACCATCGGCGTTGCTTTCGAGCTCCACGGGGATCGTGGTGTCCAGGTGGGCGGGCCAGCCGCGCAGCCGTACCGCCTCGGCCGGACGAGGATGCGCAGCATCCACGGGTGCCACGCCTCCGCCGTCGGCTGGTAGCGGTGGAGGTTGCCGAAACCGTGGTAACCCAACCCCGGCAATAGCAGCCCGCACCGGCCCGTCGGACCATGGCAAAGCCCCGGGACGGGGGGCGCCCCGGGCCGGTCGCGGCACCGCAAGGGGGAGCGGTTGTGCATCTGACGCGACGATTGGTCGACGTCAGACGGAATAAGCGATTCAGCAGCTGCCCGGTCACGGCCGCATGCAACCGGCGCGCGCCATCGCGGCCGCGACCGGTCAGCCGCTGGAGGGCTGTACGCCCTCGCCGAACCCCGGCACGTCGGCTACAGGGACGTCCAGGCGCAGTCGTACGAAGCCCAGTGGGTGTCTCCACACCCCGCGGTCGGTGGCGGTGTCGGCGCTGATCTCCGCCACCAGCTCGGGGGACGATCAGGACCCATGCCGCGCGGTGACGGCACCCGCTCGACCGCCGCCCGTACCCGCCTGGGGTCCGGGAACACGTACGGGGCCTGCGAGTCGATGCTCTTCTGCCCGAGCACCACCTGCACCTCATCCGGAGCACCGCCGGCGTCGGCAACGTTCGACGCGAACGCCCGGCGCGCCATGTGCGCGCCCAACCTCCGATCCAGGCCGGCCCGGACGCTGAGCCGTTCCAGCAGCTCCCCGATCGCCTCCGGCGACATCGGCTCACCCAGCGGCTCGCGGAAGAGATCAGGGTCCATCAGACGGTCGGAGCGTCGGTGATGCGATACCCCACGCCGGGCGTCGTCGTGATGACCGGCGGGCTGCCCAGCTTGCGGCGCAACCGGCCGATGGTGACGGTCACCGTGTTGGTGAACGGGTCGGCGTTCTCGTCCCACACTTGTTCCAGGAGATCCTCGGCGCTCAGGAAACCTGGACTGGCACGCAGCAGCGCCTCCAGGACGGCGAACTCCTTGGCGGAAAGCTCCTGCGGACGGCCGTCGCGGAGGGCGGTGCGGCGTACCGGGTCGAGTTCGAGACCGGCGGCACGCAGCGTGCGGGCCTGGGCGGTCGGCCTGCGGCGGGCCAAGGACCGAATGCGCAGGATCAGCTCCGGGAAGTGGAAGGGCTTGGCAAGGTAGTCGTCGGCTCCGAGGGTGAGACCGCTGACCCGGTCGCCGGGCGCCCCGGCCGCAGTCAGCATCAGCACCATTGCGCGGTCGTCCCGCTCGGTGATCATCTGGCAGAGCGTGTCGCCGTGGATGCCGGGCAGGTCGCGGTCGAGGACCACCACGTCGTACGCGTTCCGGTCGAGCTTGGCGGCGGCGGCCAGACCGTCATGCGCGACGTCGACGGCCATCCCCTGATCCCGCAGTCCCTCGGCGACGACCTCGGCGAGCGACCGCGCGTCCTCCACGACCAGAACCCTCACCGTGTCACCCTTCCGAACCGGCTGCCGACGGCAGCGCCGCCGCAACGCACAGGCCGCCCTCCGGCCGGGCCAGGAGGGAGAGGTGGCCTCCGTGCGCTGCGACGATCGCTGCGACGATCGACAGCCCCAGGCCGGAACTCCCTTCCGATCCCGTCCGGTCGGCGCCGAGCCGCTCGAACGGCTCCGTCAGCCGGTCCACCTGGCCCTGGTCGAGGACGCGCCCGCCGGTCTCGACCACGAGGCGTGCCTCGGTGTCGTCGTGCGCGGTGGAGATCCGGATCCAGCCGCTTTCCGGGTTGTGCACGATCGCGTTGTCGACCATGTTCTCCACCATCCGGGACAGCAGCGCCGGACTACCCCGCGTCCAGGCGTTCACCGGCACCTCGTCGTCGACGGTCAGCGTCTTCGCGGCAATGTCGGCGGCCCGGGCGGTCAGCGCCTCCCGCGCCAGCTTGCCGAGCGACACGGGGGTCCGGTCGGCGAGGGTGCCGTGCTGTGCCCGTGCAAGGACGAGGAAGCCGTCCAGCAGGTGATCCACCCGGTCGAGCTCGGTCCGCAACCGGCCGGCGAGCGCGACGGTCTGCGCCGCGGGCTCCGGTTTGGCCACGGCAACGTCCAGCGATGCCCGCATCGTCGCCAGCGGCGTACGCAGTTCGTGCGAGGCGTTGCCGACGAACCGGCGCTGCGCGACGAATGAGGCTTCGAGGCGTTCCAGAAGACCGTCGACCGTGTCGGCGAGCTCCTTGACCTCGTCGACGGGTCCGGCCACGGCGAGCCGCTGATGCAGGTTCTCCGCGGAGATCCGCCGTGTCGCCGCGGTGATCAGCCGCAGCGGGCGCAGGACCCGGCCGGCCAGGACCCGGCCGAGCAGGAGCGAGACGCCCACCATCACCACCAGCGCGATAAGAGAGCCGACCAGGAGCTGGCGGTTCTGCTGCGCATGCACGTCCGAGAGTTGCCTCTCCAGATCCCGGATCTGCTGCTCGGCGGCGGCGAGGTCGACCCGGCCGCTCGGGGGCTGTTCGGCGGCGACGCTGGTGATCCGGCCACCGGACATCAGGTAGGTCAGGGCGAGCAGTACGATTCCGGACCCGAGGAACCCCGTAGCGTACAAGATCGTGAATCGCCGTCCGACGGTCCCGCTCCGCAGCTTGCCCATGGTCCTCTTCCCGCTCAGTTCCGGTCGGACTCAGGATGCCCCGCCGCACCTAACAGCGACATGACAAGGGCCGTTCGGACCACGTTATGGCCGGTTCCGTAGAACCGAGTCCATGCTTACGACCAACGAACCACTCCGGCGGGAGTGGAGCAGATTCCGACGTCCGGGCCGGCTGATCGCGATGGCGGCCGCGGCTCTGGCCATCGTCACCCTCGGCCTGTTCTACGCGTTCGGCAACCACGCGTCCTGCGACGGCCCTTGCCCGGCCGAACCGACCGGGCCGGACGGCTCCCTCGTCAGCGATCAGTTCTACTTCCTGCATCGGGATCTGGGCGAGAACGGCAGCATCACGGTCCGGATGACGTCCATGACGGGCACGATCACCTACCCGCCGCCGAACCATGACCAGATCGTCCCGGGCCTGGTGCCGTGGGCGAAGGCCGGGATCATCATCAAGGACGGTGTCCGCCAGGGGTCCTCGTACGCGGCGTTGATGCTCACCGGCAGCCACGGCGTGCGGATGCAGTACGACTACCGTCATGACATCGCAGGCAGCGACGGCGGGGTCTCGGCCAAGTCGCCGCGCTGGCTGCGGCTGACGCGGTCGGGCGACACCATCACCGGCTACGAGTCCGCCGACGGCCAGCGGTGGGCGAAGGTCGGCACGGCGCAGCTGCCCGGGCTGCCCAAAACAGTGCAGGTCGGCCTGTTCGCCACCTCTCCCGGAGACCTTACGCTGCGGCCTGTCGGCCTCGGCGGCGCCACGGAACAAGTGCGCTTCACGCAGGCCAGCGGTGCCTTCGACAACGTCGACCTCAAGGGCGCACCCGCCGCTGACGGCTGGAGCAAAGACGCCGTCGGCGAGATGAACCGGAGCGACTGGGAGAAGTACCACAAGGCATCCGGGGCGGTGGAGGAGAACGGCACGATCACTGTCACCGGCATCGGCGACATCGGGCCGGGAGGTACCGAGGGTGGCGGCCGCCCGGTGGAGCGTACCCTCGGCGGCCTGCCCCTCGGACTGCTCATCGTGCTCGTGGTCGCCGTGCGGTTCGTCACCTGCGAGTTCCGCCGCGAACCCACGGGCGGCGCGCCAGTCACCCGCCGGGTGCTCACGGCGAAAGCGGTCGTCGTCGGAACCGTCACGTTCGTGACCGGTCTCCTCGCCGTGGGCATCGTGATACCGGTCGGCGTGGCGATCCTGAAGGGGAACGGGATCTCCGTCATCGCAGTGTCCGCGCTCACCGGAGTGCGGGTCGTCGTCGGTACGGCCGCCGTGCTCGCCCTCGCCGCCGTACTCGCGCTCGCGCTCGGCGCCCTGCTTCGGCGCGCCTGGCTCGCGACCCTCGTCGCCGTCCTGGCGATCGCGGTCCCGTACGTTGTGACTTCCTTCCCGCTGCTGGCCGACGGCCCGTCACAGTGGCTGCTGCGGCTCACTCCGGCCGCCGGCTTCGCCGCCCAGCAGACCCTCATCGAATATCCGCAGGTCATCGCCCACTACACGCCATCCGCCGGATACTTCCCGCTTCCGTGGTGGGCCGGGATCGCTGTGCTGTGTGCGTATGCGGTGATGCTTCTGGGGCTTGCTCTGAACCGCCTGCCGCAAAGCGGTGAACGGGCAGAGCAACCGGTGGACCACAGGTAACCCTTGACGGCGCAGGAGCCCGCGAGTTCCTGCGCCGTCGCGGGCTGCCGGAACGCGGCGACGTTGTGCTCATGAGCGGGTTCCTCTCGGCGGACGGCACTGTCGTGAACCGTTTCATGCGGCTGACGGGTCACATTGACCTTGGTCATCCAGCTGCGAATGCGGCCAGCAGGGTGTCCGCCCGGACTTCCAGTTCGGGCGTCAAAGTTCCCTTCACGGCCACCATGAGCTCGTCGCCGCCGACAGCGCGGGCAAGCCGAGCCTCGACCTGTCGATGCTCACCGACCAAGGGATACGAGTACCAGCCGTCGGGCCGCTCGTCGTCGGTCGCCCCGACCGCCAGGGCACCGTCTCCCAGTCGGTGCCGAAGCGCTCCCCGGTGGCCGCTCTGGCCCCGGGCGAAGGCGCGGCGCGCACAGGATCGCTCCGACTTCGCCGACGGCTGGCTGCACCGCATGTAGCTACACCCCTCGCGTAGCTGCGGCTCGGCACGGAGCAGCATTTCCGCCAGCCGTGGCTCTATTCACGGGTCGCGGCTCTGGCACAACTTCTGTGGACCCGGCGCGGTGCGGCAAGTCCGCGCGCTGGACCAAATCCAGGTCGGTTGCAGTGCCGACGGGATTTGAACCCGCGGACAGATGGAAGCAGGTCCGCTCCGTCTCCGTCAGTCGCCGCGGGAGGGACCTCGCCCACGGCGATCGCAATGGGCCGCTCTGCCACGGCACTGCAACCTGCGGGAATGCGCGCACCCCCGCTGCGACTCAGGGTAGAGACACCGTTCGCTGCGGACGAATCTTTATCCGGGAAGCCGGAGGCCACTGCCATGGGTCCACAGAAGTTGTGCCAGAGCCCGGGTCGGGGAGTCAGTTGATCACGGGTCTGGGAGGCACCCAGATGCGCGCTCAGGTGATGTTCACCAGTTTTGGAGTCCCTGCGGTTCTTGCCAGGACATCCTCGGGATGCTCCTGGCGTCGAGATCGGCACTCAGGGGGCTCGAGGTGCGGCGGAGGGGCTGCACTTGACGCCCTGCCGATCGGCTGGGCGGCCGTTGCTGCGACGGACGGACAGGAATGGTGCACACCGGGGCGTGCGGCAAGCGCGTCACCCTGCCCGGGTCAGCCGTCGGCGGTGCCGCCGGTCAGCAGCAGCTCCGCCAAGGGCGTTCGCGCGTGGTGCACCGAACGGCCTGTGCGCGTGGTTGTGAGGAGACCAGCGGCGCGTAGGGCCGATGCGTGGGCTGAGGCCGTGGCGTTGCTGACGCCGATGCGGCGGGCCAGTCCTGTGGTCGTACGTGCTTCGTCCAAGGAGCGCAGGAGCGCGAGCCGGGTGCGCCCGAGGACTCCCGCGAGGGGCTCGCCCGCTTGGCCGCCCCTCTCCGGGACGAGCGGCAGCCCCCGGCCTGCCGGGTAGGTGAGCACCGTCGGGCGGTCCGGCAGGTGCTGAACGAGCGGGTCGCGACGCCAGTGGAATGTCGGGCGCAGGATCATTCCCCGTCCCCCGAGGTGTATCTCTCGCACACCCCCGGCGCCCGGCCTGGGCCATTCCCAGACTCCGTCGCGCAGCCGTGACCCCGGTGCCAGGTCGGTCAGGGTGGCGCCGAGGCCATGTTCGGCGACGGCTAGGGCATGGCGGGTGAACTCCCGCCTGTGCAGGTCCTGGACCAGGGGCCAGACCGGCGCGATTACCGTCTCGTGGGCCGCCCGCTGTGCTCGGCCGAGTGTCCGCCAGGCGTCGGCGTCCCCGCCGTGCAGGGCACGGATCCATGGTGGGGCCGGTCGTCGCGCGTACACCTGTTCGATCCCGGCCCGCACGGACTCCGGGCGGGCGGCCCTGATCAGCGCGACCCCCTCGTCCAGCGTGTCGCCGAGGACATCGAGAAAGGCGGGGGCCAGCCCGTCCGGCACCAGGTCCGCGAGCGGTCCGACCGCGCTCGGCAGGCTCCGCAGCAGTCTGTTCCGCCAGCGCCCGAACAGCAGTTCCTCGTGCGGGGCGCCCAGCATCATCAGGGCAGCGTGCAGCTCGGGTACCGGCGAGGGCCGCGGCGCGAACCGTACCCGGGCGAAATCGTCCGCCGTGAAATGGATCCGGATCACGCACGTCTCCCTGTTCCAAGCAAGCCTTTCGGGCCCGGCCGCAAGCTTCGCCCCAGCACCGCGCCCGCCCCCAGGATGCCGTCCATGACCATTTCCTTCACACCCGGCCGCCGTTCCTTCGCCAAGGGCGCCCTCGCCGGCGCCGCCGCCCTGTTCCTCGCGACGGCCGCCCCCGGCTCCGCCTCGGCTACCGGGCGTCCCGGCGCGCCCCTCCTCCGGCTGCCCGCACCCACCGGCCCGTACTCCGTCGGCGCCCGGGTCCTCCACCTCGTCGACCGCTCCCGCAACGACCCGTGGCAGCCAGAGATCGGCGTACGCGAGCTCATGGTCACCGTCCTGCGGCCGGCCGTGCCCGGCCGGGGCTTTCCGCGCTTTCCGCAGTTCACGCCCGGCGCCGCCCGAGAGTTTGCTTTTCTCGCCCACCTGGTCCGTCCGCACCTGCCGGCGACGGGGGTCGACTGGGCGGCGACCCTCACCCATGCCCGGGCCGGGGCCCCGCCGTTGCCCGGCCGGCGCCCAGTGCTGCTCTACAGCCCCGGCGGCGGCGACGCCCGCACGATGGGCAGCTCCCTGGCGATCGACCTCGCCTCGTACGGCTGGACCGTCGTCACCGTCGACCACCCCGGAGACGCGAGCGAGGTGGAGTTCCCCAACGAGCGGCCGGGACGCGACCGGATCCGGACGACCGTGCTGCGCCCGGACATGGACGCGGCGACCTTCCGCACCGTGATCGACACACGGGTCGCCGACCTCCGCTTCGTCCTCGACACCCTCGGCCTGGACCGGGTCGGGGTCTACGGGCACTCCGCGGGCGGCACCGCGGCCGCGCAGGCGCTCCACGAGGACCGGCGGATCACCGCCGCCGTCAACCTGGAGGGGTACCTCGACCAGATGGACGGCGAACTGTTGCCGGTGGCCAGGCAGGGGACGGACCGGCCGCTGCTCCTGGCCGGCACCGACGGCTTCCGCGACGCCAGGCTGGACCGGTCCTGGGCAGCCCTCCTCCCTCACGCGGGCCCCGTCACCCGGCGGCAGCTCGACGACACCGCGCACTGGGTCTTCACGGACTATGCGGCGCTAGCTCCCCAGCTCCACACGGCCGGCCTGATGACCGATGCCGGACGCGCCGCCATGGTCGGTGGGGCAGGCCCGCGCGTCACCGTGCCCGCCGTGCGCGACCTCGTACGGTCGTTCTTCGCCCGTCACATACCAGTGTGAGCACGTCCCCTCCCGTTGAGGGTTGGTCGTTCGCCGTGTGCCGTGGGTGACGTACGCCGGACGGGTCCGCCTCAGTCGGCACGGCCGTTTTCCGCTGAACGAATGAGGACCGACTTCCGAAGCAGATCGGCGAGGGGGTCACCGGGAAGGAGACACTGCCCTCATGTCCCGGGTTCTGGCTCCACTTCCGTGGAGCTGTGCCATGAGCGCTCGCGCCTGCGTCGGGCCAAGCCGCTGACCTGCCGGATTCTCCCGTCCGCTGCCCGGTGTACCGAGCACGGAGGCGGCACCACAGAAGTTGGGCCAGAACCCGAGTTGGTTCTGACACGCATTCCGTGAGTAGCAGTCTCTCAACCAGCCCCGACCACGAGTCCTGTCACCTACACGGGTGGGGCCGGCGGGGGAGGAACATAAGCGCGGGTCCGCGGCATCGTGGGCATGAGGAAGGCCGGTTGAGGGGTGCGCACGCCTCAACCGGCCCGGAATCGGCCTACTTATGGCACTTCTTCCAGGAGAAGTGGTATGTGGTCGTGATGCTGGTATCCGTCGAGTCCATCGCGATGTAGCTGGTGGTCGCCGGATTGGCTTGGCCGGCGTCCACCCGCAGCTCGGTGTTGATGTTGAAGTTACGCCGGTCGCCGCACGCCTTGTGGACCACGGAGCCGACCGGTGCCCGGTCGGTCACCTGCCAGTTGTCGTCCTTGGGCCCGTTGATGCGGTGCTTGCGGTGTGCCGTCTTGGACATGCCTTGGAAGTAGTAGTTGGCGACCTGGGTACCGAACGCGCCCTTGGCGAGGTTCGCATAGCCGCGGTAGTCGGCCGTGGCGATGCCGTAGGTGTAGCCCTGCGGGATGTGCACGTCCAGGGCCAGCTGGCAGTTCTTCCGTTGGTCGGTCAGCTGGGTGCCCTTGCCGGCCTTGGCGAGGTATTCGCTGTAGGTGACGGTGAAGGCCGTGTTGTCCGGGGCGACGGCCACCGTGGCGGTGCCGGGCCGACAGCCCGAGCCGTTGACGGTGGCGAGCTTGATGGTGACCGGCTCGGTCGGCTTGAGGGCGTTCTGGGCTCCCCCCGAGGGGGCGAAGGCGGAGGCGAGCAGGGCCACGGCCGTACCGCCGATGAACACCGTTCTGAACATGGGAGGTCCTCTTCCTGTCGCTTGGCGTGGTCGCGAATGGTGCGGGCCGGGCGGGACGACGGGGCGGCCGATGGCGTGTGGAGCCAGTAGCCCCGTCAGCCACCCTAGTCACAGTGAGTACATCATGCTTCTACCAGCTGTAGTTGCTGCCGGTCCGGCTCGCCTCGTCTGTAGGGCAGCAGCAAGACGGGCCCCGGCTCGACCTGCGAGGGCAACTGCAACGAGG
The DNA here is from genome assembly GCF_052871255.1 of Streptomyces sp. LARHCF249. Lineage (NCBI taxonomy): Bacteria > Bacillati > Actinomycetota > Actinomycetes > Kitasatosporales > Streptomycetaceae > Streptomyces > Streptomyces sp. LARHCF249. The sequence continues at coordinate 157,605 of NZ_JBIXJQ010000001.1, forward strand.
CCGGGACACTGCGCGAAGCAGGAGTCCGTCTCCCGTATCTGAACGTCAGCCCCGTGAGCGCAGGCTGGTCACCGACCGGAGTATCAGCCAGCCGAGCTGGTAGCAGCTGTGCAGACGGTTCGACGGAAGCTAACAGTCCGGGCACGAGGCAGGGCCGTCGTCTCGCCACGGTGTGCACCACACCGCACTCCGTGAACACCCGCTCCACCAGAACTGGCCTGGAGTGCGGAAACAGCACTGCTATGAGGTCATCACACCGCCACCGTCCCAGATGACGCGACGTCACCGTGGCAGCACACCGCTGTTCGTCCTCACGGAATGTGTGCCAGAACCATTTCCCGTGAACATCCAGAGTGCTGATGATCACTCAACGCCGCCGGAACCGACGAACAAACGCTGTCGGTCGAAGGGTTCTGGCGCAAGTTCTGTGGTGGCGACCCGAGGCTCGATACATCGGGTTGGCGAACGCGGTAACGCCGCAGGTAAGCGCGTTGCCTCGACGCGGACACGAGCGCGCACGGCACAGCTACAGAGAAGTCGAGCAGAACCCGAGTTTTGACGTCACTGGGGACTTGCCAAGGGAGGATTGCCCTCTTGGTGAGGCCCGGGCGCATCGCAGACGTTGAAGGTTGAGCTGTCCGCCAGCGGTTCGGTGTGACCACCACGACGGCATGAAGACTCGGAGATCGAGCGCTGGTACAACGTGCCGTGGCCGACGGCTAGGAAGGTCACGGACTCGGTTTGACCGAGCCCCGGAGAGAGCTCCCGCCACGGGCGACACCGCTTGACCCGTACAAGCCGGCGATCGACGAGATCGGGCCTGGTGGCGTCGGAGCAGGAGCGTGGCCGAGGCCGTACGGGGGAAAAGGTGCACGTCGCAGCGCGCCTGGCCTTCGTGCGGCGGCCGACGTCGCCATTCTGAGGCTTGACGCGCAGGCTTTCGCACCACGAACGGAAGGTCGGTCGAGTGAAGCTCACCAGGCGGTTTGCCACGATCGGCGCCGCTGCCACGGCAGCGGTGCTCCTCAGCGCCGGCAGCGCCCAGGCTCAGGACGGCCCAGTTCTCTTCTCGCTCCTGGGGCTGCCCCTCATCCAGATCGGAAAGGGCGGCGATGGCGGTGGGGGCGTGACAGGTGCCCAGCAGATCAGCGCCTCGACTGAGATCGCCCCGGGCGCGTTCGGCTCTATCGGCGCGGTCTGCCCCGAGGGACAGATCGCCACGGGCGGGGGCTTCGACTCCAGTGAACCCGGCGATGCCCAGCCCGGTGGCTTCCGGCCCACCATTAACCAACCGGTTTCGGTGCTCGGTGAGGAGGAGCCCACCTCGTGGCACGCCGGCGGCTACAACGAGAGCCAGGGCGAGGTCTTCCTGAGGACGTGGGTAGTCTGCGTCGACGCCGCCGAGTAAGGCCGTTCCACCGCGGGCCTTCGTGTGGTTCGCGAGGGTCTCCTGGCAGTACGGCAACGCACCGCGGACGCCGTCATGCAGTTCGTCAGCGGCTTGACCGCCTCGACGCTTCTGGCGTCGCGTTGCCACGGCGATCGCCGGCGACGCATGGGCCGAGGAGCACAGACTGGCACCAGGTCGGCAGGAGGCAGGTCCGGCCCCATTTGGCCATTCTCCGAAAGCAGATGCGGGTCAGGCGATGCTGGTGAAGGCGCGAAAGTCGCAACCGCTCGACATCGGCGACGGGCCGCCGCGGACCGGCTCCGGCGCCTGCAAGCCAGTGACCGGCAACGGGTGCGTCCTTGCGGCCGCAGTCCGCGAGCGGGCGCTCGTGATTCCCGCTCCCGAGCAGGACCACCTGCCCGGCCCCCACCACCCCGCCATAGCGGACCGCGAAAGCACCGGAAAGGCCCGGCACATCGCACCCGAGCCCACCGGACGGCCGATATGGATAAACGATTCAGCAGCTGTCCGTGCGGACACTGAGGCGAGTTGAAAGCCCGCACAAACCGCGTACGTGTACGCGAGGTACGGATTCATCCGTCCGGTCCCCTGGAGGAAGCCGGACGACGCGACGAGGGCCCGCCACCCCCGAAGGACCGAGTGGCGGGCCCTTGCCCTGCAGGCGGCCCGGCTACGGGGCGGGCGTGCACTCCGCATCGGTACTCCCCCAGCCGGCCTCGCTGTCCAGCAGCCGCTCCCGCTCCGCCGTCGACCGCCAGGCCCCAGCGGATCTTGGCCGAGGTCCACTCGGCGCCGTACCGGCACAGCGCCTCCGGCGACGGCGGTAACCCGCTGCCTGCCTCCGCTACTGCGGCCGTACTCCGGGCAAGATCACGCCAACTCTTCCCGGGCGGGTTGGGCGTGCCTCAAGAGGAACTCGGTCGCCCCCGCGATGGCCTCCGCGGAGGTGTTGTAGACGGCCTCTGACTCCTCGTCCCGACGGTTCGCGGCGGTGGCGGCGTACCACCAGGCGTCGGCATCCGGGTCATGATGGATGACGGCGGCGCCGCCTGCGTAGCGCAGCGGGATGGACTGGCTGGCGGACTTACTGGCCACCGCGTGGGGCCACTTGAGGCGGGCGGACTGACGCTTGATGCCTCCCCAGGCCGCGCCGAGCTGGGTGTAGCTGGCCCCGCTGCGGCCGGCGACGGTGGCAGCGCTCTCCGCCAGCCGGTCGACAGACCGCTTGGCTTCGTACAGCGCCCGTAGCAGCGCCAGTTGTACATCGGGCGCGGCCATCAGTGCGGTGTCGAAGGGCTTGCCAGCGGTGCGATAGGCCAGCGCACGCGTCGAGATCCGTTCGGCCAGCGCGCGGACCGCGTCGAGCACCCTGTCGTCCATGGTGAACGCGTCATCCTCGGCGGGCTCGCTCCAGGCGGGGTCCACCTGAGTCATGACGGTAGGCCAGAAGTTGTCGTCGTTCTTGTCGGGGGTGGGGATCGCCACTGCATCATCCATGCGACAAGTTTACCTGCCAGAAAGCCTGAGCGACAGGGAAAACTGTCAGCGCGACGTACGAGTAGTTACTTCTGGCGTCGCTCGTTTTTGGTCTCAGGCCGCGACGGCAGAGCCGGTACGTACCGGGCTCCCGCGCGCTCGCCCGGTACCTGGACGACCTCGTGGCCTGGGACGAAAACCCGACCATCGCCGGCACGGTTCCGTGCCGGCCATGGTCAGACGGCGGTTGCACCCCTGCCATCACCGAGCCGATGCTGCGCGCCATGGTCGACACGTGTGACCTGCGCACACCGCCCGGGCTACGGGACCGGCGTGCGCTGCTGGTGGGCCGCGGGGCTCTGAACCGCCGTATCGAGCTGGCCGATCTGGGCATCGACGACGTCGAGGTCGAGGACTCCGGGGTCGACCTGGGGTTCGCGTACTCCAAGACCGACAAGGCGGGGAAGGGCGAGAGCACCTTCATCCCGGCCGACCCGGGCGACCCGCGCTACGACCCGGTCGCGGCCGTACGGGACTGGCTGAACCGTCTGCACCGGATGCGGGTGTACGACGGCCCGCTGATGGGTGCCCTCACTTCCAAGGGCAGGCTTCAGAACCGCGCAGCGGCCACCACTCGCGGCGACTACGTCACCGGCGACGCCCTCAACGACTGGGGCCAGTGAAACGCGAGTACCCCGACCGCGCCCAGTCCCGGGCCCGGAATCCTTGGCACAAGGTCCGGGCAGCACGCCGCAGTGCCGCGGCAGGCTCGCCGTAGGCGGTAAGCCCCCACCCGCCCTCAGACGGCTGCCCAACCGCCCAGCATCTCCTCCACCCGCGTCCTGCACGTGGACCGCCTGCCGCCACTCTGCGTCAGCAGGTGCCGTGATGTGCAAGGCGTTTGGTCAGCGCGGTCCTCTGATGCTGTCGATGATGCGGGTCCAGTTTTCGCTGCCGTGTCCGTTCTTGATCGCGTGCCGGTAGTGAGCCTGCACGGCCAGGGGGAGCGCGAGGTCGAGGCCGAGTGACGTGCTGGTCTCGACGATGTGGTCGGACGTCGCGCCCATCATGGTGACCGTGCTGAGGTCGCCCGGATGCTCTCCAGCATCAAGCGCGGTGCCGGGGTTCTCTTCACCAGCCCTCAGGATGTCGCCGATCGAGTCGGCGGAGGAGAGCAACTCTGGCAGCGCTTCCTTGGCCTTCATTCCTGCGGTGCCCAGCATTGCGGTGGCGTGCATCAGTCCGGACAGGGTGGTGAGGAACACCGCGAGTTGGGCTTGGTACATCATCTGGGCGAGGCCCGGGTCCTCGCCCAGGTGCTTCGGTGTGCCGAGCAGTGCCAACGTCGCCCGGTGGTTCTCCATCACCTGGTCGGGGCCGCTGTAGTAGACATGGGCTGCCTCCGTGCCGACCATCGGCGCGGGGACCATGACACCTCCGGTGAGGAAGGCGGCGTCGTGGCCCGCTGCCCAGGTTGCTGCCTCGCGTGTGCGGTCGGGAGTGTCAGAGCTCAGGTTGACCAGCGTCCGGCCGGCGAGCGATCCGGTGGCGCTGTCGAGAACGTCGTACATCGCCGGGTAGTCGGTGAGGCTGAGGATCACGACGTCACTCGCCTCGACGGCCTCGCTGGGTGTCGCTGCGAGTGTTGCTCCGTCGGTGACGACGCCGTCGGCCCGACTGGCGGTGCGGTTCCAGACGGTGACCGGGTGGCCGGCGGTGAGGAGGGTGCGGGTTATCGCCTGGCCCATCGGGCCAAGCCCGATCACGGTGACAGCGCTGTTGTGCCTGGTGGTGTGGTCCTGTTGTTCGTTCACCCCTCCATGCTCGTAGAGCACCACTACTCTCGGAAGTACCCACTACTTTCTGCGGTACTTACCTTTTCGTAAGGGGGATCGGTGATGGCCAAGGCGCCGAGAAACGGGCCTTACATCTGCGGCATCGACGCCGCGCTCGACGTGGTGAGCGGCAAGTGGAAGGGACTGATCCTCTGGGAACTTGACGCCCATCGCGTACGCCGCTTCGCTGAGCTCCGTCGCGGTCTGCCAGGAGTGAGCGAAAAGATGCTGACGCAGCACCTGCGCGAGATGGAGGAGGACGGTCTCGTGCACCGGGAGGTTTATGCCGAGGTGCCGCCGCGGGTGGAGTACTCCCTGACTGAGCACGGGCGCACGCTCAATCAAGCGCTCGGGCCGCTCGGCGCCTGGGGGGTTGAGCGGATGCATCGCGAAGGCTCCGAAGCGGTCGACGTAGCCGAGGCCTCACACGGCTGAGCATCCCGGCTCGGTGCGGCGGATCTCGCTGCGGCCGTGGCCGGTGTCGCGGGTGCGCCTGGAGGGGGTCTGCTTCCACGGAAGGGACTTGAGCTGCTTGCGGAGCTTCTTCTGGTTCCCTTTCGCGATGACGATGTAGTGCGCGCCTCGGCCGAGCAGGTAGCTGGCGTGCTCGCGCTGGGTGCGCATGGTGTCGCTGGTCACGACCACGCCCGCCAGGTCGGCGAGGGTCTCCAGCAGAGGCTGGAAGCAGGTGAGCCGGCAGGGAGGCCGCTCCGGCCAGAACCGCGCACGCGGTCAGCGCGAAACGACGACCAGAGCGTGCCGTATGCCCAACGGGGTCAGGACGGTGCTGCGGGTGATCGGCGATCCACGGCCAGCCTGGCGCACGTCATCCGCCCGCGGCATCCTCGGCCTCCCAACGCAGCAGGTCGCCCGGCTGGCATTGGAACACCTCGCAGAGCGCGGCGAGCGTCGCGAAGCGCACCGCCTTGGCGCGGCCGTTCTTGAGTACCGCCAGATTGGCGGGCGTGATCCCGACTCGGTCCGCGAGCTCGCCCACGGACATCTTCCGCCTGGCCAGCATCACGTCGATGTCGACGACGATCGGCATCAGATCACCTCGTCCAACTCGGCTTGCATCTGCGCCGCTTCGGCGTCGCGCGCGACGGCTTGGGCGAGCAGCATCCGCAGCACGAGCACGATGAGCGCGATCCCCAGGATGGCCACGCCAGCCCCGCCCATGATGACGGTGACGCCCGGGTCGTCCCGCTGGCCCGGCGCATTGAGGACCGTGACCGCGAGCCACAACAGGGCGGCTGCCACGATCGCGCCGATTACGCCGTCCACGTACCGGAAGGCGGCGTGGGAGAACACGGTTCCGCGTCGCGCCATCGTCGCCAGCCGCCATACGCAGACCAGGGCGAACTGGGCCGACACCATGCCCAGGATCGTGATCACGCGCAGCGGGGTCAGCGGGAGCGACCCATCCTCCGGGTCGCTCCCGCTGACCAACACCCACACCATCCCTGCCTGTACGAACACGGTGCCGGCGAGCACCACCACGAGCACGGCACGAAGCGCACGCACTGCCAGCTTTCGCATGACCCACCCTTCCATCGAGTTGCGATGGGAATCTATCGAATCTCGATAGATGGAGCAAGGGTTGGGACGACGGGTGGACGGCGGTTTCGCCCCGCGGTGGGACGCCGCCCCCTCCCATGGCATGACGTTCGCGCGAACCATCTTGATCTTGCCGAAGCCCTGACCTGCACAACCACACCTGGTGTGAACAGGCACGTCCATGACAGCTGCCATCTTCGGGATTGGCGCCCAACGGCAGGTCGTCAAAAGCACGCGCCATCCGCAGCCGCCAACGGTGGTCGGCCGTCCGCGTAAGCGGAGGCAGCCGATCGAAGACCTCCCACGCCGCGGCCTTCGCCCTTGCAGGGGGAGTCCTGGGTGGCGAAGAGCGCGGCGAAGTTCGGGGTCCTGGCCTCGGCCGCAGGCCTGGTTCGCTGCTCTCGCAGACGCCAGCCGTGAGTGAACCGTGTGATGACCGGTCGCGTGCTCCAGTCAGCCAACTCATCTCCGTCCTCGACGGAGAGGAGCTCCGCAGAACTCTGGTCCTCGAGCGCCTCGGCTCCGGCAACATCCGGATCCTCGGTGAGAGTCATCACGGCCCCCGATCAAGTCCCGCGGATCGTCATCGCCGAGTTCGGACGCCGGCAACGGCTCCCATCCCCGGTCGACCGCGGCGCACAGCAGAGGGTCCTCGTCGGTGATGTGGAACTCGTGCAGGTGCGTGATCCGCACGACCTTGCCGGGGAGATCCTTCAATCGCGGATGGCCGACGGACCAGGCAGTGCCTCGGTGGCAGGGTCACCCTCGGACGTGTCCAGCTCCGGTTCCGGTACCACGAACAGAGCACCGGCGCCTGCCCGTCCAGCTCCCGCGCACGGGAGCTGGACGACGGCCTGGCGCAGCGAGTTCGCCGGGGCCTCCGCCATCTCAGCGGTGAGAGCGAATCGACAAGGCCCGCAGTACCATCCCAGCCACACCGACGGACCTTGCACTTGAACCGTCACAATCCATGGCCGCCGGGAACCGAGCAGATGCGCTTCTCATGTCAGCAGCTTGGTCACACCGACACGTTCAGTGCTCGCAGAGGGAGAACTCCCTTTCGTAGAGCTGCTCGTTGTGTTCGTCGACGAAGAACTTCCTTTCCTTCATGAGTTCCTCGCGGTACGTCTGGGCCTGCTCCAGCGTCATGGTCGATGTGTCGGACCAGGGCTGCTGCGGCGGTACGTCGGAGGTCGAGACGATCTGCTCCGCCGGGTCGACCAGGAAGAACGCGAGGATCTTGCGGTGTCCCGGGCGGGTGGGGTCCGCGAGGCGGAACGCGTCCACACGGTGCTGCAGGACGTTGGGAAACACCAGGCAGCGGCCCGACGGGGTCGGTACCGAGCCCAGCACCTGGTTCAGCGCGTCTTCGTCCTCAAGGCCATAGACCTCGCGCAGCCCGGCGTCGTCGTTCTGTTCATAGTTCGGGTCGTCGAGTGCCGTCCGGAATCCCAGCCGGCTCTCGGTGATGTTCTCGCTGTCCCAGTAGTAGATGCCGGTCGAGACGATCCGCTCGTTCAGCATGCCCTCGACGTGCCAGGAGCCGCCGGGGTATTCGGGCTTGTCCGGGGTGAGGTGGACGGTGGCGAGCTTGACGATGACCTGGAGCCGGCGGCCGCGCAGGTCGACCCGGGCGGAGGCGTCGGGCAGTGCAGGCGGGCTGAAGGCCGGGGCGTCGGGGATGATCGGGTGGCGGTTCTCGAACCAGGCGTCATAGGCCTCTCCCCAGGCAGCGCGGGCATCCATGTAGGTCGCGTTGTCACTGTAGGACGACTGGTGCGGATACTCCGGTTCCGAGTCGTACCAGCCGTAGGGATCGGCCTCGATCCGCAGGGGCCGCGGGTGGCGCAGATCGGTGAGCACATTCTCGAACAGCGGGCGCAGGCGCGCGAACACGTCCGGCAGGACGGACGCCAGTGCACGATGCGCCTCGGGGTGGACGTTATTGACGTACGAGCGGAAGGTGACGGCCCCGTCGTCACTGACGTCGACGTCCGTGGGCAGCCACTGGAACCTCTCCGACAACTCGTACTTCGAGTAGTGGTTCGTCGGGTTCTGCCAGGCCCGCTCGGGCCCTCCGCTCACCTCCCTCACAAGGCAGAACAGTGAGGGGTGCACGAGATCCAACACCTGGCCGTCGGATCCGGGATGCCAGTCCCGCTCCGCTTCGGGGACGTCTTCCAGGACCCGGACCGCCTCACGCAACCGGGACCTGAGCTGCTCGTCGACGAGGGTGTCCGACTGCCAGACCCCGTCGACCGCGGACACCTCGATGCCAGTGCGCGCGTCCCGCAACGCGGCGTAGTGCCCCAGCTCGGCGAGAACGTAGCGCACCTGCGCTTCGGTCAGGCCCTGCGCCACCGCTTCCTGCGTCCAGCGGGCGACGATGTCGGCGTTGTTCATCTTGTCGAACCACAAGGGCTTCGCGCGCAGGTGCGAGCTGCACTGCATCATCTGCAGCTCCCGCAGTGTCCGGGGCGTCGCGAACGCCGGGGAACGGGTGGTCTGGAAGGGCAGCGGGAAGGCGGACAGGCCGGTCACTTCTGGTGGTCCTCACGATCGGTGTGCGGTGCCCGGAAGAATAGCCCGGCCCACTGACACCACAGCCACGACCCCCGCGCGGATCAGGCGTTGTCGCCGGTGAGGCCAGCATGGACCTCGCAGGCGGCAGCCCCAGGCTCGCAGCGCCACTACGCCTACCTCACCCAACTCCTGGCCGACGGCGCCCCGCCCGGCTGCCACGACGAGCAGCAGCGGCGGCTCGGCAAGCTGGGCGTGAAGAGGCCGCACGGGCGGGCAGGGTCCCGGCGAAGGCGGCCGCGGCCGCAGGGCGGCGGGTGGAAACGGGGGCGGGCGGCTACCAGCTCTGCCACGCCGGGGCGGGGTACCGGGGTGCGCGCCGCTTGCGGGCTTCGAGCCCGAGGAACAAGGCTCCCGAGGTGAGGGTCGCGAGGAACGACACCAACATGGCCAGCGGAAGCAGGACGCTGGCGGGTTCCCCCAGGCCCAGCCACAGCGCCGCCGTACCCATCGCCAGAGCCACCAGCAACGAAACCCTCGCCGCGAGCGGCAGCTTGCCGCTCACCGCGACGCAGGCATACCCGACGAGCAGGCCCGGCACGACGGCCGCTATCAGGCCCAGGAACAACAGGAACAAGAAGACGAGCAAGGCGATGATCATGTCGTACCGACCTCCGGATCTCATGGCCAACTCGTCCCGAAGGCAGACGGATCCACGTCCCCCCGGTCTGGCAGGCCCTTTCGGACGCCATGCTGTCAGATTTTCTGAACACGTTCAACACAGCTCGTGGGCGATGCCCACGAAGGCGCGGACCCGGGCCGTTTCGTTTCGTTTCGATCACCGTGCGGACAGGGGAAAATGCCTGCTACATGCAGTCCTGCCAGGTGGATGGTCGCTGTCTTCTCGTAGCGGGTGGCGATTCCGCGCCACTGCTTCCAGCGGTTGATGCATCGTTCGACGTGTTGCGCTGCTTGTAGCCCTCGCTGTCAAAGAGGGGCGCTCCGCGCTGGTGGTGACCGAGGTGGCCCCCGCTAGCCGGAACTGGTGGTGCTGGTCGGCCGAGCCTGCTGATAGAGCGCCACCAGCACGCCGTGCACGGGCCGGTCCTCTGCATCTTCGTCGGCCTCGTCGACCAGTTGGGCGAGGGCCTCGCCGAGTTCTCTTGCCTTCGTGGGGCTGAGATGCAGGTGGCGCAGTGTCAGGAGGGTCTCGGCGGGCGAGCGGTCCAGCTCCTGGGCGACCGCGGCGAGCATCGCGGCGGTGCCTGCCGCTTGAGGTTCGGCGACGACCATGTGGCGGGCCGTGCGCTGGTAGTACTGCTCGGTGCCGCCGCGGACCTGGCGGGTCTCGGCGATGCGGACCAGCCCGGCTTCGCGGAGCACTTTGAGGTGGTGGGCCACGTTGCCCTTCTTCGCGTCGAGCTGCGCCGCAAGCCCTCTTATGGTGGCAGGCCGTTGGCCCAGGGCGAAGAGCAACCGCTGACGCAACGGGTGGGCGAGCGCCGCGAACTGCTCGGGCGCGCCGATCTCCAGAACATCCTCGGGAGGGGGCAAGTACGAAGGCTGATCACGCATACCGAAAGTGTCTAAACTCGTTGACGCTTTCGCAAGGGCAGTGCTCTACTCCAGCCATGACGACTGTGACGAAGCTTCGGCCTGCCCCTTTCATCGACGAGACAGCCCGGCTGCTGACCGAGCACTACGTTTTCCCCGAGATAGCCGAGCAGGTGGCCGGCCTGCTGCAACGACGCCTCGCCGAGGGCGCCTACGACGTCGATGACGCCGAGGAGCTCGCCCGTCTGGTCACCGCGGACCTGCAGTCCGTCAATGGCGACCGACACCTCAGGCTGAAGCACCACGCCGAGCCGGTGTCCCCGAAGCAGGGGGCGGCCACCCTGGACGCCATGCGCCGGGACTTCGACACCTCGCTGGGCGGTGCGCCCCGCGTGCAGTTGCTCGACGGAGGGGTCGCCGTGCTGGAGCTGGCACCGATGTTGTTCCCGCTGGAGTGGGCCGCCGAACCGCTGAGCGCCGCGCTCACCCTGGCCTCCCGCGCCCGGGCACTGATCGTGGACCTCCGCGCCAACCGGGGCGGCGACCCGGACACGGTCGCCTTCGTCTGCAGCTACCTCCTGGACAAGCGCACCCACCTCAACACCATGCACTGGCGCGGCGGCGCGCACAGCGAGCAGTCCTGGAGCCTGCCGCACGTTCCCGGCGCCTGCTTCGGTGGCAGCAAGCCGTTGTATGTGCTGTCCAGTGACAGCACCTTCTCTGCCGCTGAGGAGCTGGCGTACGACCTGCAGCAGCTCGGCCGCGCCGTCGTCGTCGGCGAGCGCACCCGCGGCGGCGCACATCCGTGCAAGGGCTGGACCGTGCACCCACACCTGGAAGCCACCATCCCCATCGGCCGCGCCATCAACCCCGTCTCCAGCACGAACTGGGAGGGCACCGGCGTACAACCGGACGTCCCTTGCGCTGCTGCCGAGTCCCTCGACAAGGCGCACGCACTGGCCCTCACCCGACTGGCAGGCTGACGCAGTCCAGCTCGTCGACAGCACTGCGCGCAGTGCCTCCGCGATCCAAGTCGGCGGCCTACTTCGGCGGCGGAGGCCTCACGCTCCGGCGGCCTCCAACGTGCTCACCCCGCACGGCTGGTTCACGGTGCGCGTAGGCGGCGAAAGCCGCTTGCTGCCACGCTCAGAGTCCACGTGGTGTCAGCGGCCGTCGCGGCGCCACTCGTATCGCCACACTGCGTCGAGTTCGTACTCGTGCGGGGTGCCGGGCGGTGCTGGAGGAAGGCGGCGTGCCGCTTCCACGCACCGCTCGTCGTCGTGCAGCGCAAGCCCGTACACTGCGGTGACCTGGACTCGGCGGTCCGTGTCGTCCAGCAAAGCGGCCATGGCGTTGGCGAAGACGGGATCGTGGTCCCTTCCCTCGGCCACCGTGAGGCAGGCAGCCCGCCGGACCACGGTGTCCATGTCCGTCATCAGCACCAGCAGCGCCTCACGAACAGCGTCAGTGAAGGCAGGTAGCTCGGACCATGTGCCGAACCCGCGTGCCACCGCACACCGTACCCCCGCGTCGGGGTGGCCGGCGTAGGGCATGAGGGCCGCGTCGGCGCGCGGATCGCCGTGTTCTCCGAGCGCGACCAGCACCTCGGTGAGCACGGCGAGGTCCTCTTCTTCGGTCGACCAGTCGGTGAAGAGGTCCAGGGCAGGGCCGGCGAACGCGTCCTCGTCACTGTCGTCGAAGAGGTGGGTCAGCCGTAGCACCTCAGCGCCGAACAAACGGCGGGACGGATCGGAATGTGTGCGCAGCGCCGCGGCCGCCGTCCAGGTCTCCCGGTCGCGACGGTTGGCCAGCAGGATGGCGGCATTCCCCCATGCGGCATGGTCCTGGTAGTGGTTCAACGCGCGTGCCATCAGCTCCTCGAACGAGGTGCGGCTGCCCAGCAGACGCTCCAGATGCGTGAGAATCGCCGCGTGCCCATCGCGAACAGTCATCCCCCCGAGGAAGTACTCGTCGACGCTGTAGTACTCGTCGTCCTGGACGCGGGTACGGACAAGAGCATCCCGGGAGCCCGTGAGGCGCCGCAGTTCGGTGTCCACGCCCGCCTCGTGCCAGCGGCGCGCGAGGTCCCGCGTCTCCAGGAGCTCGGACTCGCTGTACCTGCCCCGACTCCTGTCGTACAGGAGCGCCTCGACCAGCGCGGGCGAGCCCGAATCCACCGCTTCGCGCAGTGGTAGCAGTTCGCCCGGTCCGCACCGGCTGGGGTCGGCGCCGTGGTTGAGTAGCAGTTGGGCGATGGCTCCCGAGTACGTTCCGACGGCCAGGCAGAACGCGGCGTCCCTGAAGTCGGAGTCAACGTCCTGCAGGAGCAGCCTCTTCACCAGGGCGGTATCTCCGGCTCGGACCGCGGAAATCAGGGGAGAACTGCCGTCCGCTGCACCACTCGCACCACTACCCATGTCTCTGCTCCCCCGTCGCGTTTTCGCAGCTCGTGAAGTCTAGGGCCGTCGACTGGGCACCGGCGGGAGGTGGCGGTCGTGCACGGTCGAGGGCCTCGACGATCAGTTACCTCGCAGCGGGTACTCCCCCACTCGACTGTGGGGTCCAATGCGACATCGTGGCGTCAGATGTGCCGCCCCAGGCCAGACCTTCCACTCGAGCCAGTCAGCGGCCAGGCCCCCATGGCGCCGGAGGTGACCGCAGCGGAGGGGCCTCAGAGGACCTCGGTCTCGTAGAAGCACAGACGGTTCTTGATCGCTGCGACCTCGGGGTGCGGGTCCGGGTACTCCCAAGCGATGTCCGCCCCGCCGGGCACGGACCAGTAGCGGGCATCGCCCTTGAACGGGCAGTGGGTGTGCGTGGTCGACGGCGTCAGCAGATCGGTGCGTACGTCCTCCGGCGGCAGGTAGTACCGCACGGGGCAGCCCGTCTCGCGAAGCACCAGCGGGCGTCGGCTCTCCGCCAGCACCAGCCCGTCGCGAACGACCCGCACGTGCCCGCTGCCCTGCTCGATGGTGATGCTGTGTCCAGGTGTCATACGTCCTCAAGCGCCCGAGCGGCGTCGGTTCTTCCCACGCCGGCCCGGGGCGCAACGGAGCGGATCAGGAGCCGCCGTCCAGCGGCCGCAGGAAGCGGCGCTCGTACCGCTTGATGCAGCGGGTCTCGCGGGCCAGCTCGAACGCGGCCTGGCACTCCGGATCGGACAGGCTGTCCGTCCGGTACTGCTCGTACGTGGCGAAATCGGGAAAGGAGAAGAGGGCGTAGGCGATGTCGCTGTCCCCCTCGCTCGGCAGGAAGTAGCCGTGGTGGGTCCCGCCGAAACGGTTGACCAGCCCGACCCAGCGGCGGCCGTACTCCTCGAAGTCGGCCAGCTTGTCAGCGTCGATCTCGTACTTCAGGTGAATGGTGATCATGCCCTCATCATGCCCGGTGCGGCATGGCGGGGGGCCGGGTGGTCGAGCCCGGTCGGGCTGTCCCCGGCCCCCTGCAATGTGGGGGTGCGGGTTTCGGGTTGCCGGCTACGGCAGCTTGGCGAAGGGAGAGAGGAAGGCGCGGGCGCCCGGCGTGTCCAGGCGGTACGACACGTTGGTCGCATAACACGGGCCGTCACCCGTGATGGTGGTGGCGACCAGGGTGAACTTGCCGCCGATGACGGCGAAGTTCGGGCCGCCCGAGTCGCCGTAGCAGGCCCCGCCGTTGCCCTGGGGCGCGGTCATGGCGAGGCGGACCCAGGCGTTGTTGAGGGCGTCGAACGTGACGGGGGCCTTCATGCGGACGCCGCCGCCGGGGTGGGTGTGGCCGCCGGGGCCGCGTACGGCCTCCTGCGTGCCGTATCCCGTGACGGAGAACGGAGCGGCGCGCAGTCCTTGCGGGCCGAGTGCGTCGAGCGCTCCGGCCTTGGGGAGCACGGCCGGGGTGAACGCCCAGCGCGCCTTGACCTGGGCGGCAGGCAATTCCACAACCGATATGTCGTGGTTGTCCGATGCGGGGCCGGCGTACGCGGGATGGTTGTGGGCGACGCCCTGCACGGCGACGTCCTGCGCCACGGCGGTCGGGTCGCCGGGGTGTTCGGCTGCGGCCTTGTCGAGGCCCGCCTGCACGTCCTGGTCGAGGGAGACGTAGAACTTCACGTTCGCCGGCCAGTCGGTGGTGCAATGCGCGGCAGTCAGGAAGGTGTCCGCGTCGATCATGGTGCCGGAGCAGACCCAGTCGACCCGGTCCGGGGTGGTGGGGTCGTCGTCGTTGTCCCAGGTGGCGACGAGGGCGCCCACCTCGGTGCGCTCCGGCGCCGGCGTCGCGTTGTACGAGTTGATCGCCGAGGACGGCAGGGCCGCGCCGAGGACGAGGGCACAAGCGGCGGCGGTGACGGCACTCAGGCGTACGGGTACGGCAGTCAAGGGAAACCCTTCGATGTCGTGGGGCGGGGGCTCTCGTGCGGGGTGACCGACAGTGAAGCGCGCGTGAGGGCGTGCGGCAAGAGTGGCGGGATTCTTTGGGTGTTGCTTGACCCGTCTCCTGTCGCGGACGCGAAGTACGTGAGGATTTGCGGTCAACCGACGGGCCGCACGCCCTGTTCCGCACCGCATGCGGGACCTCCGCGAGCACCCGCGGTCGCGCTGGTCGAAGTGCCGGAACAAGTACGAGGCCCGCAACTGCCCTCTTGGGCAGCTCCCTGCTCCGCGTTGGTCCAGTGGGCTGACGTGACCGCCCACGAAGTGCCACGATGATCCGTGCTTCAACAGTGTGCCGGTCGGGACGCGGTGAGAGCAGCAGCGCGCCCCGGAGAGCCCTACCCCACGAAAGGGCGGACCCCATGCGCGTTACACCACTCGTATCGTCCTTAGGCAGCGACCAGGGCTCAGCCGGGGACGACCCTGTGCAGCTCTACTACAGCCGCAAGACTCAGGAGATCCTCCACAAGTACGGCCCGGGCCCCCGCGTGCACTTCCACGTGGGGCTGTACCCCGAGAGCCCGCCGGACACCACCGTCTCCCAAAGCACGCTGAAGCAGCACCTGCTCGACGCGCAGGAGCGGATCGTCGAGCACGCGGCCCGGTCCTGGGGCGCGTACGAGGCGCCTCCCCGGCGGCTGCTGGACATCGGCTGCGGCCTGGGCGGCACATCGCTGTACTGGGCGCAGGAGCACGGAGCCTCAGTCACCAGCCTCACCGTAGCGCCGGAACACATCGCGATCGTGCGGCAGTTCGCACGACAGGCAGGGGTCGAGGGGCGGGTGAAGTCCGTGCTGGCGGATGTGCACGACCTGGACGAGACCCGTGCGTACGACGCCGTCTACGCCAACGAGAGCAGCGGCTATACCGACCGGACCCGTCTCTTCGAGGTCGTCGCCAAGGCACTGGAGCCCGGTGGATGGTTCGGGATCCAGGAGCATTTCGTGGGCCGCTCCACGTGGCGCGAGTTCATGGACGGCTACTACAGAACGCGGCTGGGACGGTGCTCGGAATACCTGGCCGCGGCCGAGGCGGCCGGCCTCGAACTGGTGCAGGACGAGGACGTGACGGACTCGGTGGCGGAGTTCTGGGTCCAGTCCATGGCGTGGAACACCGCCGAGCTCGACCGGCTCCAGGCGGGCGCCGACGTCGAACCCGGCGCCTGGACCGGCGAACGGCTCGAGCAGTCGACGATCGCGCACAGCAGGTTCTTCCGTCTGTGGCGGGACCACGCCGTGCAGACGCGGCTGCTGCATTTCCGGAACGGAGGCGGCCGATGACCGAGTCACCGCGCCCCTCCCGCCTCGGTACGCGCCTGCCGCCCTTCTACTGTCCCCTGGAGCGCGACCTCGTCCACCCCGAGGCGAAGCAGGTGGAGGCCCGGGCCGTGGAATGGCTGGACGCCTTCGGCCTGTACCCCGATCCGGTCGAACGCGCATGGGGGCTCGCCACCCACAGCGCCGACTTCTCCTGCCGCATCATTCCCGAGGGGAACGTCGAGGCCCTCCTGCTGTTCACCGAGTGGAACTACTGGGCCAACGCCGTCGACGACTGGCAGGACTCGGGTTCCGACGAGGTGGGGACGCGTGCCGTCGTCGAACACGGGGCACGGCTGCTGCGGACCATCGAGGACCCCGGGGTGTCGGTGCTGCCGGACGGGCCCATGACCCGCGCGCTGATGGACCTGGTGAGCCGTACCCACGCCATGCTCACGCCCTACGAGCTGCACAGGTTCGTCGAGGGGACGCGCGACTGGCTGCTCGGGGCGGCCTGGCGGGCCGCTCAGGCCGAGGCCGGGACCATGCCGGGGCTGAACGACTTCGTCGCCATGGGGCCGCTGGCGAACGGCACGCGCTTCTCGTTGACCTGGTCCGACGTCGCACGCGGGGACCGATTGCCGGCGGACGTGCTCTGCTCCCCCGCCGTGAGGGCGCTGACGGACGCGGCAGGGTTCGTCGTCAGCTCGGACAACGACCTCTTTTCCTACGACAAGGACGACCACCTGGTGCCGCAGGAGGTGAATCTCGTCAACGTCCTCGCCCATCAGGAGAACCGCTCCCCCGCCGAGGCGGTGCCGCTCGCGGTGGCCCTGCGCGACCGGGTGATGGTCCTCTTCCTCAGGCTGCGGGCCCAGCTGGAGAGCGCAGCGGACGCGGAACTGCGGCGCCATCTGGCGGCGTTGGAGCACTACGTGGCCGGTTCCATAGCGTGGCAGAGCCGGGCACCGCGGTACACGAGTCCGCGCAACCGATACGAACTGCCCGTCCTCGACGCGCAGTTCGATCTCCGGTTCAGCAACGCCCCCGGCGTCGCCGGAAACAAGCCGCCGGTTCCGCCGGCCCTCGCGTCCTGGTGGCAGCAGGTACGTGGCTGAGCGATCCGCAGGCCCCGGCCGGTGCGGCCGGGGCCCCAGGCGCGGAGGGCCGGCTCAGCGGCGGCCGAAGAGCCGGCGCCACCAGCGGACGCCACGGTCGCGAGCACGGACCGCAGGTGCTGCCGTCGGCTGCGGTGGGATCAGCGCGTGCCCGGGGTGCCCGGACGGCTGCTCGGGCCAGGGCCCGGGGTTCGGCACGGAGCGCGGGGCGAACCGTACCGGCAGGGACAGCAAGTGGCGTGACATGAGGGTGCCGCGCCATTGGAGCTCGCTCGGATCGATGGCGAGCTGGACGTCGGGCAGCCGGTCGAGGAGCACTTCGATGCCGGTGTCCGCGATGGCCCGTCCGATGTCCTGGCCCGGGCACTCGTGCGGTCCACTGCTGAAGGCCAGGTGGGAGCGGTTGCCGTGGATGGATACGTCGGGGTCCGGCCGGATCTGCGGGTCGGCGTTGCCGGCGGCCAGGCCGAGCAGGATCATGTCGCCGGCTTTCACCTGCTGGCCGCCGAGCAGGGTGTCACCGGTGGCCCAGCGCCCGATGATCGTGTTGATGGGCGGGTCGTCCCACAGGACTTGCTCCAGCGCGTCGGGCAGGGTCATGTGGCCTCCGGAGAGGCTCGCCCGGAAGCGCGGGTCGGTCAGCACGGTCCGCAGCGTGTTGGCGATCAGATTGGCGGTGGTCTCGTAGGCCGCGATCAGAACGACGCGCAGGTGCATGAGCACTTCGGTGTCGCTCAGGTTCGCGGGGTGCTCGATCAACCACGAGGCGAGGTCGCGGGCGGGCCTTGCCTTGCGCTCCAGGACGAGTTGTTCCAGCGTGGCAGTGACGTAGCCGTCGCTCTGCAAGGCCGTTTCGGTTCCCTGGAGCATGTCGCGTGCCGCGTTGACCAGCAGGGGGCCGTGTTCGTCGGGTGCCCCGATGAGCTGCGTCATGACCAGCATGGGCAGCTGGTCGGAGAAGCCGGAGACGAGGTCGGCGTGCCCCTCGCCTGCGATCTG
Organism: Streptomyces sp. LARHCF249; assembly: GCF_052871255.1. NCBI lineage: Bacteria > Bacillati > Actinomycetota > Actinomycetes > Kitasatosporales > Streptomycetaceae > Streptomyces > Streptomyces sp. LARHCF249. The sequence goes on from NZ_JBIXJQ010000001.1 coordinate 175,740, forward strand.
GTCGACCAGCTGGTTGGCGAAGCGGGTCACGTAGCGGCGGATGCCGCGCTTGTCGAAGCGCTCCAGGGACTCCACCACGGCTGCGCGCAGCCGCTCGTGGGCGGGCCCGTCGGTGAAGTTGCACACCGGCACCCAGGACACCATGGGGCCGAGCGGGGTGTCGGCCGGTACCCGGCCCTCTCTCATGTCGCGCCAGCCCCGGGGGTCGCGGGCGAAGCGCGACGACGTGCGCGCCACGTCCAGGTTCTCCCGGTGACCGAGGACCAGCCATGCCGGGAGGTCCCCGTTCACCAGTACGGGGGCCACCGGCCCGTGCTCGGCCCGCAGCTTCTCGTACAACGCAAGGGGGTCCCTTTGGGCTTCCTCTCCGTGGAGGCGGTACAGGCCGCCCACCGTGTGGGCGGGGCACTCGGGCGGTGGGGTGGGGCTGGTGCTCACATTGCCTCCTGGGTGGCTGCCTGGGAATGCAGGTATCGCATGAGGGTCAGCAGGACGTCGCGGGACGACTCCCGCCGTCTGGCATCGCAGACGAGGATCGGGATGGCGGGGGGAAGGTCGAGGGCCTGGCGCAGTTCCTCCAGCGGGTGCTCGGGCGCGTCGGGAAAGGAGTTGACGGCCACGACGAACGGGACGCCCCGCTCCTCCAGCCGTCCGATGACATCGAAGCTGATCTCCAGCCGGCGGGTGTCGAGGAGTACGACCGCTCCGAGCGCTCCCTCGAAGAGCCCGCGCCACAGGAACCAGAAGCGCTCCTGGCCCGGTGTGCCGAACAGGTACAGCACGAGCTCGTCGTTGATGCTGATGCGCCCGAAGTCCATGGCCACGGTGGTGGTGATCTTGCGGGCCACACCCCAGGTGTCGTCGACGCCGACGCCCGCCCTGGTCATCGTCTCCTCGGTCGTCAGCGGCTTGATCTCGCTGACCGCACCGACCATCGTCGTCTTGCCCACGCCGAAACCGCCGACGATGACGACTTTCACTGCGGCCGCCGCCGTTTGCGGCAGTGTGTCCGCGGGGCGCGGCCCGGCGGGCGGGTCAGAGCTTCTGAAGTCCATCGATCACTGCCTCGATCAGAGCAAGGTCGGGTAGCTGCGCGGCTGGAACGGGCGGACGGACGTACACGCGCTGTGCGGCCATCAGATCTCCGACCAGCACGGTGACGACGCTCACGGGCAGGCCGGCGTACGCTGCGATCTCGGCCACCGACAGCGGTGACTGGCACATCCGCAGGATGGCTGCCTGCTCGGGCTGCATCTCGGGCCGGGCGGTCCCCTTGGCCACGACCAGGGTCACGAGGTCCAGATGGACGGCGGTGGAGGGTCCGCTGCGTCCGCCGGTGATGACGTAGAGCCGTTCGGGGCTGCCGTCCTCCCAGCTTGCGGGCGGCTCATTCACGCGGGCTGCCCGTCGTGTCGGGGCGGGCTGCTCAGGTGGTCCCCCATTCGGGTCACCAGGTTGCGCATCTGCGCGCCCATCAGTCCCGCGTCGACACCCTCGTCGGCGAGGACCGCAAGGTAGGAGCCGTTTCCTGCGGCCATCAGGTAGAAGAACCCGCCGTCCATCTCGATCACGACCAGGCGCATCCGGCCCTCCGAGCGGGGCAGTTCCGCGGCCACGGCTCCGGCGAGGCTCTGCAGGCCCGCACAGGCGGCTGCCAGGCGGTCGGCCGTGTCGGTCTCGGCCCCGTACTGCGCCACGCAGAGCCCGTCCGCTGACAGTACGATCACGTGCCGCGTCTGCGGCACTCCGGCGGCGAGGTCCTTGAGCATCCAGTCCATGCTGCTTCGCTGAGTCATCACTGCTTACGCCCCTTTGGTCGCTGTGTCCGACGCGCCTTGGGCGCCCTGCGTGTCCTGGGCGGTCTCACCGGACAGCCCGCTGTGGAACGCCTCCAGCCACATTCCGGGGCCGCTGTCGTCCGTCGGCTGCGGGCCCGCGGGCGACCGGGTCTCGGAGGTGGTGACACGGTCCTTCCGGCGTCGCTGCGGCAGGCCGGTCGCGGTACGCTCGGCGGTCGGCCCGGCGCCGACGGGCACCGGCCCGGCCGCCGCAACCCGTGCCGGCCGGGGCGCGGACACGCCGGCCGCGGAGCGATCTGCGGGGTACTCGCGCAGTGTGGCGGCCACCGCCCTGGGCCCCGAGGAGGAGCCGATGCCGTGGGCGAGGCCGGTGGCCGCGGACACCGTTGTGATCAGGTGCTGCGGCACGATGACCACAGCGCGGACACCTCCGTACGCGGAGGAACGCAGGGACACCTGGAACCCGTACGCCTGCGCCAGCCGGCCGACCACGGCCAGGCCCAGCCTCGGCGTCTCGCCCAGGTCGTTGAGGTCGATGCCGGACTGCGCCTGCGCGAGCATCTTCTCGGCGCGTCCGCGGGCCTCCTCGCTCATGCTCAGGCCGCCGTCCTCGATCTCCACGGCGATGCCCGACTGCACCTCGACGGCGGTGAGGTGGACCCGGGTGTGCGGCGGCGAGTAGCGGGTGGCGTTGTCCAGCAGCTCTGCCAGGGTGTGGATCAGCGGCTCCACGATCGGGCCGACGACAGCGACCTCGGAGACCGAGTGGAGTTCAACCCGCTGGTAGTCGATGATCCTCGACATCGCACCGCGCATCACGCTGTACAAGGTGACGGCCCTGCTCCACTGGCGGCCGGGGCGTGCACCGCCGAGGACCGAGATGGAGTCGGCGAGCCTGCCGATCAAGGCGGTGCCGTGGTCCAGGCGCAGAAGGTCGCCGAACACGTCCGGGTTACTGCCGTGCCGGTCTTCCATCTCACGCATCTCGTGGGCCTGCTGATGGACGATCGCCTGCACGCGGCGGGCGACGTTCACGAAGGCCCGCTGCGCCGAGTCGCGAAGGCTCTCCTCGTTGTCGACCGCGTCGATGACGTGGGCCAGCACGGCCTGCAGGGCGGATCTGAAGCGCGGGGTCAGGGCTTGGTCGTCGCCCCAGCGGTTGCCGTCTCCGGCGCGGCCTCCCAGGGAGGTCAACACCTCCTCGGCCAGCTCGCCCTTGCGCAGCCGCTCGATGGCCTCGGGGAGCACCAGCGCGGACAGGCGGACCGCCTCGGCCTCCTGCCGTGACAGGGCGTGCTCGAGCGCCGCGACCTGGGCGCTGCGGGCGTCGAGCGCGCGGCCGCGCCGTAGCGCTTCGACGAACGCCGCCGCGGTGCACGCGGCGCCCGCGGCGATCAGGACGGTGCCGCCCGGTTCCGAGGAGGTGGCAAGCGCCCCGACCAGGCAGGCGGCTGCCAGGGCCGCTATCGCCGGCAGCATCCGGCTCTTTCTACCCGCCGGTTGGGGGGTTTCGGGTGGAATGCCTCTTTGCTCCATCGGCGTCCTCGAACTATCGAAAAGGGTGACCTTCTGACCGGTGGGCGGGAGCATAACTTCGTCCAACTTCACTTATGCAGGCTTTCGTTGGAGTTCATCGGACCGGAGGAACCGTTATGCGCCATCGGCTGCCTCGAAATCCGGCACGGGCGGGGCACCCGTCCACGGCGAGCGGCGGCGTAGGTGAAGGTCGACGGCGTGTCGACCAGTTCGCGGCGATGGGATCCGCACTCACACGGCGGATTGCGACGGCCGGATTGCATCGGTCGTGAGTGGTGTCGCGGACGGAAATGCGCTAGAAGCGCAGTGGCGCAGGACCGACTGCTTCGTGAAGGGGCTGCGGGCGTTTCCCTGCAACGGGATGAACTTCCAGGGGCTCCGGCCGACTGCCTGCCGGTCCCGGGGCCATGCCGTGACCCCGGGGCCTTCGTCTTGCCCTTCGGGCGCCGCGCAGCGTACTCCGCCGTCCACATCGAGGGGTGCGACCGCTGGGAGGGGTGGCGGCTGAGTGTCGACCGCGGGGTTGGACGACCTCGCGCGGACGGTCGGCTCGTCACCGCGCCACCTGAGCGGTACGGCAGCGCTACCCGGCATGGCCCTCGGTCGTCGGCTGCTTCACCGAAGGAATGGCCTGCTCGGCCCAGATGACCTTGCCCGTGGCCGTGAAGCGGGTGCCCCACTGTTGGGTAGTCTGCGCCACGATGAACAGGCCCCGGCCGCCCTCGTCGTCACCGGCGGCCTGCCGCAGGTGCGGGGAGGTGAGGCCGCTGTCGGAGACCTCGCAGATGAGCGTCTGGTCGCGGATCAGGCGCAGCTGTATCGGGCCTGCCGCGGCATGCCGAATGGCGTTCGTGACCAGTTCGCTCACCACGAGTTCGGTCGTGAAGACCAGGTCGTCGAGTCCCCAGGCACGGACCTGTTCAGACGCCGCAGCCCGCGCCCGGCCGACGGCCTGGGGGTCGGCGGTCAGCTCCCAGAGGGCCACCTGGTGCCGGCCGAGGATCCGGGTGCGGACCAGGAGCAACGCCGCGTCGTCGTCGGCCGGGCGCGGGAGCAGGGCGTCGACCGCCTCGTCGCCCAGGTCGTCAAGGGGACGCGTCGAGTGGCTCAGGACCGCGCTCAGGATGCCCAGTTGCTCGTCGACATCGCGGTCACGACCTCGCACGAGGCCGTCGGTGAACAGAGCGAGCACACTGCCTGGCGGAAGGGTCAGTTCCGCGGACTCGAAGGGCAGGCCGCCCAGCCCCAGCGGCGGAGCCGACGGCAGCTCGGGAAACGTCACTGTGCCGTCGTCCGGGTCGACGACGGCGGGCAGCGGATGCCCGGCCCGCGCCATCGTGCACGTCCCGGACACCGGGTCGTACACGGCGTAGAGGCAGGTGACACCGAGGGCCTCGTCTTCCGGCAGTTCCTCGCCTTCGATGCGCACCGCGGCCCGTTCGTTACCGCCCTGGGTGACGAGGTCGTCGAGACGGGCGAGGAGTTCATCGGGGGCGAGGTCCATCCGGGCCAGCACGCGCACGCTGGTGCGCAGCCGGCCCATGGTGGCGGCGGCGCTCAGGCCGTGCCCGACCACGTCCCCCACGACCAGTCCCACCCGCGTTCCGGACAGAGCGATGACGTCGAACCAGTCGCCGCCCACCCCGGCCCGGCTGTCGGCAGGCAGGTAGCGGTACGCGAGCTCCACCGCGGACAGTTGCGGCAGCAGCCTGGGCAGCAGGCTGCGCTGCAGCACGAGGGCGGCGGCGTGCTCGCGGGCATACCGGCGGGCATTGTCGATGCAGACCGCGAGCCGCGCCACGAGTTCGTCGGCCACGGCCAGTTCGCCCTCGTCGAACGGATCGGTACGGTGTTCCCAGGCGAAGGACACGATGCCCAGGTCGGTCCCTTCGGTGCGGAGCGGTACGGCCAGCGGGCCCGGTTCGCGAACCGGTCGTCCGGCGGCCGGGGCACGGTCATCGGCGGAGACGGCGGAGCGTACAGCGGGGGGCTCCTCGTGAGGCCATACCCGCACCATCCGAGTGTCGGGCACGGCACCGGGACGCGACCGGTCGCCGTGGAGCACCGTCTCCAGCAGGTCCACCGTGACCGCATCGGCGAACCACGGGGTCGTCACGGCGGCGAACTCGCGGGCCGTGCGGCTCATGTCAAGCGTCGTACCCACACTCCGGCCGGCCCGGACCAGCAGGTCCAGGCGCTGTTGGGCGAGGTAGCGCTCGGTGATGTCGACCGTCTCCTCGCACACGCCCAACGGTGATCCGGCCGGGTCCTCCAGCCGGTAGTACGAGCACGACCAGACGTGGTCGCGGTCTGGAGCGGAGGGCGGGCGGCCCCGGTAGTGCAGTTCGATCACGGGCTCGCCGGTGGTGAGCACCTCGCTCATGACCTCCTCCAGCGTGTCCGGCATGTCGGGAGAGACGATCACACCGTGCGTGACCATGTCGTCGGGGCCGACTCCGGCGTAGTCGGCGGGCCCCATCTCCTCGTAGAGAGCGGCGTTCGTCCACACCACGCGCAGCCGGGTGTCGTAGATGGCCAGGCCGACGGGCGACTGGGTGGCCAGCCCACGCAGCATCGACTGCAGGGCGTTCCACTGCTCGGTCTCGCCGGCCTCGGCCATGGCGAGCAGGCACGCCGGTCGCGTCCCGACGCCGCCGCTCAGGCCACTGGCGCCGTCAGCGCCCGGTTCCTCGCCGCCGGGCGACAGGGGGAGGACGGCAGCCGCAGCCCGCTCTCTGTGCCCGTCCCGGTGACGCAGCCACAGCACGCGCCGCATGCCTGGCGAGAGTTCCGGCGCCGCGGCGTCGGCCACGAGGTCGGCGAACTTCCGGCCGAGGACCTCGGACGCCCCGTACCCGAGCAGCGCCGCGGCCGCCGGGCTCCAGCCCACCACCCGGCCCTCGCCGTCGAGCACCGCCGTAGCCGCCCTGGACACATCGAGGGGCCCCTGCAGTTCACCGAAGCCGGGGATCTCGCTCACGACGCCTCCCCTCACTGCGCGGGCCGAGTCGTGTCCGGCGGCGCGACGCCATCGGGGCCTGTGGCCTCACCGGCCCCGCTCGGGGCGACGGCGGCCCGCAGCGCCCGATCTGCGGGAAGGGTCCCGGGCCCGCTCCCGTCCGGGCAGCGGCGGCAGGATGACGCCCGAAGCGGCCCGCGACCGCCCGCGGAGGTGGCGCAGACGGCTTCCGCCATCTCCCTGGCCCGTCGTGCCGGGGGCCGACGGGCACGCAGCCGGAACCGAGCGTGGGGTAGCGTCGCACACCCGTCTCGACATGGGCACGAGGGACGGCCGACGTGTACGGAGCCCGTCCACCGTCGTCCGGCTCCCAGGTCACGCCTCTCTCCCGGTCACACAGCCAGGATGCCCCTCCCCCCGCGGCTGCCGCATCCGGACGACCGTCGGCTGCTCCCGGACGCCGTGCCGCAGCACCGGACGAACGTCCGGCAGGGCGACGCAGCCGCGTCGCGCGCCGGACCCGCGCTGGGCGGCCGCGGCCGCCGGGAGGGACGCTCCGGGAGGGGCGCTCGCGACCGGGACGCGTGGTGTCTGCTGCACCGCGGATACGAAACTGAAGGTGACCCCGGCAATAGCAGCCCGCACCTGCCCGTCAGACCATGGCAAGGCCCCGGGACGGGGGGCGCCCCGGGGCCGGTCGCGGCACCGCAAGGGGGGAGCGGTTGTGCATCTGACGCGACGATATGGATAAACGATTCAGCAGCTGCCCGGTCACGGCCGCACCGCCCACCAGGTTCCGCGGAGAGTTCTCGGCCCCCGTTACCCTTTTCGTGGCTCCGCAATGGGGCCTCCGGCCTTCAGGTGCGGCATGACTTCCCCCCCTTGTACTGGGGCCGCGGTTGCGGCACCCGGCCGTCCTGGCCCTCCTGGAGCGGCTCGGATCACCGGCCCAGATCCGCAAGGCCCGCCGACGCCGCCTGGTCACCCCGTTACGGCCGAAGGCACCGCGGATGGCCGAACGGCTGGTCGAGGACATCTTCACCGCCCTCGACGAACAGACCGTCACCGTCCCCGGCACCCGGGCGGCCGCACTGATCGTCCCGAGCCCGGCCGGCTCACTGACCGCCGTCCTCGACCAGCGCAAGATCCTGGCCTGGCGGACAAGGGGAATTCCTCGACGGGATCAGCATTTCGGTAGCCTGATCATCTACTGCATGGGGTGACCATGCGCCCGGCTGGTCCGTACGAGGGCTTCCGGCGGAGGGTGAATGAGGCCGCAATGAGTGAACCGACGAAGCCCGAGATCAACCTTCCGGAGGGTGATGCTCCCCAGGAGCTGACAATGCGGGACCTCGTCGTCGGGGACGGGCCTGAGGCGAAGCCGGGCAGGGTTGTCCGGGTTCACTACGTCGGGGTCACCTTCGAGTCCGGAATGGAGTTCGACGCCTCCTGGGATCGGGGCCAGCCGTTCAAGTTCGCCGTGGGCGGTGGCAGGGTCATCAAGGGCTGGGACCGGGGGATCAGGGGGATGAAGGTCGGCGGTCGGCGCGAGATCATCGTTCCCCCGCGCCTCGGCTACGGCAACCAGTCGCCCTCGCCGTTGATCCCGGCGGGCTCGACGCTCGTCTTCGTGGTGGACCTGCTCTCGGTCTCGGTCTGAGGCCTGCTGCTGCCCGCCTCCCCGGGAACCAAGGCCGGGTAGCACCTGCTCGGCTGACCGCGACACCACACCCGTGCGCCCTTCGGGCGTAGCCACGGAGAAGGCGCTCGCCAGTGACAGCACGCATCAGCGTTCGGGGTCCACAAGCGGCAGACGCCACGGCAGTGGGCGTCCATGTCGGCCCTTCGCCGGGGCTGGTGGTTCCGGCCCCGCACGAAGCCGTAGCAGTTGACGTGGCGTACACCGCAAGTCCGACGCGCGCCCGTCGCTCCGGGCTCGTGACGCCATCGGTCACCCGATCGTTCCGGGCACGGATCATCGGGCCCTGGGCGGGAGGTGATTCATACGGTGAAGACATCAGAGGGAAGGACACGCACCCGTGCTGGAGCAGCTCAACGAGGCGCTCGACCACATCGAGCACTGCCTCGAAGCGGAGGCCGGCCGGGAGGTCGACATCGTCGAAGTCGCCCGGATCGCGATGACGTCGGAGTACCACTTCCGGCGCCTGTTCTCGGCGCTCGCCGGGATGCCGCTCTCCGTGTACATACGACGCCGGCGCATGACGATTGCCGGGGCCGAGGTGCTGGGCGGGGAGCGGACGCTGCTCGACGTGGCCGTGCGGTACGGGTACGGCTCGGGCGAGGCGTTCGCCCGGGCGTTCCGGTCGGTGCACGGCATCGGGCCGGGCGAGGCCCGGCGCACGGGTGCGACGCTCACGGCGCAGTCGCGCATGTCCTTCCGTGTCGTCGTCGAAGGGAGTACGACCATGCGGTATCGGATCGTCGAGAAGGAAGCGTTTCGGGTCGTTGGCAGGAAGGCGCGGGTCCCCCTCGTGCACGAGGGGGTCAACGCGGCGGCCGCGGCACACGTGCAGAGCCTGGACGAGCAGGCGATCGTAAGGATGAAGAAGCTGGCCGACGGGGAGCCGAAGGGGGTCCTGTCGGCGGTGGTGCACCTGACCGACAGCCGGGAGGAGGGCGCCGAGGTGGACTACTGGATCGGCGTGGTCACCGGCCCCGAGGTGGCCGCGGAGGAGCTCGACGCCCTCGACGTACCGGCCGGGGCCTGGGCGGTCTTCGACAACCACGGGCCGTATCCGAGCGCCCTCCAGGAGCTGTGGCGGGACGTGTTCACGCAGTGGTTCCCCTCGAACCCGTACGCGAGCCGGCCGGGTCCGGAGCTGCTGCGGACACAGCCGGTGGAGATCGGCGCGGAGACGGACTCCCAGCTGTGGATCCCGGTCGAACGGGTCAGCGGGAGCAACGGGGAGTGAAGACCGAGACCTGGACGTCGTCTTTCGGGCGGAAGGCGACGTTCAGGTCCAGGGTGCCGGGTGCCATCCCCCGCGCGCGCGAGGAGCAGGCCGCGAGGCGCGCTCGGGAGCCTGATCACCGCAGCCCGTCAAGCGGCCGCCGCGTCGCCAATGACGCTGCCTCTTCGGGATCGTTTCCCGAAGCGGCCAGGCGCACCCGCTGACCAGGACGTAGATGATCGCGGCGAACAGCGTCTCATCAGGCGTGTCCTGCGTTCCACCGCCCTGCGGCCGCACCCTCGCCGGCGGGATCAGCGGCTCCGCGATATCCCACAACCCGTCCGGAACAATCCAACTCCACGTCCCCCGCCCCATACCGAGGCCAACGACACCTCACCACACAGGACACGGTCTAAGCTTGTTCCTCAACCTCACGTCACTGCGGAATGCTTGCCAGTGGAGAAAATGCGGTGCGTGCTGGCACCACGCTGGTCAGACTCGCTGACATGACTCAGAAGATCACCCGCATCAACCCCGAGCAGCTGCATGAGACACCCGGCTACCACCACATCACCGTGGTGGAGGCAGGCCGTACCGCCTATCTGGCGGGGCAGTGCCCGCTTGATCGGAATGGTGACCTCGTCGGTTCCGGTTCCCTCGAGACGCAGGTCGACCAGGTTGTCGCGAACGCGCTCGCTGCCCTGGCAACGGTGAGTGCCCAGCCTGAACATGTGGTGCGGTCAGTGATCTACGTGCGGAGCGATGAGAGGGACATTCTCGGAGCCGCATGGCGTCGGCTCACCGATTCTGCCCTGGGTCCGGCGTTCACCACCGCCAGCACGCTCTTGGGCGTCGCCCAGCTGGGCTTTGCGGGACAGCTCGTCGAGGTGGAACTCACCGTGGCGCTGCCTGACTGACTTCGAACGGCGTATCGAACTGGGTGGCCCAGCCGGGAATTCCCGGGACGCTGGGGCGGCCTTCGTCTGATCATGTGCTCCGACCAAGGTGCACCGATCAAGACGAAGGCCGTGAAGGTGAGTCCGCTGCCTGACTCCGGTCCCGGGGAAGCGTTCGCGCAAGCGTCACGTTTCCGGGAGGACCGATTCGACTGCCTGACCGTGCGCGGGGACGAGCTGTCTGACGCTGGTGGCCGAGCACCGGCGTCGGCACGGTTCCAGCCGCACCCGGTGACGCTGGAGGTCGACCTCGGCGACGTTCACCGTGATCAGCTCGCCTTCATCGACAAGCTGATCCGGGGTCTCGCCCGGCTCGTCACTGCCGCCCGCGCCGAAGAGTGTTAGCGCTAACGTCAGCCCCCGTCAACAACTCTGAGAGGACGAGATTTTGATGACGCCTCAGTAACGGACAGGTTGCGGCACGGTACTTGACGACCTCTCATGTCCCATGGTCTTCTCCCTGCACACGCTGGATGTTCGACTTTCAAGTTGTTAGCGCTAACAATACGCCGGAGACCCGGTGCCCCCCACCCCGCAGGGGTCACGTCTTGCCGCCGCCTCGGACGTGCCGTGCCCGGTCCGCACGCACCGAGAAGGACCGACCCCTGCCCAAGTCACCCCTAGGAGGGTGCAGATGAACGCTCTCGGTACAGCTCCACGAACCTCGACACGGCGAGGATGGCGGTCACGGGTGGCCACCCTGCTCTCGATGGTCTTCGTGGCCGGCTTCCTGGCGATGGTGAACCCATCGGCGGCCTCGGCGGCCTCGGTCGACACCGGCAAGTGGTACGTGCTGGTGAACCGCAACAGCGGCAAGGCGCTGGACGACTACAACTTCGCCACCGCCGACGGTTCGCCCGTCGTCCAGTGGACTCGGTCCAGCAACGAAGCCCAGCAGTGGCGCTTCCTGGACTCCGGCAGCGGCTACTACCGCCTGCAGAACCGCAACTCCGGCAAGGTCCTGGACGACTACGGCTGGTCCTCGGCCGACGGCGCCGACGTCGTCCAGTGGAGCGACCTCAACGCGACCAACCAGCAGTTCCGCCTCGCGGACTCCGCCGACGGCTACGTCCGCCTCCTGAACCGCCACAGCAGCAAGGCCCTCGAGGTCCAGAGCGCCTCCACCGCCGACGGCGGCAAGATCGTCCAGTACGCCGACTGGGGCGGCAGCAACCAGCAGTGGCAAATCGTCCCCGTCGCCGACGTCGGCACCGGCACGTGCGCTCTTCCGTCGACCTACCGCTGGACATCGACCGGCCCGCTGGCGAGCCCGAAGTCGGGCTGGGCCTCGCTCAAGGACTTCACAGGCGTCGTCCACAACGGCAAGCACATCGTCTATGCCACGACGCACAACACCCTCGCCGGTAACGACGGGCGCTGGGGATTGACGACCTTCAGCCCCTTCACGAACTGGTCCGACATGGCCACCGCCACCCAGAACACGATTCCCTTCGATGGCATCGCGCCGACGCTGTTCTACTTCGCCCCGAAGAACACCTGGGTGCTCGCCTACAATGGGGCTTGGCCATACAGCTTCTCCTACCGCACCTCGAGCGACCCCACCAACCCCAACGGCTGGTCCGCGCAGCAGGAGCTGTTCACGGGCACCCTCCCGAAGGGGGGCCCCCTCGACGTGACCCTCATCGGCGACGACACGAACATGTACATGTTCTTCGCCGACGATGAGGGCGGCATCTACCGCGCCAGCATGCCCATCGGCAACTTCCCGGGCACCTTCGGTTCGTTCACGAAGATCATGAGCGACACGCCGCTCAACCTGTTCGAGGCGGTTGAGGTCTACAAGGTCCAGGGTCAGCACCAGTACCTCATGATCGTCGAGGCCCAAAATTATACAGGGAGTGGTCGCTACTTCCGCTCGTTCACCGCGACCAGCCTGGACGGCACGTGGACACCGCAGGCCGACACCCTGAGCAACCCCTTCGCCGGCAAGGCCAACAGCGGCGCCACCTGGTGGACCAACGACATCAGCCACGGCGATGTGGTTCGCACCAACCCCGACCAGACCAAGACCATTGACCCTTGCAACCTGCAGTTCCTCTACCAGGGGCGCGACCCCAGCACCGACGGCATGGACTACGGCCTCCTGCCTTACCGGCCGGGGGTACTGACACTGCAGCGCTAGCCGGTGGCGTGACGCAGGTCCTGGTGTTCCTGACGTTCGCGGGCAACGACGTACGCCGAACCGGCTGAGCGTCACAGCGAGCGATCAGGAACGGGTGGAGTTGGAGCGGCGGGCTCGGTGCAAGGCCGAGCCCGCCCGTGCCCGCGGAGAACCTGGATAGTGGCGGCCTATCCCTCGTCGACCACGAGACGCGGAACATGTCAAGCCTGGTGAGTCGGTCGGTTTCAGGGTCTGTCGAGTGAGCCGGGTTCGCCCGAACGAGGCCGCGGGCAGCTGCTGCCAAGTACAACCCGTGCTGGCGACAAACACGATCGGCAGTGAGACAAGCCCGGTGGCACCCCGCGTCCGGTCGGGAAAATAAGGATTGGACCCGGCCCGGCTCACCGTCGCGGTGCCGCTCCGTACGCAGCGTGCCCCGCCACCGCCACCGCCGCCTCCGGCACCTCGGTGGGGTGGCTCCTCGTGCTACTCCGCGGGCGTGATCCGCCAGGTGCCGTGACGTACGTCGAGCGTCGCGGTGAGGTCGGCCTGCTGCGGGAACGGGACGCCCAGCCGCCACAGGTCTTCCAGGGCAGCCAGACCGATGGTGACCAGATCCTCGGTGACGTTGCCCAAAGCTCCGATCCAGTGGGGTGCGGTGGCGATCAGCTGCTCGGGGAGCCAGGGCCCGGGCTCGGGAACGCGTGAGAAGGGCTCCTCCGCGAGTTCGGCGAGGGCGGAGCCGGCCAGCAGGGTCAGCAGCCGCGCCAGGACTGCGGCAGGCAGAGCGGGGTCGCGGGTCTCCAACATCACGTAGCAGTCATCGTGGCCCGAGAACCAGACTCGGGAGTCTCCCAGACGGCTCAGGAGCGGCTCATCAATGCCGGTCGTGCCGAGCACGAGGGCGAGCTCGTCGAGCTGCTCCGCGGTCACGTCGGCGGGCACGTCGACCAGAGTCAGCTCGTACGGCGACCAGGTGCCGTCGAGCAGACGGGGCAGGAGGTCGCGGTCCATCACCAGGAACTCCTCTGCGAGTCCGTTCGTGCCGGACGGCCAGGATCCGAGGGAGTGGACCGTGCACGGCACGCCGAGCTCGGCCGCGATCAGCGAGGGCCGCAGAGAATGCCAGTCCTCATCCAGATAGGAGTTGGTCTCCAGCGACACCACCGCCACCGCGTCGTTCGCCATGGCCACGAGCAGGTCGACCAGCTCGCCCGCCTGGGCCGCACCCGCGCGCACCCGCCACAGCCCCTCGGCTTCGCGAACGCTGAAGCTCAATGGGAACGGCCGGCGCTCCACCCCGACACTGTTCACGCTGAACGCGCCCTGCTGCCCGACCTCGATCACTGCCCCACCCCCGAGAACCCGCCGGCCGCTCTGCCCAGCCCGCACGCATCAATCATCGCCGGTCAGCAGGGCACGCCAGCCAACGGGGCCTTCCGGCCATTTCTCCGTGTGAGGACGCCCGTTGTTTGCCCGGTGTTGGAGCAGGGGTAGCTGTCGGGCCATGCGTGACTTAGTGCGGGAGCAGTACTACCGGCATCGTGCCCCGGTCTACGACGAGACCAGCTATCGCGGCGACCCCGTGGTCAACGCCGGGCTGGACCGGGAAACCGCCGACATCGGGAAGCTGCTCACCGCTCTGCCCGAAGGCCGGGCCCTCGACGTGGGGTGCGGAACCGGCGTGTGGACCCAGTTCCTTCGCGGCCCGGTCGTCGCCCTGGACCAGAGCGCGGAGATGCTCGAGCTGACCGGTGCCCGGGCACCCCGGGCGCAGCGCGTGCGGGCGCTGTTTCCGCCCCTGCCGTTCGCCACCGGATCCTTCGACCGTATCGTCACGGCGAACTTCTACGGGCTGCTGCGGCCGGCGGAGAGGGACGTCTTCGTTGCCGAGGCACGTCGTACGGCGCGCGAGCTGATCGTGATCGACCTGCGCAGCGACGGCGACCTGCACGAGGAGAAGATAGAGGTGCGCTCGGTGGCCGACGCCACGTACCCCATCTACCGGCGCCGGTTCACCCCGCGGAGCCTGTGCTCGGAGCTGGACGGCGAGGTCATGTACGAGGGGCTGTACTTCCTCGCCGTCCGGGTCAGGTGGCCAGCGGTGTCTCCAGGGTGATCAGGTGCGACTGGCCGGCGGTTTCCCCGTCGTCGGGGACGGCGAACATCCGAAGGACCTGTCCGTCGGTCTCCAGGTGCACCGCGTTGTAGGTGACCACTCGGCCGGCCGGTGACAGCACGGTGACCGGCGCTTCGTGCTCGATGCGGCCGGATTCGATGTCGACGACGGCGATCCCGCCGAGGCTGAAGACGCCGCCCCCCGCCAGGGGGTATTCCGCGATGCCGGTGCACACCATGTGGCCGCCGCCCGCGGTCACACAGGTCTGGTAGTCGACGAAGTGGCTCTTGTTGTCGACCCGGTGGAGGAGCTTCCCGTCGACCGTGAAGGTGAGCAACCGCCGGGAACCCCAGGTGACGGCGTGGAGCAGGCCGCTGTGGCGGTCGCGCACGATCCCGCCGATGTGGTCGTCGAAGCGGAAGGCCTCCCGCACGTCCAGGGTGTCGGGGTCCACCCGGTAGACGATGGAGTGGGAGTCGGGACGGTATTCCGCCGTCGGCACCCACAGCGATTCGCCGTCGAAGTCGATCCCACCGGGGTGGTAGATCGTGCCCTCGCCCACGCTCACCCGGCCCAGCGCGGCACCCTCGGCGTCCGTGACGAACACATGCCCCTGGCCCCGGCCGGGAGTCCGGTCGTAGCCGTCCACCGGACTGGTTTGGAAGCGGGTCGCCTCGGTGATCTCCGCCGTTGAGACGTACAGGCGTTGGTCATGGCCACGCGTGACGCCTTGAGGGTGGTGAGCGGGGAAGTCCAGCGGCACCCGCCCGGCCACAGTCCAGGGCGTGCTCCGGGTCAGCTGCCGCACCGCCACGACGACGGCTTCGCTCGAGTCGTCGCACACACCTGCAGACACCGCGGAATCAGAAAGGCTCATGCCCGGTGAACGAGACCTCCCCAGTCCCGTAACGGGGCCGTGCGCCGCGCGCTGCGCCGGAAAGTCCTCTTTCGCTTCCAGGGCACGTTCTAGACCGCCCGTATCCGCCCCGGCGGCGCCCCGCGCTCTGGGCACTGCCGGCCCGGGGTGCTTGCTCTTAAGCGAGGCGGGCAGGCCAGTGGGAGCGGGCTCGTAGTGTGGCGCGCAGTGTTGTGGAGGGATGGAGCTGTAGGCCGACCGTGGGGACCACTTTCCCCGGGGCGATGTCTACGTGGAAGCGCTGGGCCAGTGTTGCGATCACCAGCGTTGCCTCGACCAGGGCGAACCGGACACCGAGGCAGGCACGTTGGCCGCCTCCGAACGGGAACCAGGCATACGGGGGCACACTGCGTTGGGCGTGCGTGTCCCAGCGTTCGGGGCGGAAGGCCGTGGGCTCGGAGAACCAGCGGGCGTCTCTGTGTGTCGCCCACGGGCTGCACCAGAGCGTCGTCCCGGCCGGGATCCGGATCGCTCCCAAGGTGGCCCCTTCCCGTGCCACCCGGGGAGGAATGATCCACGCGGGCGGGTAGAGCCGTAGGGCTTCCTTGACGATCTGCTGGGTCCAGGTCAACTGCTCGTAGTCGGCGTACGTCGGGGGGCGCCCGTCGAGTACACGGTCGAGTTCCGCGGCGAGCTTCCTTCGCGCGTGCGGCGATGCCGAAAGCAGGTACCAGGTCCACGTCAGCGCGGTTGCCGTGGTTTCGTGTCCAGCGGCCCAGAGCGTCACCGCTTCGTCTCGCACCTCAGCGGCGGTGAGCGGCCGTCCTTCCTCGTCCCGGGCTGCGAGCAGCCTGCCCAGCAGGTCCTCGCCGCTGTCGCCTGCCTCCCCTGATCCCTGTCGGGCGCGGATGAGCTGGTCGATCTCAGCGTCGACGGTCGCGACGGCGTCGATCAGGCGGCGGCGGGCGGGGGTACGCACCCAGGCCGGCAGGAAGAGTCCGATGCCCCGCAGCTCGGCGCCGATCTCTCGCCCGGCCACGGACATCGCGTCTCGTAGTGCGTGGGCCTGGTCGCCGATGTCGTTGCCGAAGAGGTTGCGGACCACGATCCGCTGGGAGAGCTGATCCATCTCTCGCAGCACATCGATCTGGGCGCCCTCCTGCCAGCGGTCGGCAAGCGCCACGGCGCAGTCGACCATCGTCGTGGCGTAGCGGCGTACCCGGGAGGGGCGGACGGAGGGCTGGACCAGGGATCGCTTGCGACGCCAGTCAGCGCCCTCGCTGCGCATCACGCTCTTGCCGACCAGTTGTTTGAACGCCCAGCCGGCATCGAGATTCTCGAAGTGTCCTTCGTTGCTTCCCAGGAGCTCGGCGATGTGCTCAGGGTGGGTGAGGGACATGATCTTCATCGGGCCGAGCGACCAGGTCACGACATCCCCGAAGTCGTCGCGCAGACGTTCCAGGAACGCCAACGGGTCGCGGCCGAAAGCGGGGAGGTTTCCGAGCAGCGGCAGTCGGCGTGGGCCGGCAACGGGGACGAACGGGACAGGGGGCACTCCTGGCGAACGAGCAGCGTCGTGAACGGTTGCGCGCGGGAAGAGGAGCGGTGCCATAGCTCTCACCCAGGTGAAGGCGTTTTGCACGGGAGCTCTCCCGGCGTCCCCTGGTGTAGGTAGCGGCCGAGTGCCATCAGCGGAAAGACCTGACGGTAGAGGTGGTATCTGATCGAGTAATCGCCGGGGAAGCCGGTGCCCGTGAAGTGCGGCTCCTCCCACGTTCCGTCTTCGTGCTGAGCCTGGACGAGCCATCTGACGCCCCGCTCGACTGCCTCGCTGTCTCCTTCACCGGCCGCCAGGACGGCGAGCAGCGCCCAGGCGGTCTGGGAAGGGGTGGAAGTGCCCTGCCCAGCCCACCGTTCGTCGCGGTAGGAACGCACATCCTCGCCCCAGCCCCCGTCGTCGTTCTGCACGGAGCACAGCCAGGCAACGGCACGGCGGATCGCGGGGTGCGCCGCAGGCAGTCCGGCAGCCGTGAGCGCGGGGACAACCGCGCCCGTTCCGTAGAGGTAGTTGACGCCCCAGCGGCCGAACCAGGCCCCGGACGCCTCCTGCTCGGCCAGGAGCCAGGCGATGCCACGCCGGGTGCGGGGGTCATCCCGCTTCCCTTCGCGGGCGAGCATTTCCACGACATGCGCGGTGACGTCGGCGGACGGCGGGTCGGTGACCTCGCCGAAGTCGCAGAACGGCAGCCGGCTGGCGAGCGAGCTGGTGTTGTCGACATCGAAGGCGGCCCAGCCGCCGTTCTTGGACTGCATGCCCAAACTCCAGCGCACGCCACGCCCGATCGCCGCGTCGACCCGGACCGGGTCGGGGTGCTGGAGCCGGCGCAGCGCGAGGATGACCTCGGCGGTGTCGTCGAGGTCGGGGTTGTTTTCGTTGTGGAACTGGAAGGCCCAGCCGCCCGGGTCGAGTCCGGGCCTGCGCACGGCCCAGTCGCCGGGCCGTGCGTGCTGCTTTCCCAGCATCCAGTCGGCGGCCCTGATAAGCGCCGGGTGGTCGCAGCGCACCCCGGCGTCGACGAGAGCATTGACGGCCAGGCTGGTGTCCCACACCGGCGACTGGCTGACTTCGATCACGCGGGCACCGTCCTGGCGCCAGACGGCGAAAGCGTCCAGCGAGGCCAGGCCCGCGCGCATGACGGGATGTTCCGGCCTGTAGCCGAGCAGGTGCAGGGCGATCAGCGCGTAGGTGGCATCCACCTGAAGGCCGCCCCAGCAGCCGTCCCTCTCCTGCCGCTTGACGATCCAGCGCGCGACGCTGCTCATGGCGGCCCGGCGCAGCCGACGCGGTGCCACCTTGTGAAACGCGTGGAGCGCCTTGTCCAGCCAGGTGAAGAAGCGCGTCCAGCGGCTGGCCGGAACACGCGGCGCGGAGGGAGCGGGCGTCTGGGAGTCGGGATACAGCTCGCCAAGAGTGAACGGTGCGGGCCGTACGGGACGCTCGGTGCAGACGACGGTCAGCGACACGATGGTCTGCCTGGACCAGGAGGCGAAGTGGTGGATGTTGAGCGGGAACCACTTGGGCAGGAACATCAGCTCGGGGGGCAGTGCCGGCAGGTCCTCCCACTTCCACCAGCCGAACAGCGCGAGCCAGATATGCGTGAAGACCCGGCCGGCGGCGATGCCACCGTGGGCGCGGATCCACGCGGCCGCCTTGGCCATGTGCGGCTCGTCAGGCGCGTCTCCAGCGAGCCGCAGCGCGACATACGCCTCGATGCTCGTTGAGAGGTCACCCGGGCCCCCGTAGAAGGTGGACCAGGTACCGTCCTCGCGTTGCTCGCCGCGGATGTAGAGGCAGGCGGCGTGTGTGATCTTCTCGTCCCCGATCCCGAGGAACTGGCGTAACAGCAGGTCCTCGGCATCGCCCGTCACATTGCACTCGAAGGTACCCTTCCACCAGCCCTGAGCGTCCTGGCGCGACAGAAGATGCCCAACTGCCCGTCTCCTCGTGCGCTCAGCCAATTGGCGCGTCGTCAACCGCTTGGTGGGGACCTTGGTCCCCGTGACGGTCCCAGGCAGAGTGGGATGGGATGAGCGCATGAAGTGAAAGCCTCACGGTCGGTGAGCTCGGTAGCGGGCTGCCCCTGGTGCTCCACCGCTCCAACGACGCGAAGCGGCTGTTGTGGCACTCGCGGGACCATCTACTCCAAACGTGTCCTCTCGCAGCCCGCCCGCCTGCGCGCATGCCTCGGCTGGGCGGCACCACCGCTCTGGGCGCCCGCGAACTCGTCGGCTGAGCCCCCAGCGGTCGTCGAAGCCTGCCGGTGAACCAAGGGCCCCACGGCGGCACGGCCTGTACGACCCGCTGAGGTTGTACAGGCCCGCCGTGCTGAGCGACGTCCGGTCCGCCGCCCACGCCGGTCCGGCCGCGGCCCCGGGTGATCGGGGCCGGCGTTGAAGACGCCGCAGGCGGTGAACTGCCGGGAGAACGGCTGCTCCGAGCCGAAGAGCCCCGACCAGCCGGGGGGGGTGGGCTGGCCGGGGCCTGCCCTGGCCAGCGGGGGGGGGTGCCGGCCAGGGGCATGCGGGGCGGAGCCGCAAGGGCGGACGCTTCACAGCGGATCGCCCGACTCCAGCCCAACGATCCTCGCAGGCGAACACCCACCGGACCTGCCGGACACGCACCCCGGCGGATACCACGTGAGCGGACTGCGCCCTGGCCGGTGCAGAGCAGGCGCTGTTCCAGGATTCTGCCGACCGACACTCACAAGCCGGCACCACCGCCCTCTCCGGCGCCGGCAGGCCCAGACCCGCGCCGTCGTACCCCGCGCCGAGTGGGGTGTGCGCCCCGAGGAGCGCACACCCCACCCGCTGTGCGCGCTCAGTGCACGTGTGTGGCCGGAGTCAGCTCCCTTTGTGGGGCGGTGCCTTGCAGCGTGGTGGTCGTGTCGGCGGCGTCGCTCTGGCTGCCGCGGCCGATGTGGTTGAAGGCGAGGTTGAGCAGTACGGCGACGATGCAGCCGGTGCTGATGCCGGAGTCGAGCACGATGCGCATGCTCTCGGGGAAGGCGTGGTAGAAGTTCGGCGCGGCCATGGGGATGACGCCGATGCCGAGGCTGATGGCCACGATGAGGATGTTGTCGCCGCGGTCGAGGCCGGCCTGGGTGAGGGTCTGGATTCCGCTGGCGGCCACGGTGCCGAACAGGGCGAGGCCGACACCGCCGAGGACGGGCTGCGGGACCAGGGCGACGACCGAGGCGAGGAACGGGCACAGGCCCAGCAGGAGGAGGATGCCGCCGCCCGCGGCCACGACGTAGCGGCTGCGGACCTTGGTGATGGCGACCAGGCCGACGTTCTGCGCGAAGGCGCTGGCGGCGAAGCCGTTGAAGATCGGGCTCAGCGCGGTGCCCAGGCCGTCCGCGCGCAGCGCTGCGGCGAGGGTCTTCTCGTCCGCGGGCTTGTCGACGATCTGGCCGAGGGCGAGGACGTCGGCGGTGGTCTCGGTCATGGAGACGATCATCACGATGATCATGGAGATGATCGCGGCGGCGGCGAACTGCGGGGCGCCGAAGTGGAAGGGCGTGGGGAAGCCGATGATGTCGGCATCGGTGACGGCGCTGAAGTCCGCGAGGCCGAGGGGCACGGCGATCAGGGTGCCGGCGACGAGCCCGAGCAGGATGGAGATCTGCTTGAGGAAGCCGCGCAGCACTCTGCGGAGCACCACGGTGATCATGAGTGTCACGGCGGCGAGGCCGATGTACTTGATGTCTCCGTAGTCCGGGGCCTGCGGGTTGCCGCCCTGCGCCCAGTTGAAGGCGACGGGGAGCAGGGACACGCCGATGAGAGTGATGACGGTGCCGGTGACGACAGGCGGGAAGAACCGGATGAGTTTGCAGAACCAGGGGGCGAGCAGGAAGCCGAACACTCCGGCCACGATCACGGCGCCGTAGATGACGGGCAGTGCGTCGTCGGGGCCCTCGGCCTTGGCGATGGCGAGCATCGGGGCCACGCCGGCGAAGGAGACGCCGTTGACGAAGGGGAGACGCGCGCCGACCTTCCAGAAGCCGATGGTCTGCAGGAGGGTGGCGATACCGGCGGTGAAGAGGCTGGCGCCCATCAGAAACGCGATGTCTGCCGTGCCGAGTCCCACGCCGATGCCGACGATCAGAGGCGGTGCGACGACGCCGGCGTACATGGCTGCCACGTGCTGGAGGCCGGCGCCGAGGAGCTTTCCGAACGGGAGGGTCTGGTCGACGGGATGCTTCGCGGCGGGGTCCGTGGCCGGGTCCGGCGCGGGGGCCGGGGCGGGGCTGGGGGCGGGGCTGGGGGCGGGGCTGGGCGACACGGAGGTACCTCCTGGGATGCTGCGGTACGGCGGTCGCCGGGGAGGGGCGCGCTGGGAAGCGGCCGGTGCCTCGGAGGGCCGTGTGGACTGGGTCGATGACGCAGTCGAGCGGGCGGCAGGAGAGCCCGAGGGCGTGGAAGTGCCCTGGGGAACGGGGAACGTGGGAGTTGCCCGAGCCGGGGTGTTGCGGGGTGAGCGAGCCCCGATTTTCCCTGCCGAAGACTGCATCAACGGATCATCCACGATGCGGAAAGCAGCTTCCGTATGGCTGGGTAGCTCTAGTGCGCCACGTGAAGGCGACCGTGTCAAGACCTGTCAGGCTCCCTGGGGGCGCAGCCGCCGCCACAGCTGTTCGTCGACCCGGTCGAGGAAGGCCAGGGCCTCGCGCTCGGCCGCTTCGGCGTCGGCTCCGGTCCGGCCGTGGTTGTCGATCCGCTGGTAGGCCAGGTGGAGCTGCTCCAGGGCGTCTCGGATCTCCGGCGGCGCCGCGGGGACGATCTTGGCGACGGGCCGTACGTAGTTCGGCCACCACCCGGTGACCGCCTCGCGCAGCAGCACGCGCAGCTGGCCCGTCCTGCCGCATGCGCCGACGAAGCAGGCGGGCGGCGGGCGGAGCGCCTCGAACAGCGCCTGGGTCTGCCCTCCGGACCCGCGCCAGCGGTTGCGTCGTTCCGCTTCGGCGTAGCGGTCTCGGGTCATGCCGACCATGGTGGCAACCTGCTCCACCGTCAGCCCGAGGAGGGTGCGGCACTGCAGGAGCGTGGCCGGCTCGCCCAGCAGATCGCCCGGTGAACACCACAGCGCGGCTGCCAGCGCGTCGATCTGACGGGCCGTGGGCACCTCGGCGCCCCGTTCCCACGCCGCGAGCACATTGGGGTGCAGGGGGTGCCCCCGGAAGGCCGAGACGGCCCAGGCGACCTGGCCGTGCGTGAGTCCGAGCTGCTCGCGCACGCCGACGGCGAGGCCGGGATCGAAGGGGGGATAGGCGGAGTTTTCGCCCTCGGAGAGGGTGGGGAGATCGTCTTGGGATGGCATAGCGGGACACCGTAGGGGCCGCGGCCGCCCCGGCCAAGGCCTGCGGATTGCGCAGGCCCTCGAGCAGTGCCGGTCGACGCGCGTTGACACCCCCGCAGGTGGCGATTGTGCATACCTCCAAAGAATCCCAGGAATCAAATGGCCTGCCTGGAGGAGTTGACGACCGGGAGGCCCGTTCGTAAGGTCAGGCCGTCCACAGTGGAAAGTAAATTCCGCAATAAGGAAATCGCGACGTTCCTCCCTACCCGGGAATCCGGCACGATTTCCGCATCCCTCCGGGCAGGTCCGTCCACCTGTCCGGCTCGTCCGGCCGTGCTTCGCTCTCAACCGTCCCCGCCGTGCGCCGGCCGGGCGGTCGGTCTCTCGGAGGGACTTGTCCCCATGCGCGCCCCCACCCTCTTCACGCAGGACCGCTCCACCCCGCCCGCCCCCGCCCATCCCGCGGACGAAGTACTGCCGATGAGGCGGATGTTCCCCGCCGCCCTGCAGCACGTGGCCAGCATGTACGCAGGCCTCGCGGCGCCTCCGCTGATCATCGGCGGCGCGCTCGGCCTGACCCCGGCGCAGCTCACCGTTCTGCTGGCCGCGAGCCTGGTCGTTGCGGGCCTGGCCACCGTCGCCCAGACACTGCGCTTCTGGGGGGTCGGGGCGGCGCTGCCCGTCACCAATGGCGTCTCGTTCGCCGTGGTTTCCCCTGTCCTGGCCGCTTCCGTGTCACGGGGTCAGGACACGCTGCCCCTGGTGTTCGGCGCGAGCCTCGTCGCCGGGGCCGTCTGCTTCCTCCTGGCGCCGGCCTTCTGCCGGCTCCTGCGCTTCTTCCCGCCCGTCGTCAGCGGTTCCGTCATCACGCTGGTCGGCCTCTCGCTGCTGCCGGTGGCCGGGCAGTGGGCCCGGGGCGGCGATCCCGCCTCCTCCGGCTTCGGCTCACCGTCCAACCTCGCGCTCGCCGCCGGAACCCTCGCCTTCACCCTCCTCCTCCACCGCCTCCTCAGCGGACGTTTCCTGCAACGGGTGGCGATCCTGCTCGGGCTCATCGCCGGCACGGCCGCCGCGGTGCCGATGGGCAAGGTCGACTTCCACCGCCTCTCCCAGGCACCGCTGTTCGCGCTCCCCGAGCCGTTCGCCTTCGGCGCCCCGCAGTTCGAGGCGCCGGTCATCGCTACCATGCTCGTCGTCATGCTCGTCTCCATGACGGAGTCCACCGCATCCCTGATCGCGGTGGGATCGGTCGTCGACAGGCCGGTCGACGACCGCGTCATCGCGGGCAGCCTGCGCGCCCAGGGGCTGGGCACCGCACTCGGCGGCGCCCTGGGAGCCTTCGTGAGCTGCGCCTACGCGCAGAACGTCGGATTGGTAGCGATCAGCCGCATCCGCAGCCGGTACGCAGTCACCCTGTGCGGAGCGATCCTGGTCCTCATGGGCCTCGTGCCGGCCCTGGGCTCGCTGGTCGCGCTCGTGCCGCTGCCCGTGCTCGGCGGCGCGGCAGTCGTCTTCTTCGGCTCGATCACCGTCGCCGGAATCCGCACCCTCGCCAAGGCCTCCCTGGCCACCGGGCACAACGGCATCATCGTCTCCGTCGCCCTCGCCTTCGGCCTCATCCCCGTCGCATCCGCCGACTTCTACGACCAGCTCCCCGCGCCCGTCACCATGGTGCTGGGATCGGGCATCACGGCCGGATGCCTCGTCGCCGTCCTCCTCAACCTGCTCCTGAACCACTTCGGACGCGGCAGCGAGGCCAACGAGAGCCACATCCCCACCGCACACGTCAATGCCTTCGACAGCATCGACACCCAGACACACATCCCCCCGCGCTCCGCCCGGCAACGCCGATGAATCAGGGCATGCCGCGCGACATGGATGCGGGCCAGGAAACCCGCCTGTCGGCCCTGGTGGAAGGGGATCCTTCCCGGCCTTCGCCGCTGCCCGGACGACGCCGGCCTCTCCCCCGAATCCCTTCAGCTCAGCAGAGGATTGCCCTCGAGGTTCGCTTCCCCGCACGGCCAGGCGCCCTCGGCCAGGGGGCCCAGCGGTGTACGGAAAACCAGGACCTCGTTGTCCAGGGAGACGACGACGCTGCCTTCGCTCAGCAGGAGCGCACGACCAATGACCGCTCGGCTGTCGTCCATGGCGAACAGTTCGTGTCCGGCGAGGTCCGTGTCCACGGCAAGCAGCTTGCCGTCTCGCCAGAACACCGCGGTCCCCTCGCAGTCCATCGCGGGGTAGGACGTGTAGTAGCCCGTCAGCGCCGGCCCGTCCACGAGGGTGTTGTCCGGTACGAGCCGCCGGAAGCGTGATCTCGAAGGCAGGCGATTTTCGAGCTCGGGGCCGCTGGCACTGCCGTTCTTGTCGACGAGCATGGCCCCGTGGCTGGCCCAGCGCCCGGCTTCGGCGCCGTCCCGGCCGAAGCGGCCGGTCGTGAACGCGCAAGCCGGCCGTCGCCATCCGGGTAGGCGAGCCACAGCGTGCCGTCCGCGGACAGCCGGGATTGCGGCCTGCCTGTCCCGGGGTAGGTCCGCTGCCACGCCACCTTGCCTGAAAGGTCGACCCTCGTGATGACAGTCGCCAGTGGATTCGTACCGTGGCCGGTCACAGTCAACGGCCCGGAGGGATCTGACGTGGCCACGGCCACGGCCCAAACCTGGCCCGGCAGGGTGAGACGCGATGAGAGGGTCATGCGTCCGCATCTTGCCGCATGCCTCGTCCGCAGCGGTTGGGCCCTCTGCAGCGCTCGTCTCGGCCAACTGGAAGGCTTTGACCGCTCTTCCGTGACGCCTGCGGCTGAAGGAGGACGCGGACTCTGAGCAGAGCGAATGGGGCTCGACCGTACATCTGCCGCTGGCGCCCGGCGATGTTCTGCTCCAGGAGCCGGGTCGCGGACGCGATGCCCTTCGGCTCGTGAGCGGCGAAGAGGCAGGGGGTGCTGTAGTTCTCCGAGTCCACAGAGATAGACGGCGGCGGCCGCCACCGAAACTCATCGGGGCGGCCGGGCCTGCTTCACGACCGCTGTCCGGGCCCGATGACCCTGAGTCCCACCTGCTCGGCGAGCCAGTGCGCGTACGGCTCCCTCATCTGGCGGCCGTCGAAGCTGGCGCTGCGGACGTGGACAAGGACGGTGTGGTCGTCGGCCGGCTCGTCGAGGTGACGTGTGGAAGTGTTGAAGAGGAGCGTCACCTCGGCGTGCTTGGACTCGCCGTGAAAGCCCACCTCGGGCGCGTCCGGCCACCACAGCCCCTCCCAGTTGATCTCGCCCGTGTTCGGACCGACCGCCGCCATGAAGGCGTCCTCGATGCTGCCCACCGGCAGTTCGAGCAGCCCGTACTCCACTGGCAGCCGTCCTTCGTACGCGGCCGGGTCGGCCGGCAGACCGGGCCCCTGGACGCCGACGACCAGCACGGGCTGGTCCTCCAGCGGCACCCCGTCGAACTCTCCGTACGTCTCCTGCCCGCGGAACCACCCTTCGGGCAGTTCCTTCGCCACTCGCCGCACCTCGGCGAGGGAAGGGAGCTCTGCGTATACGGAGACCTCGGAGTACTCGCAGCGGCCGAACTCCATGAGACGGCGCGCGGTGCTCAGGGCGAGTGCAGGGTCGGGGGTACGGAACACGGGATAGGCGATGTCGTTGGACATGCCTCGACTGTGCCACGGTCCGTCATCGCAGGTCATCGCATTTACGACACGGTCGTACGCGCGCGTACGCCCGTCAGGTGAACGCCCAGAAGGATGACGGGGCGTCTTCGCCTTCCTCGTCAACGTCCGCGCCTGCCCATTGCGTCGGCGCATGCATGCGCAGGCCGCCAGTGGCCGTGCCGTGGATGCCGCGCCAGCCCCGGTGCCACGCCCCGCTTCTACAGCCCAGCGGAGCAACTGATCCGATGCAGCGAGCGTGACTCGCTCGCCTCGGCCCGTGTCGATGAGGACATGCGGCGGCTCGCGGAGGAACAGCAGCTCGCCGAGCTCGAAGACGAAGACGGATACCACTAAATGGCGCCGGGACACTGTCGGCCGGTTCACGGCCCTGGCCCTCCAGTTCGACCGCCACGGCAACGGACCTGGCGCGCCGAACAGTGCCAGCTCACTACGATCACGTCCGCCGTCCGCCGCCCGGTGAGCGAGGTCGTTACGCCATTCGGGGCCGCCGACAAGGAGGGCAGGCTAGCGGAGATCCGTCCACGGCCCGGGGCAAGACCTGCAGGTAGCGGCGTCTACGCTCTCCTCCATGCGATTCCCCGTGATTCTTATAGGCGTGGCCACAGTGACCCTGCTCAGTGCCGGCTGTAGCTCCGCCGAGACCGCCCAGGGCGGTGCCGCAAACGCGGCGAAGGCTTTGCCGGTGGCCATCACCGGTCCGCAGCCGGACGTGTACATGCGCGGCGGTGATGCTCTCCGGGTCACCCCGCTCCCTGAAGTCGGCGCTCCCTTCGTGCAGAAGGTGGAGCACGCTCTGCGTGAGGACGTGCTCAGCAGCGCCAAGGTCGCAGGTGAGACCAGCGCCAAGTGCCCTGCCGGCGTGACCCAGAAGGCCGGCGCGGTCAGCCAGTGCGTGGTCACCTATGCGGGGGCCGAGATCCCTTACGAGGTCAAGATCAGCGACAGCTACAAAGCCGGCAGCAGCGTCATCTCCTACACCAAGGAACCCAAGCAGGGCCTGCTGGTCGGCAAGCTCGTCTATCAAATGATCAACGAGAACTACGGCTCGGAGTCCGGCCGCTCGGACGCCAGCAAGCTCGCGTGCGACGAACTCCCCGCCGCCAAGGCATTCGACTTCGGCGCTGACACCGGCTTCAAGTGCCATTACTGGGGCGAGCACGCCAACAAGGGCGAGCCCGGCTTCACGACCCTGCAGATCAAGATCGGCACCAAGGGCTACGCCTACAGTTTCGAGGAAGTCAAGTAACCACCCAGCACTGGCGTGGTCCTGGCGTCCACCCGCCGGGGCCTGGCCGAGCTCCTCGGCCGCACAGGAGCTTTCCCCCCGCCCTGACGGGCCGCGGCCGCACCCCATCCGGGCGGTGAGCGAACGCAGTTCGCGCCGGCGTGCGTCGGCGGCAGACTGCTGCCTTGATCGCGGGGTGCGGCAGTAAAGGCGATTCGCCTCAGGGACATGGCGGTGACGCACCGTCAGCCAGCGGCTCCGCCCCGGCGAAGGCGGGTTCGGGCGGCAGCCTGGACGTCGGGGCGGTGACGAAGGAGATAGAGGCCGCCGCCACGGCAGCCGGGTTCACCGCGAGGCAGCCCGCGGACCAGGGCCGGGCGGATGGGACGGATGTGGACAGCTCTGGGGCGGCCCGGTGGAACTGCCCCATGCAACACCGGGCACCGGGCCTCACCCACGCACGCCATATCGGCGCAGGCTGAACCCGGCACCAGCGCCACGGCCGGCCCCGAACCGCCGCATCAGGACGATGGCCGCCGTTCTGACCGCGCGTACGCCCTCTTCGGCCTCGCGCGCGGGTGGTGACGGGCGAGCCTCGGCAAGCAGCCACCAGATCGTCAGGGCCTACCGCCGGATGGCGCCGTACGTGCGCCACGACTACGGCAACGATCTGTTCGGCGAACCCGCCGGGGAGCACAAGCAGACAGTCCAGAAGTACGGCGCCGACGAACAGGACGGAGCCGTTCTCCAGGACGACGACCTGCAGCCGCCCCCAACCCAGCACCAATGCGCCTCTACATGTGTAGAGTGCGGGCAACAACCTCTACTGGTGTAGAGGGCGGCCTCATTCGACTTCAAGGAGCCACGGTGAGCGTGACCGTCACACCCGTCCTCGAGCGCAAGCCCCAACCCAAGCCGCTGCGACCCTTCAGAGTCGGGGCCGGCGGCTTCCTCCTGCTGGGCACCGGCCACCTCGCCCTTGCGGCCGCGACGGCGCTGGGCGACCCCACCCCCCAGCAGCAAGCCTCCTCGGCAGCCATGCGGGAGTCGAGCATGACCCTGCTCGGTCTGGAACGCAGCACCCTCGACATCGTCCAGGGCATGAGCCTCGTCATGGCCCTGTTCGTCATCGCGTGCGGGCTCCTCGCCCTCACCGCCGTCCGGCACGCCCCGGCACTGGTCGAACGGCGCACCGCCTTCGGATGGATCCCCCTCGGCGCCTCACTGGTGGGCCTGGCGATATCCGTCCTGCTCCTGCCCATGCCGCCGATCGTCATCCTCGCCGTCACCAGCTGCGCCTTCGCCCTGTCCTTGCGCCGGGCGACACCCTGATCCGGTCCCGGCGGGGCATGCGGCGCACACCCCGCCGCACGGCCCGGCTACCCCACCGCACCGGCCGGCCGGCCGGCCAACCAGGTGCACCAGCCGATGCTCAGACGGTCGCCAACTGCGGGAATCAGGCGCAGGGCGTTGTCGTGGTAGATCCCCTGTACTTGCTTCGGCCTGAAGGCCGGGGCGGCGTCGAGGGCGGGGAGCGCCAGCTCCGTGACGGTGTCGGCGGGTACAGCAGGCCAGTCGGTGACGTACGGGCCGCGGCTGTCCGAGCTCGGGCTCTCGGAGGCGATCGAGCGGGGCATCCTCGCCGGGTTCGAGATCGACGTGCTGGAGATCCGCAACCCTCCCCCGGCCTCGGGGAGCCGGAGGAGGCGCGGCGGGGCCGGCCGCTTGGCGCTGCCGCAGACGGCGCTCCTGGAACACGCCGCAGCGTCAACCTGCGTATGGTCATATCGTTCCACCAGAAGGTTGATCCACTGCCGCGCGCGGCAGTGGAGGCGGCTCCCTACCAGGCACGGCGCGAGCCGATCCTGGAAGACGCCAGCCCCGCGCGCCCCGCCCCGAAGGATCGAGGCACCCCGGGCAGGGGCGTGTACCCGCCAGCCCGACGAGCTCTCGAAGAACCGGTTCCGCGAGTGTGGACCGCCACCGGGTGAGGGCGTTGCCCTGCCTGCTGGGCTACCTCGGCGCCGGTGCCTTGCCGGACATCTCGATGCCTGCCTGGCGGAAGTCGTCCAGAGTGGAGGCAATGGTGTCGGGGGCGACACCGACCGTGTAGTCCAGGCGTACCCGGGTCCCGAATCCAGCCGCAGCAGCGTCCAGAGCGGTGGCACGCACGCAGTGGTCGGTTGCGATGCCCACCACGTCCACATCCCGCACCCCGCGTGCGCGCAGCCAGTCCGCGAGGGAGGTGCCTTCGGCGTCCGCGCCTTCGAAGCCGCTCTTGGACGCGCTGTGGGCGCCCTTGAAGAAGACGGCGTGGACCTTGCCGCCGGCGGCTGCGGGGGCGAAGTTCGGGTGGAATTCTCCGCCTTCGTCTCCGGCGACGCAGTGGACGGGGAAGCTGTCCTTGAAGTCTGGGTTCGAGGAGAAATGGCTGCCCGGGTCGATGTGGTGGTCGCGGGTGGCCACGACGTACTGGTAGTGACCGTCCGCGCTCCGCTCCACCAGCTCGGCGATCGCGGTGGCGATCTGCGCGCCTCCCGCGACGGGAACACTGCCTCCTTCGCAGAAGTCCTTCTGCACATCCACGACGATCAAGCCTCGGCTCATCACGAACACCCCTCAGGACGACGGAACGACCCCCGTCTTCTACCGGCCTTCTCACCTCCGCCGCAGACATAGCGGGCTGCGCTCACCCACACAGCCGCAGGCATTCACCGCAGGAACGATTCGCACTGTCGATGCAGTCAGAGGCCAAGTGCGGTGCGCAGTCGGGGCCAGGGCTTCCGTCGCGCCGGTAGCGGCAGCCACACCTGCGAGGAAGCCCTCGGCTGTCTCTACGTCCCAAAGCGGACGGGGCGTGGCGCGCCCATACCGCGGCCGTGGATCAGATCGTCCCTCGATAGCTGCCCGGCGGCTGCGAACCAGGTCGGGGAATCGGTTTGGACCAGGGAGCCGCGCCGGTTCTGCAGGAGCATCCGGCCGCCCGGGCTGGCGGAAGTGGCCCGTACGGCCGGTTCGAACGGACATGAACAGCCGTCTCAATTCAAACCGGTCCGTCTGGGCGACAGGCTTGCTTGCTATGCCGGGTCCAGCGGTCCGAGCAGCCACACACCGGTGGAGGTCGGCTCCTCGTTGAAGTAGAACTCACGGATTGCCCGGAGCATGTCGTCCCGGCTGATCAGCCCGTCGGCGTCCCGGTCGAGGCGGCCGAAGACCTCGCGAGCGTCCGCTTCAGGCAGCCCCATCAGCGCGCCGGACCAGCGAACCTGTTCATCCCGGGTCAGTTTCCCGTCGCCGTCCTCGTCCGCGATGTCCATCAGCGCATCGAGGAACGGCATGTACCCGGCGTCGAAGGAAGCGGGCGTGACCAGCAACCCGGCGGCGAACGCCGCCTGGTACTCGGCGAGGCTGATGCGTCCATCAACGTCGGTGTCCGCGGCCCGTGACAAGTGCTGCCACAGACCGTCGCTCAGCTCCCGCATGCGCCTGAGCGCGAGGGCTTCAGGTGCGAGCTGGAAAGCGGTGGCGAGGCGGTCGCAGGCCGACTCAAAGTCGGCGCGGTCGATATAGCCGTCACGGTTGGTGTCGAAGGTGTCGAAGCGGCGGGCGAGCTTGCGCTGCAGGAACGGCGAGATGTCCATGCCCGACACCCTGCCTGCCAGAACGGCGCCTGAGAAGCCACTGACGGCCGACAGAACCCGTACGAGGCGCCAGATCGAAACTCGGCTACAACAGATAAGGCGCTCATCCGTCAGATAGAGCACGCGGTCACGGAACCGGGCTGTCCCGAGTACCCCGCCCTGTGGCGTGCCGAGCGCGCCCGGGCCAAGTTGTGTGATCACCGGGATCAAGGGCCCTCGGGTCCCACGCGTGGGTACTCACTCCTTCGGGGGCGCGCCGGTAGACCGAGCGGCGTCGAGGCTGTGAAACGTTCGGCGTAACTCGTGATCCAGGAAGAGGCGCCCATGCGACGAACCGCGTCCATCATCGTCATGACCTGCACTGCTCTGGCGCTCACCGTCATCGGTGCGACGCCCTCCATGGCAGACCCAGAGCCGATCTCGGAGGCGGACTGCCACGCCAAGAACGGTGTGGTAGATGACATCCAAGGCATCTACTACTGCGTAGCCGTCCACGGCGTCATCGAGGGGGCCGAGTAAGAGAAACGGCCCTCGCAACCGGCACGCCACGCAGGGGGAACCGGCGTCTGCGGGCGCGCATCGTAGTCACCGGACCCGAGCCGTGCAGAATTCGGATGCACCAGACACCAGCTCCGCTGCACTGGGGCGCGCGGCATCGGGTCAGCCGTCGGACGTGCCGCTCGTGCGGGCGATGCCCTCCATGGCCCTCGTCCTGCTTGCGCTGGTGCTGCTGGACGTCGAGCTCGTCCCGCAGCGCGCGCAGCTTCTCCGGGTCGTCCGCGACGTCCGGGGCAGCGACATCGCGGCGTCGTCCCTCCGGGGGCGGTCGACTCCCGGACGTCGGAGGTACGACAGCGAGCGCCGCACCGATCACGGGCTCGGGAACCGTTCCCCCGGATCCTGCGTGAAGTCTTGATGGTGTAGTCGGCTGATGGAGGGAATCTGATGAAAACGCAGGCGATGGTGAGCGCGGCGGTATCGGCCTGCGTGGTGCTGGCGGCGTGCGCGTGCGGTCCGGAGAAAGCGGAGGAGGACGCGGCCGCGAAGCCTTCGCAGCAGCCGCCCGCGTCCGCGTCGGCGCAAGAGCCGTCGGCCGCGCCGTCCGCGTCCGCCGGCACCGAGAAGCCGTCGGCCGCCCCTACCGGGAACCAGCCCGCGCCCATGACGAAAGAGCGCGCGATCCAACGGTACGAGCAGTACCTCCACGGCCTTGGGCGTGAGGACATCGGCACGGTCTGCGAAGTGGCCGGGCCGGGCGCGAAGAAGGCACAGGACCAGGGATTCGGCCCGTGCACCTCGACGTACGTCATCGTGTTCCAGATGATCTCACCCGAGCAGAAGAAGGCCCTGCAAACCGCGACGGTCGATCCGCAGCGCGTCGTCGTGCGCACCCTCGACAAGATCGAGATGCCGCTTGAAGCGGTCAGGTCCTCCGCCACCTTCACCGAGAGTGACCTCGGCAGCTACACCCTGGAGTACCTCAAGAACGACTATTACATCACCGACGGAAAGTGACCTGCCGTACGCGAAGCCGCCTAGCGGTTGGGTCAGCACGGTCATCGATCGGTGTCGTGAGGAACAACTGATCGGCTGCTCTCGGCTTACGCCACGTCAGGCCGATGAGTTTGCCTGCTGCCTGAAGTCTTCCCCTGTGACCTTCCCGCCCCTACTGGGCGGGAAGCGGAGCATCCCCTTGTCATGGCGGAGAGATGGAGGCCAGAATGAGCAATCCGATTCGGCTGTATATGTCCATGTCGCTCGACGGCTATATCGCTGGTCCGGACGATCGACCGGGCCAGGAGCTCGGACGTGCCGGTGGACGTCTCTTCAACTGGCTCGACGACCGGAATTCCGACGGTCCCAGCGGACAGGTCTATCGCGAAGCGCTGGCGACCGGCGCGGTGATCTCCGGCCGTCGGACCTTCGAACTCGCCGGGCGTTGGCAGGGCGACCATCACGACGGTGTGCCGATCTTCGTCCTCACCCACCATGTCGATGACGGGGACGTGCCACCCGGCCACGCGCGATTCGTCACCGACGTCGAGGACTGCGCCCGTCAGGCTCGCGCGGCCGCCGGGGACCGGCCGGTCATGGTCCATGGGGCGGGCGCGGCCCAAGCGCTCCTGCGAGCCGGGCACATCGACGAGATGGAGATCCACCTGGTTCCGGTCCTCCTCGGGGCCGGCCGACGACTGTTCGACCACCTCGGTGGCGATCACATCGAACTCCACCTCGTCCGACGGCTCGAGGACCGAGACGTCACGCACCTCCGCTACCGGGTACGTCGGCCCGAGGAGGCCGCGTGAAAACGCTCTTCGTCGCCTACCGCGTCACCGACCTGGACCGCTCGCTCGACTTCTACACCGCCTTGGGTTACGCCGAGCTGGGCAGGGTCAACGGCGGTGACGGGAGTCGCCTCGTGATCCTCAAGTTCCCCGGCGAACCGGCCGCCTCGCTCGAACTGGTCCACCACCCCGTCGGCGGACGCGTCGACGTGGGCAACGGTGTCGACTACCTCGCAATCCAGGTGGACACACTGGCCGCCGCCCTGGAGCGGCTGACCGACGCCGGCCTTGAGCCGGGACCTGTCCAATATCCGGGCGGCCCTCGCGGCCCGAAGACGTCGTGGCTCACCGACCCCGATGGCTACCGGATCGAGTTGGTGGAGTGGCCGCCCGGACACCCAGACGGCATCACCGCCGCGGACTTCTCCAGATCCACGCCGACCGGCCGCGGGGCCGGCGCCGAGTGAGCGAGGGAGAAGACGCAGATGGAGCTGACGGTGTCGCGTCCAGCGATCGTGTGCCGCCTGTGCCCGGGCCGGAAAACCGACCCCAATGGCCCGCCGCCTGTTCCTGCTGCGCCGGGCCGCGCTCGCCGACCGCCGCGCCTACGCCACCGAGCTTGAGCACCTGCGCGACGGTGCCACCGTCACCCACGTCGAGTAGCCCTCGACCACGCCGAGGCGGGCGTACCTCCCCTCCTATCATGGGGACATGAGTTCGAATGCGGGTGCTGAGACGAGACCAGAGCTGAGTGCGGCGTTGAGCGGGGACGAGTTGTCCCGCTGGTACTGGACGCTGGCCGAGCTGACCGTGCTTGCCCGCGAGCTCGGTGTGCCGCGGGGCGGTGGGAAGGCGGCACTGACGGAGCGGCTACGGGCCGCATTGGACGGCGTCGCCCCGACGGCCGCGCCGCCCCGCACGCGCAGCGCCGGCCGCCAGCTCGCCGCGCCGGTGAACGGCCTCACCGTGATTCCCGAGGGCCAGCGGTGCAGTCAGGTGCTGCGCGAGTACTTCCGCCGCGAGATCGGCCAGGGCTTCCACTTCGACGCCTACATGCGGACATTCGTAGCCGAAGGTGCAGGGCGCACCCTGGCCGATGCCATCGCCCACTGGCACGCCACGCGCCAGGCCGCTGCCCAGCTTCAGGAGATCGGCTCGCAGTTCGAGCTCAACCGCTTTCTGCGTGACTGGTATGCCGAGCATCCGGCTGGCAGCCGTACCGAAGCGCTTGCCGCCTGGCGCGCTCAGCGCGACCGGCCTCGTCGCCCGGCCGCGGGGTGACCGGTCCACAGCTATGTCTGGGCGCCGAGTGCCTGGGAATCGGATCCCCGCCCATCTGGCAGCCGCGTAGGTCAGAACCGCACCACCTGGCAACCGGAATGCGACAGGACATTCAAGGTGGTTGGATCACTTCGAGACTGATGAACCCGGGGTGCTGGGTCGCGTGGCCGAAGCCATGTGAAGTCGACGGCGGGCTGTGGGCGGTGCACGCTGCGCCGAGGAGAACGACCGCACCACTGCCGTGACCGTGCGTTCCGAGCCGAGCGGTGCCCTGAAAGGTCTGTACCGGCCCGCCCCGAACCGTGTGATCGGAGCCGGTGGAAGGTAAATGCGTCGACAGCGTCCCTCGGTACCCGGCAAAGTGGCCGCCCGTGACGAGCAGCGAACTGTGGACCCGTGCGACCGCCGACCGCTACGACGCCGAGGAGAGCGAGCTGTCCTCGGCCGCCGTTCTCGGACCGACTCTCGCCTTCCTCACCGAGCTCGCCGGAGACGGGCGGGCACTGGAGTTCGCCATCGGGACCGGACGAGTGGGCGTCCCGCTCCGGGAACGCGGCGTGCCGGTAGTGGGCATCGAACTGTCCGAGCACATGGCAGCGGTGCTGCGGCGCAAGATCGACGAGGACACGCTCCCGGTAGCCATCGGGGACATGGCCACCACCGTCGTCCCCGGCAAGTTCACCCTGGTCTATCTCGTCTACAACACCATCACGAACCTGCTCACGCAGGACGAGCAGGTCGAGTGCTTCCGCAACGCCGCACGGCATCTGGAGCCCGGCGGCAGGTTCGTCATCGAGTTGGGCGTGCCGCCGCTGCGGTTCCTGCCGCCCGGCCAGGTCGCGGTGCCGTTCGACGTCTCTGAGCAGCATCTCGGCTTCGACACCTTCGACCTCGTCGAGCAGATTCTCGTCTCGCACCACTTCACCCGCGACGGCGACGACGGCCGCTACCGCCGCGGCAACTCCCGGCACCGCTACGCCTGGCCGGCAGAGCTCGACCTGATGGCACGGATCGCTGGGCTCGGGCTGGAACGTCGCGTCGCGGACTGGGACGGGGCGCCGTTCACCCAGGACTCAGCGAAGCACATTTCTGTGTGGCGCAAGCCAACCTGAGGTCGGGCCACCGGGCGGTCTTGGATCCCTCTTCAGCGCCCGACGTGGGAGCCGTCGACGGCCGCCCGGGAGAAGTCCAGGGCGTTCGCGGCGTGGTCGGGGCCGCGCTCGGCCGCAGGTGGAACGCGACCTTCCGCACCCCGACGCCCGTGGGCGGTGGTCTCACCTTCGCCGAGGAAGTGGCGCAGGTGCGCGGCACCGCGCCCGCCGCCGTCCTCGCCGATCTGGCGGAGTCGTCGAGCGGCCCGCTGCCGACGCTGCTGCACCGGCGACGACCTGGCGCAGCGGGCCGCGGATCTCCTGGACTGGGTGTGGACGCAGGCCGTCCGGCCCTCGTGGCCGCGCCGCAGGCGGATCATCGAGGCGGACATCGTCGCCCGCACCGCCCGGCTGGGCCTGCACGGCTGGGCCACCGCTCTGAACGAGATGCGTCCGGGCATGCGTTGGCTCGGGGAGGACCGCCTCCAGATCACCGCCTGTGACAGCCCGCCGATGGAACTCTCCGGTGTGGAGCTAATGTTCGTCCCGGTCACCCTGGACCAGAGCTGGATCTGCTGGGACGTGGCGCCCGGCGGCGGACCGCGCACACGGCCCGCCCGGCGGTACGCGGTCGTCTACCCGTGCTCGGGGGTCCTGGTCGGCGACGACCGCCGCCCGGCGCCGAAGGCCCTGGCCGCACTGGTGGGCCCCGCCCGGGCGAAACTCCTCACACTGCTCGATACGCCGAAGACCACCACCCAGCTGGTGGCCCTCACGGGGCTGCCCCTGGGTTCGGTGGGCCGGCACCTGCGCATTCTGCGCGAGGCCCGCCTGACCGGGCGCCGGCGCGCCGGCCGTTCTGTCCTCTACTACCGCACCGCGGCCGGTCAGGTCCTGGTGACGGCGCACCTCTCCGGGCCCGGCGCCCTGGAACACCAGTCGATCCGGATGCCGCTTGCGACCGGGATGCCGAAGCCGGCGCTCCACCTTCGGCAGAAAGGGCTCGATCACTGCCCACAATTACCTGGGAGCACCTGCCGCAGGAGCTGGGGGTCGGCTCAAGCATGACTGCTGGCGGCGCCTGGCGGAGTGGACCGAGGCTGGTGTGTGGCCCCGGCTGTGCCTTGGCTGATGTGCTGGCGCCGCTTGAACTCATCGCGATGAAAGCGTGTCAGAGCGGAGGCGCGGGCTGAAAATTCACCCGCTGTTTCGGTCCTGGGCGGCCATGACCTCATCGCCGTGCTCGAAAGCCCAGGCGCCGAATGCGTCGATCGGGCCGAGCAACGTCCTTCCCAGAGCGGTGAGTTCGTACTCGACACGGGGCGGTGCTTCGGCATAGGCGTGTCGTTCCACCAGACCGTTGAACTCCAGCCGCCGCAGCGTCTCGGTCAAGACCTTGGGGCTGATGCCGCCGATGCGCTCACAGAGTTCGCCGGGACGCCTGGGACCGTCCCGCAGGGCCCAGAGCAGTACGGCGTTCCAGGTATTGGAGAGAAGGTCGAAGGCGAGGCGGGCGCGGCAGTCGGCGAGATACGGGTCGGTCGTCACGTACCAAATGGTGCCTGACGGGTTTCCTAGTGTCGTCCCGGAAGCGGTTGAAGCAAGCAAGCGCGGAGAGGGGTGGATCGATGAAGATCGGTGTGCTGGGGACGGGGAACATGGCGGATGCACTGGCCACGCACTGGGTGCGGGCCGGGCACGAGGTGTTGGTCGGAGGCCGGGACGAGCGGAAGGCCCAACGGCTTGCGACACGCATCCGGGGCGGTGCGGGGCACGGGAGTCTGCACGCGGCGGCGCGCTTCGGTGAGGTGGTGTTGGCCGCGCTGCCGTACGGCGCGGGGGCGGACGTCGTCAACGAGCTCCAGGCGGCGCTGAGCGGGAAAGTCCTGCTCGACTGTGCCAATCCGGTCGGGCCCGGCTTCCGGCTGCTGACGGAAGGCGGCCCGTCGGCGGCGGGCCGCCTCGCCGCGGCGGCACCGGGTGCGCAGGTCGTCAAGGCGTTCAACCTCTGTCACGAAGACGTGTGGCGGATGACCCCGCCGGTCTTCGACGGTCAGCCCCTCGCAGTTCCGGTCTGCGGGGACGACGAGGCAGCGCTCACACGGGTGTACGAGCTGGTGCGGGATGTGGGCTGCGAGCCGGTGGCCGGAGGCGGGCTGGAACGCGCCGGACTGCTGGAAGCGACCGCCGCGCTGTTCATCGGACTGTGGGTTGCGGAGCAAGTTGACGTACGGGCGATCGCGCCGCCGTTGGCATACGCGACAGGCCCAAGTGCCGAGAGCGCGTGAGGCGGACCGCTGCGTGACCGAGTCCCCGGCAAGAAGGGCGAGGGCGCCCGGTCAACGGCGCACCCGATAGCGCAGGTGAAGCACCCGGTTGCCCTGAATCACCACGTCCGGATCCTCCAACAGGTGCTGCGCGTGGACCGACCCGAAGTAGCGCTTGCCGGACCCGAACACGACCGGTACGACGTCCATGCGCACCTCGTCGATCAGGCCCGCGGCAAGCACCTGGCCACCGACGTCGCCAGCGGCGACCTCGACCATGCGGTCACCCGCAAGCTCCTGCGCCTTGGCCACGGCTGCCTCGACGCCGTCGACGAAGTGAAACGGCGCCTCGGGGTCCCAGCCCTCGGGCATCGGCCGGTGCGACACGACGACCACGTGGTCGATCCCGCCCGGCGGCTTCCCGTCCCAGCCGTCCGTCAGGTCGAAGACGTGGCGGCCGACGATCGTGACTCCGATCTGGTCCCAGTACGGCCGGGTGTAGTCGTAGGACGTCTGCGACACCTTCAGCTCGCCGCTCTCGTCCAACGGGACGTCACCGCTGGACAACCAGTCGAACAGCGGTCCGGGCTGGTCATTCTCGTCCGCGACGAAGCCGTCCACCGACACCGAGCTGTACATGACCACCTTGCCCACGGGGCTCTCCTCTGCTTCGGGTGCCCCAAGTTAGCGTGTCGTGAGCTGTCGCTCATGTAAGAGATCAATCGGCCGGCAGCGGCCGGCCGTCCAGCGCGTGGCCGGGATGTTCGCGCGGGAACCGCCGCGGACTTCGACGTACCGGGTCCGCGTGAGCCCGGTGAACGCCCGGAACTCGTGGCAGAAGTGGGCCTGCTCGAAGCAGCCTGCGCCACCGGCGGAGTCGCCCCAGTCGACCGGTCCGGCGCGGTTGATCGCGAACACAGGGGCGGCGAAGCGGTAGGTGCGGGCCGTTGGAGGCCGGCTTGCGCCGCGACTCCAATACCAAGGCGCGCGAGCGTTCAGACACCTGCCGTGGAAGTTTGAGTACTCCGACCCGTAGTGAACTGGCCCGTGAGCACTCACTCCCCGCCTCCCCCACCGCCTCCCCCGCCCCCGCCGCCATCGCCTCCCCAGCCCCCACCGCCGTCGCCTCCCCAGCCGCCGCCTGAGTGTGGACCGGAGTCGCCGTCCAGGCGCGGGGACCTGCGCCCCGACATCGGGCCCTGGCCGCTGCGCCTCGGCGTCGGGCCAGGGCGGGGTGGAACCGCCTGCGCGCGGCCAGCCGGGCGTCGCACGGTCCCCTCCCGGACCGTGGCGCTTTCGACGAAGACGTACGCCGGCATGCGCGGGTCGCGTTCGGCCTGCTGGAGGTGTCGTCGGCCGGCCCGGGTCGCCTGACGGTCCGCGCCCGCCACCAGGCCCCATACGGCCAGCCCACGGCCGATCTCTTCAACCTCCGGGGAGCGTTGCAGGCCAGCGCGTACCGTGTCGATGCTCTTGGTGCGCCCGCAGAAGGCGACCACAGCGCGCTCCACCGCATGCAGGGGTTGCTCCCCATCCACCGTACGCACCTGCGAGGCGTGCACCACGAGCAGCCCGCGCCGGTTCAGCGCGATGACCGCGCTGTCCACCACCCGCCGGGCCCCGCCCGCCAGGAACGCGACGTCATACACATCCAGAGTCCGCGTCTCGCCCGAGCCCCTTGCGATCCACCGGAACACCCACCGCATACCAGATCCGCCCCCGTTTCGGCCCACTTCATCTGTCGGCAGTGTCACCTGACAGCACAGCGACCAACCCTCTTCCCGCCATCTCAGAGCAACACTTGAGCTACGGCCGACTAGGCACTGTTTCTCGGATCCCCTGATGTGGGTGCGGTGTTGGCGTCAGGTCGGCCGTATGCGTCGTGGAGATCTGACGAACGCGGAGTGGGACCTGCTGGGATCGTTCCTACCTCCTGGTGGCGCGCGTGGGGGCCGGTGGAGCGATCACCGTCGGGTGATCAACGGGGTTCTCTACCGGGTGCGGACGGGTGTGCAGCGGCGAGACCTCCCGGTGCGATTCGAACCCTGGGAGACGGTCCATGAACGGCATCGCCGCTGGTCAGCGGACGGAGCGTGGATCGGCAGCGGCGGTATGCGGCCGGGCATCGGCTACGGCGGCAGGACTGCCTCCCCAAGGACGTCCGCGCCTTCACCGCCTCGGCAGAGGACTTTCCTGGCCGCGCGGGGCCTGTGCTCTGGGGCTATGCGAGGGTTGCTGGGAGCGGAGATCGGGGTTCGCGGCCCAGGAGTTGACGAAGGTCACCACCGGTTCGGGACATGAATCCGGCAGCGATGGCGGAGTAGGTGCCCACCAGCATCGGCACCTGGAACAGTTCGGCGCCGGAGGCGGCGATGCGCGCGCGGGCCTGGGCGAGTGTCTCCGGCTCATAGGTGACGTGCGGTCCGTGTGCGCGGGCCAGGTCGGCGCCGCCGATCGCCTGCTCGCCGACGAGTTCATAGATGCGTCCTGCGTGAGCGGGCGCCTCCACCGTTACCCGTACCGCGGCGTCGGCCAGATCCGCCCGCGCAACGGCTGCCAGACGGCCCTCACCAAGCGGGGCAGTGATCCGGCCGCCCTCCAACGGCGCGAGCCCTGCCAGCAGCTCCGCGTAGAGGCCGTTGCGCAGGATCGTCCAGTCCATGGTGCTCTCCCGGAGCCGCCTCTCGGTCCAGCGGTGCGGCAGCGCGTAAGGGAGGTGATCGCCGTCGGCGGTCAGGCTTGTATAGACGACATGCCCCACACCGGCCTTCTCGGCGGCGTCGATGGCGGCGCCGTGCCGGGCTATGACGGTGTCGTCCTCGCCGTAGCCCGCGGAGATCAGGACCAGCACATCCACACCGTCGAAGCCCCTGATGAGGGTGCTGCGATCGTCGAAGTCGATGCGGCGGACAGGCAGCACAGCCGGGCACTGCTGAGGATCGCGCGTTCCAAGGACCGTGTCGTCACGGTCAGCCAGCCGCTCGGCAATCAGCGCGCCCAAGGCGCCGGCAGCTCCAGTAACCATGATCATCAGGGTCTTCCCGTTCCGGTAGGTTCTCTTCGGTAACCGGGATCATCCTGCGGGTTTGCGTCACGAAGCGTAAGGAGGCACTTCCATGTCAGTAGGGCACAAAGGGGTAACCACCGAACCCGTAGTCACGTGCGGCGATGAGCACGAGGATTGCGGGATCCGTGAGGTGCTCGACCGGATCGGGGACAAATGGTCGGTCCTGGTCGTCGTCGAACTGGCCCAGGGCGTACGTCGTTTCCGACAGCTGCAACGCGCCCTCCCCGGCATCTCGCAGCGGATGCTGACGCTCACTGTGCGTCGGCTGGAACGCGACGGGCTGGTCACCCGGACCGTGCACCCGACAGTGCCTCCGCAGGTCGAGTACGCGCTCACGACGATGGGCCACAGCCTCACACATCTGGTGAAAGCCCTCGCGGACTGGTCAGCCGACCACCGCGATGCCATCGCGCGAGCACGCCAAGAATGGGATGCCGTGCATCCCGACTCCGGAATCCGCTGACCGAATGGGCCCCAGCAACCCTTCGCCTGGACTTACCTGCCGAGCATGCCCTGCGGCCCGCCGTGGCGCTGTGCGGCTCAGGGCCTTGCTAGTGCTGTGACCGCGAACGTTCGCCGGGTTGGTGGCGAAGTCCTCGACGGCCGGATGGATGGATAACCCAGCTCGTCCGGCGATTGAGTCCTCCTCAGGTCCTCCCTCAGCGGGTGCGCCCTCATTCGCAGGGCGGATACGGTCCGCCGTAGCGGACGAAGCGCGGCCGCCATGTCCAGGGCCAGCATGTACGTCATGACGACAGCGACCGCCCCTCTCCCCGCCTCCGCACCTGCGCCTGTCTGGGCTCGCCGCGCCGCCCACGCCATCGCGCTGTGCGCCGTCCCGTCCGGCCTGTGGCGCATCGCTATGGCATCCGGTGTCTATGTGGGCTACAGCGACCAGGTGCTGCGCGACGTCTTCGACATCCCGGGCTGGGGCATCGCATACGTCGTCGGTCTCTCCGTCCTTGCCGAGCTGGCCGCTCTGTCTCCGCTGCTGCTGGTCAGTGACCGGTGGCGGCCGCTCCACCCCGGGGTCCTCGCCCCGCTGGCCTGGACCGCCTCGGGCGTCCTGGTCCTGGTGGCACTGTGGCAAGTCGTGGTCGCTTTCACCGTCGAGAGCCAGACGTACATGTCGAGCGGTACGGCACAGACCGTCTGGGGCTTCGCCTTCGCCCCGCTGTTTGCCATCCCGGCCCTGATGATCGCGGTGACCTGGTCGTACGCAAAGCGGCACCGGGCACGGGGACAGTCATAACGCAGCAGCCGACACCGTAAGGCTTCACGACTGATGCAGATCACGCGTCCGTGCACCCGGCGCAGATAGCTTCGGGGCGGGAAGGATGACCTTGTTACGCCGGGTCATGGCACTGCTACCGCAGCTCCCGCAGAAACTCCTCTGGAGTGACCGTCCCCCTCAGCGTTTCTGCCTCCGTCGCGGTGACGGCCTGCGTGTGCCGTCCCCCCACCTCATCGTCACCCCCACCCGGTCTTGATCGCGACTCGGCCCGGGCGGCCGCGCCGACGCCCGGGGGGGCCGCCGGGCGCCGCGGCGTTCAGGTGTCGCGGACTTCGGCGACCAGCAAGGTCAGGGGTGAGCACGCTCCGGGGCTCGCTGAAGGCGGACCCCCGCCCAACCTCCCATGGTTCCCGCGCAGGACACTGTCCTGGTGAACACTCGACGCGCCCTGGGCACAGGCCCCCGCTCCTCCGCCGCCTCCCCCGGATCCCGCAGGGCCCGCCTTGCCGCCGAGGGCACCGAGCCGGCTCCCCTGGAAGAGTCCGCCCCCGAGCCCAAGGCCGTACCCGGCCGCCGCACACTCGGCGAAGGCCCCACACACCGCTGACTGGTTCGCGCCTCGGCATGGGGGGCGGCCCGGTGGAATTGCCCCCGGAATCCCGGGCACCGGGCCTCACCCACACACGCCATATCGGCGCGGGCTGGCGTCGACCCTCGCCCGAAGCGGCCGGGACCGGGCGGTGTGACTGAGCACCGTGCTATGCGGCCAAGTACGGTGCTCACCTCACGTATCGCTGGAGGAAGCCCGCGTTGGATTGGCTTCGCGGGTCATTCGCCGGGCGGAGCGCTCCTATTCGGGGGCCAGTCGGCAGGCGGTCACCGCGGTCCCGTTCGTCACACTGCTCGCGGTCAGACCGGACACACACGCATCGTGGGCACCGGTCAACGCGACGTAGCACGCCGCGCGGACGGATTCCGGAGCCTCGCCGCCCTTCAGCTCCCGCTCGACTTGGTTGATGCAGGCCGTGACGTCTGCGTGTGCGGCGGGGGCTGTAAGAGCCGCGCCTCCGAGGGCGAGGGTCAGGCCGGTGAGGACACTTGCGATACGGGTCGACGTGCTCATGGGACGTACCTGCTCTCCGGGATCGCCGCGCGGCCCGGGACCTGGGCGTGCCGGAACCACGTGGGAACGGCGCCGAGCGCATGCGGCCGACTTGGAGCCACAGGGTCCCGGCCCCCGCACCGGACCTGCTCGGCAGGGCATCCCCTCC
The DNA here is from genome assembly GCF_052871255.1 of Streptomyces sp. LARHCF249. Taxonomy (NCBI): domain Bacteria; kingdom Bacillati; phylum Actinomycetota; class Actinomycetes; order Kitasatosporales; family Streptomycetaceae; genus Streptomyces; species Streptomyces sp. LARHCF249. The sequence goes on from NZ_JBIXJQ010000001.1 coordinate 218,886, forward strand.
CTCTTCAGACGCTAGGGCAGCCGCCTACCGCACGCACCCGCTGGGGCCCGGATCAGCCCGGGACCCGGTGATGCTCTGCGCCGGGTACGCCACGGGGCCGAGGTCTCCGCCGAGGACGGTCTGGGTGGTCGGTGGCCCGTCCCAGAGGGCGGAGGGGTTCGTTGGCGATGGCCACAACGGGCAGGGAAAGCTCGCCGCTGTGCGCGAAAAAACATGGTTCGGCCCGGTCGGCGACCCCCCTTCTGGTGCGGCCGGAGGCCGCGTCGACGATCGCCGAGGTCCAGTCCACCTCGGCCCCGGGGCCCCGAGTTCGTCCAGCACCGCCCGGTGCAGCCGACGCCACACGCCGGCCTCGGTCCATACCGTGAAGCGGGGATGCGCGGTGGCGGGCGACGTGCCGAACGTCGGCGGCAGATGCCGCCAGGCACAGCCGCTGGTCAGCGCGTACACCACTGCCGTGAACACGGCCCGCTCGTCACACGGAGCGGTCCCACCACCTTGCGGACGGGCAGCGAACGATGGCGGCAACGGGGCGGCCAGCACCCAGAGTTCAGCAGGAACCAGACGCTTCCATAGATCAGGACCCGCGACCGGCATCATGCCGCACGAACATCACGTCACGTGAGACAGCCTCTAAGCCTTGATCGGTGCGGCCGACCTCGCGGCCTGCTCGATCTTCGCGCGGTAGGCTGCACGGGCTTCCTCGTCGATCTGCCTCTCGTGTTCGGCCCGCAACCCGGTCCGGCCGTCGAGGCCCTCGCGCAGGATATCGGCGTGCCCGGCATGCCGGATGGACTCGCCGAGGACATGGACCATGACGGCGAACAGGTTCGTGTCGGCATGAGGCTCCGGCCACCACGGCACGTGGCCGGGGGCGTCGAGGGGAAGCTCGTTGATCGTCGCGTCCGAGTGTTCCCACGTGCGCCGGTAGAACCCGATGATCTGATCGCGGGTCTCGTCCTCGGTCGCCCACAGATCGCTGCCGTCGGAGTCCTGCCACTGGGGCAGCGGTTCCGGGGAAGGGCGGTCGAAGACCTCGCCGAAGTACCTGGCCTCGACGCTGGCCACGTGTTTGACCAGGCCGAGGAGGTTGGTCCCGGTCGCTGTCAAAGGTCGGCGGGCATCGTATTCGGACAAGCCGTCGAGTTTCCAGAGCAGCGCCTTGCGGTCCCGCCGCAGTCTCCCGTGCAGGTTGTCTTTCGCGAATTCATCGATCATGCGGCATGAGCCTGCCATGGGCCGCTCGTGATCTCAAGATCCCATACGTGGTCCGCAACGACTGGCAGAGCCGAGGCCCCGTCGAAGCCCGGCGACCGCCCGTCGACTGCGCCTCCGCTCAGGCGGGCGGCGGATACCTCGCGGTTGAACATTAATCTTCAACTACTAGGGTTCGGCTCATGCGGGTACTCCTGGTGGAAGACGACGAACCGATCGCCCAATCCCTCCGGCGCGGCCTGGTCCGCTACGGGTTCGAGGTGGAGTGGGTGACCACGGGCGCGACTGCCCTGGCCTACCCGGGGGCGTACGACGTCGTCCTGCTCGACCTCGGGCTGCCCGACACCGACGGGCTCGACGTCTGCAAGGCCCTCCGCCACCGGGGGGACGTACCGATCATCGTGATCAGCGCGCGGAGCGACGAGACGGACCGTGTGGTCGGGCTTGAGCTGGGCGCCGACGACTACGTGTCCAAGCCCTTCGGCGTACGGGAGGTCATCGCCCGCATCCGAGCCGTGATGCGGCGGACGCACGCTGCCGGCGCGACGGCGAGCGGTGGCCCCGACCGGTACGGGCCGCGCCTGACCGTGGACCGTAGGGCAGCCCGCGTACGGCTGGATGGTGAGGAAGTGGGCCTCGCACCGAAGGAGTACGACCTGCTCGCGTTCCTCACGCAGGAGCCGGGCGCGCTGATGTCGCGCGAGCAGATCATGGAGGCGGTCTGGGACGCGAACTGGTTCGGGCCGACCAAGACGCTTGACGTCCATGTGGCCGTTCTGCGTCGGAAGTTCGCGGGTGCACTGACCATCGAGGCCGTACGGGGTGTGGGGTTCCGGCTCGTCGTGAACGAGGGCGTGAGCGAAGGCGTGAGCCACGGCTTGAGCGATGGCGGCGCCTCGTGATCAGGCAGCTCGTCCGCAGTTACGTGCTGCTCGTCGCCGTCGCCGTCGCCCTGTTCACCGTGCCCGTCGCCTTCACGCTCACCACCCAGCTGAAGGGCGACACCGCGGTCTCCGTCAAGCGCGAGGCCTCGACCATGGCGCTCCTCCTGGGCGACGGCAGCGAGGCCTCGTGCCGGGCCCTCGCGGAGATGGCCATGGCCTATGGCCGGCAGACGCCCGGGGATGTCCAGGTCGTCTCGGTCGTCTCCGGGCAGCGATGCCTGGGGATGGTGCCGCCGGCCGGCCGGGACCAGGCGCTGACCCGCGCCCTGGAGAAGGGCGAGCCCACGACCGACTGGGGCTCCTCGTTCATCTGGGGCCCCGACCTGGTGATCACCGTCCCCGCCCACCAGCGCGCCGACGGCCCGGTCGTGGGCGCCGTACGCATCGTGTACTCGACCAGGGACCTCACCTCCCGGCTGTGGAGCATCTGGGGCTTCCGGGCGGTCCTCGCGGTGTTCGTCCTGGGGGTGGCAGCCCTGGTCGGCGCCGTGGCGGCGCGGCGCCTGACCCGTCCCCTGCGCCAGCTCAACGACATGGCGAGCAAGTTCAGCGACGGCGACCTGACGGCCCGTTCGCCGGTGACCGGCCCCAGGGAGACGCAGACGCTGGCGCGCACCCTCAACCAGGGGGCCGAGCGCCTCGACACCCTGATGTCCGCACAGCGCAACTTCGTCGCGGACGCGTCCCACCAGCTCCGTACGCCCCTGACGGCCCTGCGCCTTTCGCTCGACAACATCGCGGACGGCGTGGACGACGAGTACGCCAAGGAGGATGTGGAGCAGGCGACGGCGGAGGTCGTCCGGATGAGCCGCCTGGTCAACGACCTGCTGGTGCTGGCGCGGGCCGAGGCGAAGGTCACGGCCACGGAACCGCTGGCGCTGGGGGACGTACTGGAGGAGCGGCTGTCGGTGTGGCGGCCGGCCGCCGACGAGCGCGGAATCACCATCGCGCTCCGGGGGAATGCCGACGGCCGGCTGTTCGTGATGGCCAGCCCGGGCCACCTGGACCAGGTCCTGGACAACGTGCTCTCCAACGCCCTGGAGGTCTCACCGGACGGCGGGACGATCACGGTACGCGTGGAGGCGGGCGAGGGCGACGAGATCGCGCTGCAGGTGCTTGACCAGGGCCCCGGCATGTCGGATGGCGAGAAGTCCCGGGCCTTCGACCGCTTCTGGCGCGGTCAGGGCCTCACCGGGCGCTCCGGGTCCGGCCTCGGGCTCGCCGTCGTCAAGCAGCTGTTGACGGACGACGGTGGGGCCGTGGCGTTGCGGGACGCACCCGGGGGCGGGCTCTGCGTATGGATCAGCCTGCGGCCGGCAGCGCAGAGGAGTGGTGGTTGACGATCTTCCACTGGCCGTTCCGCTTCTCGTACTCGTACGTGTAGCGGGCCTTGACCGTCTTCTTCTCGCCGGTCTCGGGATCGGTGACGTGGAAGTCGTACAGCCCGGTGTCGATCGCGGAGTCGCCGTCGAGGACGTTGATGACGGTCTCGACCTTCACGCCCCGCGGCTTGTTCTCGAGGAAGTGCTCCATGTAGTCGACGATGCCGGCGCGGTCGGTACGGATCTCCGGGGACAGGGTCGGCAGAAGCACCGCGTCCGGGGCGTAGAGGTCGGCCACCTTCTCGGCGTCGCCGGTCTGCAGAGCCGTGTTCCAGGTGTCGAAGAGGGCGGCGATCTGCTGCTTCGACGGCTTGGCCGGCGCAGCCTTCTCGGGCGTCGCCGCGCTGACGCCGACGGTGACCGTGGCGGCGGCCGCGGCGGCGGCGGCGACGAGGGCGACGCGTATACGGGTCTTGCGGGCGTTGGGTGCCTTGGGGGCGTTGGTCATCACAACTCCAGTGCGGTGGGGGGTGGTTCCGAGTGACTCCAGACTCGCGTCGCACTGGTGAGGGCTGATCAAGTGGACGTACAGGGGTGGAACAAGGTGCGTCCAATTCGTCTACGGTGACGGGCCCGCGCGCCGGACTGGAGCGGCACGGCCTCGGCGGCCTGAGCGCTGTCGTACTCATCGATCGTCCGAGGCCGCGAACCGATCCGGCGCCGTCCGTCCTGGATCTGGCTCAGGTGGAGATTGGCTGCGCTCCAGCCCACGACCGCGATCCGGCGGCATTTGCGGGAGACTGTGGGGTGCCTACTTCCAGCTCGCTTGCAGCCTCCGACGAGATACATGCGCATCTCGTCGATCAGTTGAATCTCGCCCTGCGGCGTCCCGGAATGTTTGGGAAGGAGCCGGAGCTGGCCTTGCGCATGCTGATGGACCACTTGCTGTTCGCAGAGTGCCGGACCGAGGCCTTGGCCGAGCAGCAGCGCGTCTGGGAAGAGCGCGGCGCCTGGTCCAGCACCGGTGTCGCGGGCGTGTTCCGCAACCTGATCCCGGAGCGCTATTACGAGTACGGCATCGCCTCGGTGTATGCCGAGTTCGCGCACCGCCGCGGCTGGCTCAAGCCCGACCGCGTACTGGACCGTGACGAATACGCAGTCCTGCAGGGTGCGGTCCGCCAGTGGGCGGGCGAGGACCGCGTGTGGACGGACGTCGTCGACGAGTTCGGTACCCCGTCGATGTTGTTCGGCAGCGGCAACCCCTACTACGGCAAGACCCTCGGCTACCTGACTGAGAACCCGGACGAACCGATGGTGTCCTTCCATCTCTGGAACGGCACCGCTCCGGGAGCGGAGCAGTCATGGCCACCGGAGCACGAAGAACCCCTCCTGCTTGCAGTGCGCTTCGGAACGGGGCCCTTCCGCCAGACCTTCACCTTCACCCCGGAGGGCCGGCGACGGCTCCCGGCTTGTCAGGAGTTGTGGGGCGTCACCAGGCCGGATTCGTAGGCGAGTACCACGAGCTGGGCGCGGTCGCGGGCACGGAGTTTGGTCATGGCCCGATTGATGTGGGTCTTGGCGGTCAGTGGGCTGATCACCATGCGGTCCGCGATCTCGTCATTTGAAAGGCCCTGCGCGACCAGCACAACGGCCTCGCGTTCGCGGCTGGTCAGCTCTTCCAGAGCCGTGCTGGCGGCGGTGGGAGGAGGCTGGGTTACGTACCGGTTGATCAGCTTGCGGGTGATCGAGGGCGCGAGCAGGGCGTCGCCGCGCGCGGCCACACGTACGGCGTGCAGGAAGTCCTCCGGCACGATGTCCTTGACGAGGAATCCGGCCGCGCCGGCGCGCAGGGCGTTGAAGACGTACTCGTCCAGGCCGTAGTTGGTCAGGATGACGACGTGCACTCCGGCGAGGGCAGGGTCTGCTGCGATGCGCCGGGTCGTTTCGATGCCGTCGAGGACCGGCATCTGGATGTCGATCAGCGCGACGTCGGGCAGGTGGTTCCTGGCGAGCTCCAGGCCCTCCTGCCCGTTGGCGGCCTCGGCCACGACCTTGATGTCGTCTTCGAGGTCGAGGAACGCGCGGAATCCGCTGCGGATGAGCGGCTGGTCGTCGACAAGCAGGACACGGATCACGATGCTCGCTCCACGGGAAGTTCGGCCTGGACGGTGAAGCCGCCCTCGCTTCTCGGTTCGGCTCGGAGCCGGCCGCCAAGGGCGGTGACGCGTTCGCGCATCCCCATAAGCCCGATGCCGGGCTGGGGCGCACTGTCCGGCGTGGCTTTGCCGTCGTCGTCGATGCGGATCGCGAGGGTGTCCGGCCGGTAGTCGATGTGGACCAATACCGTGCCGGCGTTCGCGTGACGGGCGATGTTGGTCAGCGATTCCTGAACGACCCGGTAGGCGGTCCTGCCCACTGCGGTCGGCACGTCGTGTCGCCGGCCCTCGATCGTCAGCGTTGTCTCCAGGCCGTTCTTGGCAGCCCGCTCGACGAGTTCGGTGACGTGGTCCAGCCCGTGCGGCGGGGTGGTGTCGTCGTCGCGCAGTGCCTGCAGGGTCGCGCGGAGCTCCCGGGACGCCTCCCGGCCGGCCTCCCGGATCGCCAGCATGGCCTCGGGGACCTCTTCGCCGCGCTTGCGGGCCACGTGTACGGCGGCTTCGGACTGCACCTTGATGACCGAGATCTGGTGGGTGAGTGAATCGTGCAGTTCCCGCGCGATGTGCAGCCGCTCCTCGTCGGCGCGGCGCCGCGCGGTCTCCTCGCGGGTGCGTTCGGCTTCGTCGGCCCGCTGTTCGGCCTGGCGGAGGGCTTCACCGGCGGCGCCGGCGGCGATGAGCCAGGCGATTTGGAGGGCGCCCCGGGCCTGCGCGAACGCCTCGCCCGTGTCGTGCAGGCCCGATACCAGGGCCGCGAGCGGAAGAGCCGCCAGCACGGCCACGCTCACCACCACCGTGACGGTCCGGTGTCCCGCCCGCATCGCCGCGTACACCGCGAAGAGGAACGCGACGGCAGCCACGTCGAACCCTGCCGCCTGGTAGCCCACCGCGCACAGCCCGGTGACGGCGAGGACGGCGACCGGAGCCCGGCGGCCGGCCGCCAGGGCCAGGCCGCCCACCGCCAACAGCGCGTAGCCGAGCAGGTCGAGGCCCGTGGCGGAGTGCTGCCCCGACAGACCGGTGACCAGCAGCGCCGCCGCCACGCCTACCGCGATCAGCCAGTCCCTGACACCGGCCCGAACGCGGAATCGTCCTTTGTTCATGCGCGCACCGTAGCCCGTGGCCGCCGCGGGCGAATCCCGCTCGCGGACGAGCGGCCGACTACCACGCGCGCAGTAGCTCCGCGGCACCTGCCGCGTCCGTGGTAGCGCGAACTGTCTGCGCCTGCCGGACGACCTGCCACGGGTCCGGCCGACATGCTCGAACCACATCCAGTCGTGGGAAGAGAAGGAGCACCCTGATGTCCGCTCGTCGCCTGTTCGCCGCCTTTGCCACCGCCCTGCTCGGCGGGCTCGGTCTTGCCGCACCAGCGGCAGCGCACGCCTCGATCCGGCCGGTCGCCGCCGGCGTCACCGACTTCAGCCTCGGGAGGCTCGGCGCCGCCACCGGCGGGCTGCTGGGGCTGGCCGCCGTCGTCATCGCCGTGCTGGCGCTGACCCGGCCCGCCAGTCGTCTCGGCGTTGCCAACGGGTCGCTGGGGGCCGCGGCGGCCGTGGTCGCCGGGCTGACCGCCACGGCCCTCGGCGCTCTGGTCGCGGCCACTGCCGACGGTGGACTCGGCACCGGCAACGGGCTGGGCGGGGCCTACGTGGCCCTGCTGCTCGGGTTGGCCGGCACTGCCCTGGGCGGGCGGGCTCTGACCCGCTCCCGCCGCACGCGTTGAACCCCGGCGGATACGCATTCTGCCGCGGTCACGCCTGCGGGCGGTCACCGCGCGACGTACCGCGTACGCAGCGGCGCCTGCGGCCAGAACTGCGGCGCCGCTGACTCCCGAGGAGGAGGACGTCGGTACTTGCTGCCCGCCGTCTCGTGTGCCGGTCGGCTCGGAGTAAGTGATCATGGCCTCGGAGCCCTGAACTCGGGCCCCAGCCGCGAATCTGACCGCCGGGGTAGGTCCGGAGGGCCGCAGGCGTAACCCCGCCGCCGAAAGCGCCGCCGTGTACCTCGCTGCCCGCCGGCCTCACCGCCGAAACCGCCTACCCGAGAGGACCCAACACCTGATGTCCATATGGCCTTCGATCGTTGCCGTACTCGGTACCCTCGCCGGTGCCCTGACCGCCGGACTCCTCCAGCAGCGTTCGGCACGCACCGCACGCGCCGAGGAGCGCGCCCACGGCCACCGCCAGGACCAGCTCGGCGCCGTCACCGACTTCGCGGCCGCCCTGGACGCGCACCGCTCGGCGATGTTCCATCGGGAGCGTCTGGCTCTGACCGAGGCAGGCACCGAGCACCAGTTGGAGACCCAGACGAGGTCCCACGAAACCCGGGCGGCAATCACCGCGCCGCACATCCGACTTCAGGTCCTGGTCCCCGAGCTGGCCGGCCCCGCCCAGCAGGCCGCAGATGCCACGTACGCGCTGCGCAAGGCCGTCGACCGGACCGAGCTGGACGCCCGGCGGCATGCAGCCAAGGAAGCATCCGTCGCCTTCATCGCCGCGGCCGCCACGCTGCTGAGCCCCCACAACCACTGACCGAGGCCGAGGCCGACCACTGCGCAGGTCGGCAATCGAGACAAGTCGGCCCCCGGCCAGGACGTAGTCACGTACGCGGAGTTCATGGGGCGGACAGTCCAGCGGTGCGCACGCGGCGGTCCGGGCGATCCAAGGAGTCCGTCACTGCCCTGGCGGCCACATATCCGGTGTCCTGCTACGAGGGTATGTCCATCATGACAGGTCAGCGCCGTTTTTCGTAGGACGGAACGCACAGTTCGCGAGCCTTGTCCGGTCCGCTCCCCGACGCCCAGAATCTCCTTCGTGAATCAGCCGGAGAACAGGGGGAGCATGGGGAAGATTGATCACGACGCGGTGCTGCGGGCACGGGTGCTGCTGTTGGGTTCCGGCCGGCTGGGCCTGCTGGAAGAGGTCCACGCGTACCGGGTTCTGGCGGAGGTGAGCCCGAAGGCGTATCTGCCGAAGCTGGTCGATGCACTTCTCTCGATGAGCTACCGCAGCCGGGACCCGGAGGTGGACCTGACGTTGGCCGCCGAAGCGGTCGAAGTCGCGCGGAGGATCGAGGACGGGGCTCCGAAGCGGGCAGAACGGCTGTGCAGGGCCCTGGATGTCTACCAGTCGGCCCTGTTCGCTCTCGGACGCCGACCCGAGGGGTACGCGGCCTGCGAGGAGATGGCCGAGGCCGGAAAGAGCGGGCGGCTGGCGAATGTCCTCGCCGAGGACGGGCGGTTCCGGGAGGCCGCGGAACTCAACGAGAAGGCAGCCCGGAACGGCATACCGGAGCACTCCTTCTGGAACATGGTCGAGTGGGCGGCGAACCTGGAGGGCGCCGGACTGCACGATGCTGCATCGGCCGTATTCGGCGAGCTCCTTGACCAGACCCGGCGCGCGGCCGCCGGGCAGCGCACGGCGCTGGCCATCCTCACCTGGGAGCTGGTGCACTTCACCCGGATGCGCGAGGCCGCCGGGCAGGAGGCGGACGCCGCGGCCGGCCGGCGGGAGGCACTGGCCGTCCTGGAGGAACTGGCGACAACGGGTGAGCCTGAGAACTGGAGCTGCGTCCTCGGGTGGTGGGTCACCCTGTTCGCCCTGTCGGGGCGGGTCGACGAACCGGCTGCGAGCCCCGAGTCCCCCATGCCGCCGTTCGGCACCGACCTCAGATGGTCGAGCGCCACGCGCGATGCGTTCCTCGGCACCCTGCCAGAGCTCGAAGCGGAGGCGGCAAGACTGCGGGAGGCCGGCCGGCTGCCTGAACTGGTGGACGTCCAACGCAGGATCAGCATCCGCGCGGCCCTCCGCGAAGGCAACCACCCCTATCGGTTCGGTGAGCGGTTCAGGCCGTACTTCGACGAAGGCGTGGCACTCGCCCGCCGCCTGCCCGACGACCCTGCCCGCCTCGTCCGGGCAGGCGTGGCACTCGCCCGCCGCCTGCCCGACGACCCTGCCCGCCTCGTCCGGGCCTTGACGGACCGCTCGATGTTCCTCGTCGCTGCCCGCACCTTCGAGCCCGCGTTCGCCGACTTCGCCGAGGCCGTCGCCCTCGTCGACGCCCGGTAGCCGATGCGCAAGGACGGCAGGGACCCGGGCCGTTCCGGTGAGCGGCCGACCATCTGGTCGTAACCCGCTGACGACGGTCCCCACTCTTGCCGGTGGGCTGGTACCGCGGGTTCGACCGGGCGGGCTGACCGGGCGCAGCGGTGGTTGGCGGGTGGAGCGGGAGCGGGCCGCTGCCGGGCAGACCCACAGCCGGGACGCGGGCGCGGGCTGCGCGGACGGCGGCGTTGTCAGGGAGCGGCAGGTCGCGTCCACGAGGCGGCCCACCAGGGTCGTACCCGAGGTCTGCTTCCAGGAGGCGTCGGCCGTCAGGCGGTTCGGGTGCTGGGCGGAGGCATGTGTGCCGTCGCCCTCGCCGATATTCCGCATGCGGGCAGCCAGCAGCGGCCACTGCCGCCTGCCTTGGTTGCGCAGGCTGGGACGGGCAGGAGCGGCAAAACGGGGGCGCGGGGGCCGCGGGGGGCGGGGCCCCCCCCCCCCCCCCCGGGCCACCCCCCCCCCCCCCCCGGGGGGGCCGCCCCCCCCCCCCCCGCCCC
>NZ_JBIXJQ010000001.1:229132-483639 GCF_052871255.1 Streptomyces sp. LARHCF249
GCGGGCGGGTGGGGGGGGGGGGGCGGGGGGGGCGGGGGGGGGCCCCGGGGGGGCGGGGGGGGGGGGGGGCGGCCCCCGCCCCCCAGCCCCGCGTGATCACGATCACCACGCGGCGGTTCTACCGTCCACCCCCACACCGGCAACAGGGCCCCCAAGCGGCAGTTCACTCCCCCGGCCCGTCCAGGCGGGCTTCGAGGTGCTGGTCGCAGCGGACGGCACCCTCACCCGCCCGGCAGACTGGACCACGCGCGGCTGGCACCTGGTTCCCGAAGGCAAGCACATCCTCCAGGCCATCGGCACGGAGCCCACGGCCTGGCTCAAGAGGATGTTCGATGCGAAGGCCAAGCTCACCATCAACCAGAAGTGACCGACCTCGACCACGGCAACCGCACCATCCCGCTGGACGAGTCCGTGGACATCCTCTCCGGGGGTCATCTCCTCATGAGGGACGGCGTCTCCTACGCGCCCCACTCCTGCAGCGAACACCGTACGGAGGAGACCGGGACCGACGCCATCTGCCGGGACTCGCGCACGACGCTCGTGCCGCCCGGGCGTGACGCCGCCTGCCCCGGCCGGATCGCGCCCGGCAGTAGAGATCAGCTGTGGGAACAGCTCATGGAGCAGGACCCCCTGGGGAGCACGTGGGGAGGCGACGACCCCGACACCGCACCAGGCCTCGTCCGCTCACCAACGTTCTCCAGCTACGGCTGGAACGCCACCGTCGCCCAACAGCTGGCCACACCGTCGCTCGTCCTCCACGGCCTCGACGACATCGTCACCTCGTCGAACAACTCCACCGTCATCTACGACAACCTCCCCGTGGCGAACAAGGTGCTGGTACACGTCCGGTGCGCCAGCCACACGGCGCTCCTCGAGGGCTGCTCCGGTCCGCGCTGCCCGCCTGAAACGGGAACGCCCTACGGTGGCCGCCGAGGTCGCCCCTGGGCCGGCCCCCACGCGACCATCCAGGCGGCTCTGATCGAGTGGATCAAGAAGGGCACCTTCAACGGCACCCCGAACGGCCGCTTCGTCGTCGACGAGAGCGGAGTGGCCAACCCGGCCGGCACGGCAACCGGCGCCGGGCGCGACATCATGCCGCAGTCGCGATGATGCGGATGCGGCACCCGATTTTCATGCGACCCCAGAGGCACGGTGGGGACACTTCGCGCCTGAGTGCCGCACACGACAGGGCCGACCCGCACTCGCCGGGCCGGCCCTGTTCCTCGTTTCCGCAGTCCCCGCTCAGCGCGCTCCGTATGGCGCCAGCACCTCCTCGCCGCACTTCCCCCCCCTGCGGAACCTGGGCCGCGGGGTCCCAGAAGGGGTGCAACACGGCGCTGCAACGCGCTCGCGCGACAGAGCCTTGCGCCGGGTCAAGAGCGCAACAAACGGTTGGGTTCAACGTTCGTACCCGCACTGGGCGAGGTTGGTGTTACCGCCGATAATCGTGTCGCCCACTGGCGTTGGCCTGCCTCGTGCCGGGATTGTTCTGTCCTGGGTGGCCAGGCTTGCTGTTCCCGTTGCCCTGGTTAAGGTACGGCGACAAGCGCAACGACGTCACCCCGTTGGAACCGCCCCTGGACGCGGTGCCCGACGTGCGCGGCCGACTGTGGACTGGGCGGGGCGCGCTGCCCCATACTCGGTAACGCCCGGATTCCCACCATCGGCGGGAACGTGCAGCCGGGCACGGCCGCTATGAATTACCTTGGGGGAAGCCACATGCGCGTTCGTGCCATCACAACCTTACCTGTTGGCGTCGCACTGATCCTTTCGTTCCTCCTGCCAGGCCAGGCGAGTGCGGCCACCCAGTACGAAGGCCATTCCCCGTACGAGTTCATCGGCGGTGTCCAATGCGCCTCGGACGGCGAGATCGTTGCGTCCGCAGACGTGCTGCGGAGTCCGGACACGGTGTACGGCGTTGTCCACCTGTGGTGGAGCCCGAGGTGCTCGACGGTTTGGTCGACTGTGCACTTCAATCCGAGCATGGACCCCGGAACCTGGGGCATCGCCTACATCACGGTCACCACTGACAACACCGTTCGAAATTGCGACTCTCCTGGCGGAAACAAGCACGTGACTCCGGGCCAGGCGTCTTGCCGCACACCGATGGTGGACTTCTGGGGTCCCAGCACAGCGATCGCCCAAGGCCACGAGTACCACCAGAACAGCTCCGGCAGCTGGTATATCCATGCCACCGGCAAGACCGAGAAGTGGTAGTGCGTGCTAAAAACTTCTCATATACCTCGGGCACGGCACCGTGAACATCCCAGCGACGCCGTGAACACCAAACGCCCAACATGCTGAGCAGCAGGCCGAACACGGCGTCGGTGAGTGCCACACCCAGCGCCTCAAGCCGGGGCGGCATATCAGGGGTGAAGCCAGGTCGAAACACCATCGATTCGGGACGCTGCGAAAGTCCCATCCAGCCGTCGGCCGCGTGGCAGCGGGCGGCGGCACGTGCCCGCCGGCCGGCCCACCACCCCCCACGTGCCGGCATCCGGGGGCGGCCCCGCCACCGCGCCGGGCGGCGGGGCGGTCGTCACCGCCCTTTCAGAGCCCGGAGTTCATGACAGAACGGTCACACGCCGCCACATCGAGCGGCCGGGTTCGTTGACCTCGACATGGACCAGAAAACCGTTTCGCCTCCGGACTGGGCCGGATTCGCCTGGCTGGCACACGAGTTCTGGCAGGCATCCGACGCACCGATCTACGACGCCGTCGAGCGCCAGTGGCTCGCCCTGGGCCGTGAGGTTCCGCGCCGCCCAGGCCTGTCGTGGAGCGGTCGGAATCCGGTGAACGCCGAAGACCTGTTCCGCCGCGCCTGAGCAGCTGTTGTCGTTCCGATCCTGAGCGGTGTCTGTCGAACGGGAGTCTCGATTGGTTGGTCGCGGGCGATCGGCGCACACGAGCAGGCCCTCCTGAGCAGCTCGTTGGTGTCGAATCACCGAGCAGCATCAGGAGGCCCGGTGCTCACCGGTTCGGAAAGGCCGCGGACAACGGGTTTCGGGAGGCGCGCCGCCCGACGGACATGACGTACGCGGAGTGGGCCGTGGTGCGGCCGCTGCTGCCGGTGCGGGCCGCGCCTGGTCAGGCGCCGGTGGTGGCCGGGACGGGGGCCGGACCGGGTCCGGAGCCGATGATCTGTGTGAGCAGGTTGAGGCCGGGGCGGTCTACGGGGCGGGTGTTGGCGTTGAGGATGACGACTGCGGCCTGGTGTTCGGGGGCTATGGCCAGCAGGCTGCGGTAGCCGCCGGTGCCGCCGGCGTGGAACAGGATCCGGTGCTGGCTGCGGGGCAGGTTGACCGAGATCCAGCCGGGATGAACAACGGCTCTGGCGTTGATGCGGTGGGCGGTGGTGTGGGTGAGAGCGATGGCTTCGGCGAGTTCTTCGGGTGCGTGGCCGATCTGTGCCCGGGCCAGCGTGAGCAGGTCGGGCACGGTGGAGTGCAAGCCGCCGGCGCCGGCGAGGGCGGCCAGGTGCCAGGGTGGACGGGGGCGGCCGGTGCGGGAGTGGCCGGCGGCCAGTCGTGCGGTGCGCCCGGGGTCGAGAACCACGTGGGTGTCGGTCATGCCGAGGGGCCGGCAGATCTCGGCCTGAATGAGCGCGTCGTAGTCGGTGCCGGTGTGGCGTGCCAGGGCGAGCCCGAGCAGGCCGGCGCCGAGGTTGGAGTAGCGGAAGCGGGTACCGGGCACCGACCGCAAACGGGTGCGCCGCAATCCGTCCAGCAGGAGTTCGCCCGTGCAGCCGGCGTAGGGGTCCGCCCGGAACAGGCCTCGCGGCAGGAGGCCTTTGGGCGACCGGGGCAGGCCGGAAGTGTGGCAGGCCAGGTGAGCCAGCTTGATGACCTCACCACCGCGTTCGGGAGCCGTGATGTCGCGGGGTAGCAGGTCGCGAAGCGGTTGGTCCAGTCCCACGGCGCCACGCACGGTGAGCTGGGCCAGGGCCAGCGCGGTGAACGTCTTGGTGACGGAACCGATTTCGAAGAGCGTGCCGGGGTCTGCGCCGTGAAGTGCGGACTGGCCACCCCGGACGGCACCCACCACGATGACGCCACGCTGTCGGGCGCCGAGCCGCTCCGCCGTTCGTCGTACCAGATCATCGAGGAGCGAGGTCGTGATCGTCAGGCCTCTGTCCGGCCGAACAGGCGTCGGCCGCCGTACTTCTTGTGTACGGCCTGCTTTGAGACCCCCAGCGCCTCGGCGATCTGCGTCCACGTGGTCCCTGGCGGCGGGAGAGGTCGGCCGTGTAGGCGTTGCGGGAGACCTCAGAGCGTCGGGTCCAGTGAGTGGCCGACTGGATGTTGATGCCGGGGAGGGGCTCAGGACGACGGCTGGAAGCTCGGCGGCGAGGTCCAGGTGAGCGGTGTTGCGGACCGGCTTCGTGCGGATGCCGAGGCGATGGAGTCGCACAGGATCGGCCCGAGCCCCGCCCGACGAGTCCTCCCTGAGGGTGGCCGGTGTCAGTCCTCGTCCGCGCTGGACAGAGCGTTGGCGATCAGGCGGGTGGCGTAGTCGCGGTCGCCTGTGATCCGGTTGATGTGCTCCGCGAGCAGGAAGGCAGTGGCTTCCAGCGGATTCATCTCCTCGCTGGTCCACTCCCCGTACTGCTTGCGCCACAGGCTGGGGCTCAGGCCGGTGCCTGCCGCGATGACCAGGCCCGCCATGGTGGGGATGGCCTCGGGCAGCACGCTCCGGCGCATCGTGCGCATCGTGGCCACAAGGTTGGGCACCACGTACTCGATGACGTCTTTGCCGTGATCCTCGTGCGCCTTCCTCAGCCACGTCATGAACATGTAGATGAGCGTGCACGCACCGTCCAGCAGGTCATCGGCTTCCCTGGGTCCCAGGGAAGCCGAGAACTGGTCCGTCAGCAGCCGCTGCTCGGGGCCCGTCTCGCTCTTGCCGGCATAGACGGCTTTGAGCCGCGAGTCGATCACCATGAGCGCAGCACCCACATCGCCGGCGGGAGCGTACCGGGGGTCGTAGAACGACGACACTGAATCCTCCTCGGTGACTGCGGCATGCAGCGTTGCTTCCGTACGGTAGGCCGCGGATCAGGAGGGGTCTGGCAAATCGTGATTTCTCGCAGCAGCAGACCGGTGATCGGCAAGGCCGAAGTGTCAGAGCCCTGCGCGAGAGCCGGTGCGGGGTGCGGGGAACTATCCGGCGTCAAGGCTTCCTTCACCGCCGGGGAACACGGCATCTTCCATGCCCGGCCACCCCAGCATGATCCCCGCCGAGGCGCACGCGCGCGTCCAGTGCTTCGCGCGTTGGGGCGGACCGGATACCCACAGCACGCGGCGCAGCGTGGTGGTCCCGGCGATGGCTGGTTCGGTCTCGGCGAGCTGGGCCAGCTTCTTGGGCCGGAAGTCGTCGGCGTAGTCGATGAGCTGGCCGATCGCCATGCGGAGCTGGTCCGGATCGTTGTTCCCGGTGAGCGACTTGACCTCGCACAGCGTCAGTTCACCACCGCCGTTCCACAAGACGTCGTAGACGTGTCCCTGGTCGCGGCCCAGCCACACCCGCATCCCGCGGCGTACGGCTTCGTCGGCGAGGCCGGTCAGCAGCTTGCGGTGTTCGGCGTTGGCCCACGTCATCTTTCGCGCGTCGGTGGCGCTTGGGGCCGCCTGCGTGACGGGGCCGACCCCGCCGGGGGCGGTGTACGGCACGAGCGTCATACGGCCCACCGTGACCGGATCCGCATCGGCGGCGGGCGCGTCGGCGCAAGCGTCGGCGAGCGCCCGGAACGCCCATCCGTTGGCATTCTGGAATTCCACCGTCGGATGCTGGCGGGCCACGCTGGACCGCAAGTGGTCCGGGCACGGCTGCTGGCCGAACCAGCGCACGGACCGGCGGCGTGGGTAGTCGCCCGGGGTGATCTCCTCAGACTGGAGTGGGCCGGTGACGATGCCGAAGTGCAGCAGGCCCCGCCCGTCGGCGCCGTCACCATCGCGCCAGACCACGACAAGATCATCGAGCTTCATCCTGGCGCAGAAGTTGAACAGGCTGCCCGTGGCGCCGCCGACGTCCGCGGGAGCCAGCCAGCGGGCGACGATCTGCCGGATGTGCTGCTTGCCCGTGTGGTCATCCGGTAGCCCGGCCGGTATCTCCTCTTTCACTTCATTGAAACCGACGGCGCAGTACCCGCCGCGCTTCCAGTCGGGGAAGCGGTGCGGTTCGTTCGCCTTGCCCGCCTTCATCAGCCACACCGAGACGTCGTCGGCGTCGTATTTCAGGCGGGTGGGATGGTCAAGTCTCATGATTACGGGCGTCCGTTCGTGGGATGCGTGTTGACCGTTCGCACGCCGCGGCATGGCCGGTCATCGACGCACAGGAGAAGCTCGTCCGGCGCGCACGGCGGGTGCGGCCCGCTGCCTTGTTGGCGGCCGCGATGACGCGGGGCTGATCCAGGCGGCCCTCGTCGTCCAGGCCGTCGACTCCGGGCCCGCTGTGAGCTGGCCGGAGTCCGGGTCGAAGCCGAGGGCGGCGACGTGCCCGGCGAGCTCGGGGGCGATGGCCGCGCACCGCTCCCGCAGCGAAGCGCCCGCGGCCGGAAGATCCCGGGCCCGCTCGATCGCGCCGTGCGGCCGATGAGCGGGCCCGGACCCGGTCGGACGGACGGACGGGCGGATCAGCGCAGTCCGGCGAAGAGGTCGTTCTCGGGTACGGCCGCGCCGGTGGCGTCCTTGACACGTACGAAGGTCTCCATGCCCATCAACCCGCCGAACCTCTCCTTGCCCATCTTGAGGAAGAAGATGTTCTCGCCCTGACTGGCGTGCGCGGCCAGCGCATCGAACTTCTGACCGCTGAATGCGGTGGTGTCCACCCACGTGGTGATCTCATCGTCGGGGAGGCCGATCTCGGCCATCGCTGCGGCCTCGGCAGGATCCGGCTCCGGCATGTCCTCATGAAACTCGCGCATGATCTCCCCGAACCGCTGCATCCCGGAGCGGGGCATCGTCGTCCAGTACACCTTCGGTGTCAGCGCCGTCATCTCCAGCGCCGCCATCGTGATGCGGTGAGCCTGGATGTGGTCGGGGTGGCCGTAGAAGCCGTTCTCGTCGTAGGTGACGACCACGTCGGGTCGGTAGTGCCGCATGAGTTCCGCAAGTCGGGCGGCGCCTTCCTCCACGGGGGTCTGCCAGAAGGATCCGGGGGCGTCGTTGCTCGGCCAGCCCATCATCCCGGAGTCGGCATAGTCCAGCATCTCCAGATCGCTGACCTTCAGGACGTCACAGCTCGCCTCGAGTTCTTGACGGCGCATCAAGGCAACGGTCGCCGGATCGTGCCCGGGATCGCCCGGCTTGACACCCCCGGGCCCGTCACCACAACGGCCGTCGGTACATGTCACGAGAACCGTGCGGATGCCTTCCGCCGCGTACCGCGCGAGGACCCCTCCGGTTCCGGTGGCCTCGTCGTCGGGGTGGGCGTGCACTGCCATGAGCGTCAAGGGCCGGTCAGTCATGAAACTCCTCCTGCAGAAATACGTCTTGGTCCGAGTGCGCAGCGGCCGTACCGCGGCCCTGGGGACCGGATCCTGGTAGGGCGGACGACCCTGTGGTCTCCGTGCTCCCCGCCCGTGGCGCCGGTCTCTCGACCGGTGCAACCGTGCCTGCCAGCCGACTGTTCCCGGCGCGGCCGCTCGGCCTCGCAGGCATGAACTGCTTGCCGCCGTCCCAGCCGGACGTGGGTCTTGGGGATGTCGCCGAGCAGCCCCGTCACTTGCCGGCGGCGGCAAAGGCATGCGCCCGCTTGAACGGCGGGCAGTCCGAAGGAAGTTGCGCCGACTCACCCCTGGTCGACGACGTAGACCGCACGGCGTCGCGCATCTGCCGATGGCAGTAGCCCTCTGGTCGCCCGCCCCGCCCTTCCCACCAGGCTGGCACCGGCAGCAAGCGGCGCATTGCCGTGGACGGATACGCGGACAACGACAGAACCTGCCTGTGCTCAGCCAACTCGCACCACTGAGCTACCAGGAGGTCCCGTCTTCATGCGTCGGGCCCGCTGCGATCACCCGATCAGGAACCCGCGTTCGAACCGAGAGCCCGGTAAACGGGTGGCTCTTCAGATGCCGGTAGAGAGTGCTACGTGGCGCCATTCGTCAAGTTCACGTCGCACCCGGTCCAGCTTCGCCTCGACACGCTCGATCGCATCCGCGCCCAACTGCAGGCGCAGCGGCGGCTCGGCAACCTCGGTGATGTCGACGATGGCCTTCGCTGCCTTCACCGGATCTCCTGGCTGGCGGCCGTCGTTGTTGGCCAGCGCCTCGCGCACCGGCCCCGCGCCGGCGACGTAGTCCCCGATGGAGGCCGCTTCGACCTGCATGCTCGAGCTGTTGAGGAAGTCCGTGCGAAAGCCGCCCGGCTCCACGATCGTGACACGTACGCCCAGCGGGGCCAGCTCGCCGTGCAGCGCCTCGGAGATGCCCTCGAGGGCGAACTTCGACGCCCCGTACAAGCCCACCGCCGGCGCCGTGGCGAAGCCGCCCACGGAGCCGATGTTCAGGACATGTCCGGATCGCTGGGCGCGCAACGTCGGCAGGGTTGCCCGCAATGTGTTGAGTACGCCGAACACGTTGACGTCGAACAGAGCGCGGGCGGCTCTGTCTGACGTTTCCTCGATCGCGCCCACGAGGCCGTAGCCGGCGTTGTTGACCACGACGTCGATCCGTCCGAACTCCGCCAGACCGGCCTCCGCCGCGGCCGCCAACTGCCCGGGTTCGGTCACGTCCGCGTTCACCGCCAGCAAGCCGTCCGTCTTCCCCGGGTACGCCTGGCGCACCGCCGCCCCGTCCCGCGCTGTCGCGATCACGCTATGCCCGCGATCCAGCGCCTCGCGGGTGATCTCCGCGCCGAGCCCACGCGATGCACCGGTGACAAACCAAACGCCCATGTTCTCCCCTTGTTCCGATCACCTGACCGGCCGACTTGCTGACGGCTCGACACTAGAAGCTAGAGTCGGGTCTAGATCAAGAACTGCGTTACGGGGCGGTCATGGACCTGAGCATCGGTGAAGTAGCGGAACGCAGCGGGCTCAGCGTTCACGCACTGCGGTTCTACGAGCGGGAGGGCCTGTTCGCCAACCCGGTGCGCCGCCTGTCCAACGGCCGTCGGATCTATCACGAGGAAGATCTCGAGTGGCTGGCTATCTGCACGAAACTGCGCTCCTCCGGCATGTCACTGGCGACGATCCGGCAGTACATCGAGCTAGCCCGCCAAGGCCCGGGCAACGAACACGAGCGACTTGAGTTGCTGCGCCGGCACGAAAAACACGTGGAGGCGCAGATCCAGAAACTGCACGAGACCTTGAATGTGATGCGCCACAAGGTGCGGATCTACGAAGATCACCTGGCACGCGGCGAGGCCGACCAGCTCTGGAATCCGTCGCACGCGGAGACCGCACAGGCCGGAACTGATCAGGAGCGCCACCCCTCCGGGGGAACATGATCTTCCGGTTACGACCTGTGCGAAGTCGGCCGTAACGCCTACTGCTCCTTCGCCCCTCTGTGGCCACCGCTGGCCTCCGCGGCATCTCTTGCACGCTATATAGAACTCCGCGACGACACCGAGGGTTTAGTGCGCGAATGGTGGCTTGGTCACCGTCACTGCACGCAAACGGGGCGGGTTCCCATCGCCGCATCCGCTTGCAGCTGGGCCCAGGTGCCGAACTACGGCATCGGAATCTTCGGGTCATGCGACTGTTGATCCTGACGATCGGATCCGGGGAGCGCGGCCGGGGCCGTCGCACACGCCTCCTGCGGCAGTTCCCGGATGGAGGGCCGCGAGGCCCCGGGGGCCGGGGGCGGCACCTCAAAGGCGTAACAGCCTGTCACCATACGGTGATACACGGTGATAAAGGTCCGTGGCGATCCCTGACCGAGCACTTCCGCGACCACGGTGACGGCCTCGCCCTGGCGCGTGACGCCGACGAGGCCCTTGCCGGGCTTCGACGGAGGGAAGACCTGGGCGATCTCCGTGTCCGGAAGGCTGCCGTCGGCCGCCGCCTCGCCCAGCCGGTCGCGGAGAACTTCGACGTTCTTCCGAAGGGCCATGCGCGCCTGGGCCTCATCACGCGCCGGCTGTGTCTCCAGCCAGATCCACACGCCGACGACGCCCACGAGCAGCAGTCCCAGAAGGGTCAAGCATCCGTTGAACAGGCAGCCGCCCGGCGTACCCGTCCGGACCTGTGATCGTCTCGCCATGGACACAGCCTGTACTGCATGTACACGACAGGCCACCCCGTGCCCCAAGTCGTGACCGAAGCGCGTCATCACCATCGAAGCACCTCGCGGGACCCTGCATCCCCGCGTCTCATCGGCAGCCCTTCGAACAACGTCCGCAGGGGCCCCATCGCTGCTCCTCGGCGATTCCGCCCAACCCAACCCTGGGTGCGAGTACAAGGCGAAAGGGCCAGCTGAGGCACCCATAAACACCTGGAGAACCGTCGAACCGGCCTCTGTCCGGCCCACGCAATGGCGGCGGCTGGCGGATCCGGCGAGAGGCGCGCTCCTCGGCTTACCCAGGGGTGTTGTGGGCAGGTGCCGAAGAGAGTGAGACCACAGAGGAGTCAGCCATGTCCACCGATGCCATTGTGATGCTCAGGGAGGATCACAAGAAGATACGAAAGCTGATCCACGCCTACCGTGCCGGCAGTGAGCGGGGGCTGAGCAGCGCCGGGGACGGGGGGAAGGAAACAACCCCCCCGGGCGAGATCGTCAGAGAACTGCTGCATGAACTGACCGTCCACACGTTCGTCGAGGACGAGGTGATGTACCCGCAGGTGCGCCATTTCGCCCCCGAAACGGAGTCACTGGTGCTGGAGTTCCACGAGGAACATCATGTGGCGGATGTGCTGGCCGCCGAACTGGAGGGCATGCGGCAGGACGACGAGTCCTTCGACGCCAAGGCCAAGGTCCTGATGGATTCCGTGGAGCGGCACATGGAGGTTGAGGAGAAGGTCTGGTTCCCCCAGGTACGTGAGGCGCTCGGACGCAAGACTCTTCAGTCCATCGGCATGCGCATGGCCGACGCCCGGGAACGTGCTCCCCAGCGCCCACGCAAGCCTCTGTTGCGGAAGCTGGCCGATGCCATGGCCTCCTAGGCCCGCGGTCGTGCACCGCAGGGAAGCGTCCCCGGGCCTACTCACGGCCACGAATCGGGAACGTCGCACCTACCGAGAGGACAGCGCCAGAGTCCCGCCCGCTGGTGACTGGAGACACCGCCGCGGGCAGCCGCCCAGGGGCGCTGGCCGTCGCTCCTTCCTCACTTTCTTGGCTCTCTATCCATCGACAGCCGGGAGGAGGCACTCGTGAAGGCCTTGAGACGGCGGATGCGCAGGAAGATCAGGCGTCGTGTCCCCCGCTGGACGCCTCGAGCCATCGTGCGCCGGGTGTTCGCCCGACTGATGGTGTGGGGCGTGCGGGCGACGATGTGGGGCATGCGACTAGCGATGCGACGTCTGTTGCGCGCCACGTTGCCCCTGCTTTTGGAACCCGGGCCCGTTGCGATCTTCTGGGGCGGACGGCTACGAGGAGTCGCGCCGACCTCTTCACAGGAGCGGGCTGCTGCCTGCGGTCGAGGGCGCGGATGGCACGGTGAGCTCCAGTTTCGGAGCCGCTGCAGGTCTCGTCTGCGCCTCGGCGCCGGTTTAACTCCATGATCACAGTGGTGGATGGCGCATCGCCTGGTAGGAGGATGGTTGCAGCTGGTGGGCCGTCCGCCGTCTGCTTCCACACGCGAACGTACTGGGCCTTCACAGCCCAGGATCCGAGATCCGCAGTGTCTGCGCTGTACTCCTGCCAGGTCTTGCCCCGCTCGGCGTCGCTGGTGAGCGCCGTGTCCGGCTTGGACTCCCAGACAGTGACGTTGGTGACCCAGGCCAGTTCTTGGTGGAACGGATCGTCAGGGTGGGCGGGCATGGTCGGGGCCCGCAGAGATCCCAGCCGGCTCAGGCCCAGATACTCGAGCGAGTACACGGCCGCTTCCCCTCCCTCCTCCCACTTGTCGGGGGGCACCGTGACAACGGTCCCCCCGTAATGCGTCGCCTCGTACAGCGTCGCTTCAACCACCAGATCGATGTTGCCCGTCATCACCGCATCTCCCGCCTGGCTGGCGCCTTCCCCGCAGCGGCGGCCGCATCCCTGGCAACCCTGGCAGATGCGCATGAATCTTTCGTCCTGGCCATAGAAAATCCGGCACAGCGCGGTCGGTTGTGTGGCCCGTGCAGTTGCCGGGGCGGGCCTATGCCTGTTTCCGCCAGGTCGGGGTAGAGGCATACACGCATAGGGAAGGTACGAACATGAGTGCCAGCGAGAAGATGAAGGCCAAGGCGGAGCAAGTGATCGGGAAGGCCGTGCGGAAGGCGGCGCATGCCTTGGGCAGCGAAACCACTGCGGCTAAGGGCGCCGCTTTGGAGGCCCGCGGCAAGGGCCGGGGCGCGAAGGAGACGGGTAAGGACACGTTCAAGCCCTAACCCATGGAGGTCATCTCGGCGACGGGCCGGCGCCGGCTTCCGAGTCGGTGCCCGTGGCGTCTCTGTGCGCGACGAATCCTCGCGGCGTCAAGCCGTGACGAGCGTAAAACCTTGTGGAAGGTGTTGCTGACCAGCGGAAACTACAGCCTCCTCCTCGCGAGCGATAGGGTATTACTCGCGGGAAGGAGGCTGTCATGGGTGAAGCTACGACAACCCCCCGCGAGCGATATCGCCAGCAGGTGCGCGCGGAGATCAAGGAGAGGGCGTGGGAGCAGATCGCCGTCGCCGGGGCGTCAGCGGTTTCTCTCAATGCGATCGCCAAGCACATGGGCCTGAGCGGGGCTGCGCTTTACCGGTATTTCACGAGCCGAGACGAATTGGTCACCGAACTCGTCCGGGACGCGTACCAGAGTCTGGTCGGCGCCTTCCGGACAGTCGCTGCTCGTGGAGATGGCGACCTTGCGGGCCTGGCCTACGCGCTGCGCGAGTGGGCGCTGGACGACCCGCAGCGGTACTTCCTCGTCTACGGCACACCTCTTCCCGGGTACCGCACTCCCGCCGATGTCGCCGTGACCGCGTCGGAGATCATGGGGATCCTCCTCGAGGCGTGCGCTTCGCTGCCCGCTGATGGTCCCGCGACGTCCTTCGAGACGGATGTGGAGGCCCAGCGGAAGGGGGCGGCAGCCCTCGCGCCGCCTGGGGTCCTGCACTTGGCTGTCTCCTTCTGGTCCCGGCTGCACGGCGTCCTTGCCATGGAGCTGGGCGGCCATTTCACCGGCATGGGGTTCGACCCTGCCCTGCTCTTTCAGGCCGAGCTGGACGTCCTGTCCGCCCGCTGACCGGGAGGGCCGCCGGCCCTGCCGGCGCTCCGCGCGGTAGGACGGGGATCCGAAGCCGGCAGGGGCCGGCCCTGAACCGCCGGCGGGAGTTCACCTGGCTGGTGTCGGGGTTTGAAATTCGGCAGGCGGGCAGAACGCATTTGCAAGTCTTTATGTGCGAGAAGAGGCGCGCCATGGGCATCATCGGCTGGATTCTGATGGGTCTTATCGCCGGAATCATCGCGAAGTTCCTGATGCCGGGCAAGGACCCCGGCGGCTGCATCGTGACGCCGCTCATCGGCATCGCCGGCGGCCTTCTGGGCGGATGGCTCGGCAAGGTCATTTTCGGAGTCGACTCCATCGACGGATTCTTCGAGCTCTCCACATGGGTCGCCGCTATCGTCGGCTCCCTCATCCTCCTGGGCGTCTACCGCCTTGTGGTCCGCGCCAGGGACTGAAACCCGGTGTTGTGCGCCGACAGCGAGCGGGGCATTCAGTCCCGGGGTAGCAGAGGGCCCAGTGGACCGAGGTCGAGGTTGAGGTCTTCCAGTGAGTAGCCGTGCTGGGCACACAGGTCGGCGAGGCTGTCGTGCAGGGCCAGGAGGGTCGCGCCGAGTTCCTCTTCCTGTGCGTCGGTGAGGTCTCCGGCGTCGACGCGGCGCAGGGCTTGGCGTTCGATGAGCTGGCGCAGGAGCTCGACGATGGTGAGGACGAGTTTGAGGAGGTCTTCGCCGACGGTGTCGGGGTCGGTGTGCAGGCGGCTGGCGGGGCGGGGCGGCCGGTCGTGGGCGTCGGGGGGCGTCTGAACGAGGCGGAAGGCGTGGGACAGGCTGTCACCGACGTCTTGAAGGGCGTCGGGTCGAGGTGGCACGGAGCGTTCAGGCGTCACCGCGGCCGCCGTCCTGCGCCCGGGTGGGGGCCGTCTCCGAGCTGACCGAGACGATCAGGGCACGAAGTGAGATACGCACGAGGTCGATGTCGGCGATGGACAGGACGATGTCGCCGGTCAGGACGACGCCGCCGCTGAGGAGCCGGTCGAGGAGATCGACGAGAGCGACCTGGCGGCCAGGCAGGGGCTCGCCGTACTCCGTGAGGGTCATGGCGGCGGCTCGGGGGCGTCGGCCGGAGGCATGGCGAAGGAGTAGGGGGCCCAGGGGCCGGTGACCTCGATGCGCACGTCCGGGAACCTGCGGGCGGCCGCGGCGATCGCACTTCGGAACTGGTCTGCTTGGTCGTCGGGGATGAGGTAGGCGTCGTTGAGGACGTTCTCCTGCGGGCCGGTGAGGGCGCCGCGCTGGGGAGCATGGCGTACGCGTTGGGTGGTGTGTCGGGCGGCGATGGCCTCGATGGCCTCGGCGGCCTGCTGGGCCTGCCGGTGGACGGCTTCGCGGACGTGGTGCTGGGCCCTGCGGGCCTCCAGGTACGCCTTGCCCGGGCTGGCGGGAGGCTGGGGCGCGGTGGGGGTTTCGGCGCCTGTGGGGGGCTGAGGGCCGTGGGTGGTGGGGTCGAGGTAGATCTTGACGCCGTACTCGGTCTGGGCGTGGAGTTGGTCGAGGCGCTGGGTGAAGGTGTGGTGCTGGTCCGTGAGGGCTTGGCGGGCCCGATGGTCGTCCTGGTAGACGGTGGCCATGCGCAAGGGCAGGACGGGCGCGTGGGCGGCCACGGCCTGGACGACGTCGTGGTGGGTACGGGCGACTTCCTCGAGCCAGTTCAGGTCTTCGAAGTGGTCCTTGAGGGCGGTCTCGTTGAAGTCGCGGGCCGGGACATCGCTGGCTACGAAGGCGGGTGGGGCGGGCCCGCTGCCGAGGGCGGCGCCGGTGGGCGTGAGGAGCCGGGCGGGGGCCCGGCCGATGCCGCGTAGGTCGGCGAGCACCTCGTGCAGGCGGTCTGTGGGCCGGGTGACGGCGTAGACGTAGGTGAGGGTGCCGGGGGTGTTCACGGTGCGCTCCCCCGCCGTCGGCCTGCCGGCCGGCCGCCCGCTTCTTCGCCCGTGGCCGCTTCGTCCGGGGCCTCTGCCTGCCCGAGCTGGCCGCGGAGAGCTTCGAGTTCGCCGCGCAGGCGGCGGTTTTCCTGTTCCAGGGGGCTGCCGGTGTGTCGGGTGGACAGGGAGGGGTCGTGCTCCCACCAGTCGATGCCCATCTCCTTGGCTTTGTCCACGGAGGCGATCAGGATGCGGAGTTTGATGGTCAACAGCTCGATGTCGAGGAGATTGATGCGGATGTCGCCGGCGATGACGATGCCCTTGTCCAGGACCCGCTCGAGGATGTCGGCGAGGCTGGAGGAGGAGGTCTGCCCGTACGGCATCGGCGCGCGGGACGCGAAGGTTCCTGGTCGCTCGGGCAGGGATTCGGTCACGATGGCCCCTCCTTCATCGAGTCAGGGCAGCTGTTGCCGGAACGCTGCGATCTCTTCCAGTCGCTCGATCAGCTCGTCCTCCTGGCGGTCGAAGGTCTCCTGATCGATTTCTCCGCGCAGCAGCTGCTGCTCCAGCTCGGCCAGCTGGCGCCAGATCGGGGCGGGGTCGTAGTACTCCTCTTCGGCCTTGTCCACGACGCGCTGGGCGACCCAGGTGACGGCGCGTACCGGTGCGATGGGGAGCGTCAGGAGGTAGCTCAGCAGTCCCATAGCGTTCCCCCTCTGTTCGGGGTGGTTACTGGACGAAGCTGTAGGGGGGCAGCGGGCCGGAGAACCGCAGGTCGATGCCGCTGCCGATCTCGCGGGCCAGGTTGGACTCCGTGGTGCGCAGGGCCTCCTTGTTCTCGTCGGGTACGAGGAGGGAAAGGTTGAGGAAGTCGTTCCCAGAGGCGGGGTGGGCCAGGTATTCGCGGGAGAGCGGTACGAGTGCCTCGGTCAGGCCGGCAGCCAGGGTCTCGTGCCGTACCTGCACCTCGCGGGCGACCATTTCGCCCAGGGCGAGCGGCAGGGCCGGGTCCCGGTCTCCGCCACGGATCCGGTCGTTGAGGTCGTTCGCCTCGGGCACGTCCTGAAGGATCTGCTCCAGCAGAGGCGCCTCATCGGCCTGCGAGGCCCTGACGTGGTACTCGGCGCAGCCGTCCAGACGCTCGAGCGCGGCGAGGTAGTTCTCCCCGTTGGACTCGAGGGCTTGGCTGACCGCGAGGTCGTCGGGGGCGGTGTACCCGAACTGCAGCGGCAGGATCACCCCGTCGGCCATCAGCCGCTCCTGGACCTGTTGGTGCGCGGTGAGGTCGCGGCGTTTGGGCCGGATCTCCTCGGCGATGTCGCTGACCACCGCGCACAGGGGTCCCGTGGTAACCGTGCGCAGCGGGGAGGGCTCGGAGCCGACGCCGCTGATGCCGTCCAGACGGCAGGGGTGGTCCTTCGCGGTGATCGAGTACACGTAGAGCGGCATCGGTTACTCCTTCTCCCGCCGTACCGGGCGCCGGGCAGCGGGGCGGCGCCGCCTGGGTGCCTCTTCCTCCACCTCTTGCTCTTCTTCCCGTTCCTTGGACTTGGAGGATTTGCCGGTCAGGGAATCGGTCACGGCTTCGACGGCTCCGCTGATGGCTCCCTTGGTCTTCCCGCGGGATCCGCCTTCAAGCATGTTGCCCATGACGTCGGGGAGCTGGGCGGGCGCCTTGCGGCCGGCTTCGAGATCGAGACGGTTGCAGGCCTCGGCGAAGCGGAGGTAGGTGTCGACGCTGGCCACCACGATCCGTGCGTCGATCTTGATGAGTTCGATACCCACCAGGGAGACGCGGACGAAGACGTCGATGACCAGCCCGCGGTCGAGGATGAGCTCCAGGACGTCGTAGAGGCTGCTCGTGCCGCCTCCTTGCCCTCGCGCGATGGGGCTGCCGCCCTGCGGCACCATGGTCATGGCGCCTCCTTCCGCCGGCTGTCCTGAGCGCTCAGGTCGGCCGGTCGATCATGCCGCGGGTGTAGCGGCGCGTGCGTTCGTAGGAGATCAGCTCGCCGTCCTCATCCAGCGCGACCCGGTAGCTGGCCATCACGCTGGTGGTGTCCGGGATGCGTTCCAGCTCCACCACCTCCACCTGCGCCTCCCAACCGTCCTCGGTCGGCTTGAGCGAGGAAACGGAATCGGGAAGCCGGCCGAGAAGTTCAGCGAGCTGCTGCACCGCGGCACGCATCGCCGCCGCCGCGCCCGCCGTTCCGGAACGGCGCCGGGGCGCAGGGCGCCCGGGCGTTTGCCTGTCCTGCCCTCCGCCATCGTCGGCAGCCCGCGAAGAGGCCCGCCGGGGACGTGCAGGTTCCGCTGCGGCCATATACCACTCCCTTGGGGAGACGGCCTCACAGAAACTAGAATGTCACCAAATTCAGGTAGAAGTCTCGCATCGGGGCAGGAGCCTTTCGAAGGCCGCCCCGACCGGTCCCGACCGGACCCCTTCTCATGGGCGGGCAGCGCGAGCGTGGCGCTCCGCTGTCCGCGGGCGACACCACCAAGACCGTAAGCGCCCTGGCAGGGGATGATCATGGAGGACACCACCAAGATCGCGCTCGCAGCCGCTGTGGCTGGCGGATACATACTCGGCCGGGCGAAGAAGGGCCGCCTGGCGTTCACGGTGGCGACCTATCTCGCCGGTCGCCGCTTCGGGCTCGAACCCGGACAGCTGCTCAAGGAAGGGGCCTCCCGGCTCAAGGAGATGCCGCAGTTCGAAGAACTCACCGAGCAACTGCGCGGAGAAGCCCTCGACGCCGGCCGGCAGGCGCTGGCCGTCGCGGCCAACCAGAAACTCGCCGACCTCGCCGGGTCCCTGCACGAGCGCACCCTCGAGCTCACCCGCAGAGGCCGCGGCCGGGCCGAGGAGGACCAGGGCGAGAGCGAGGAACCGTACGAGGACGAGGAACCGTACGAGGACGAGGAAGCCGAGGAGTACGCGGGAGAGGGCGAGGAAAGCTACGCCGAGCCCGAGGACGAAGCGGAAGAGTACGAAGAAGAGGAAGGTGAGGAGGGACCGGAGGCGGCAGCCGAAGAGGAAGAGGAAGAGGAAACCGAGGAAGAAGAAGAGGAGGAGGAAGAGCCGGAGGAGGAAGAGGAGCCTCCCCCGCCGCCACGCCGGACTCGCACCTCGGCCCGCACGCGGAGCGGCAAGACCGCGGCCCCCGCCCGAAGGATCGCCCGGCGACCCGCCCCGGCGAAGACGGCCGCACCCGCGAAGAGGACTCCGGCCAAGAAGGCAGCACCCGCAAAGAAGGCAGCACCCGCAAAGAAGGCGGTGCCTGCGAAGAAGGCGGCTGCGAAGAAGTCCGCACCCACCGGGAAGACGGCAGCGAAGAAGAGCCCCGGCGGCCGACCGGCGAAGAAGGCGGCCGCGCCCGCCAAGAAGAAGGCCGCGCCCGCCAAGAAGAGCTCCCCGCCCAGGGCGACCGCCAAGAAGACCAGCGCCCCGCCGCGCAAGAGGAGCACCGCTCAGAGCCCGGCTCGCAAGAGCGCTGCGTCCAAGGCCACCGCCAAGAAGACCACAGGCCGCAGCCCGGCCCGCAAGACGGCCGCCAAGAAGACGGCGGCCCGCAAGCCGTCCACGCGGAGGTAGGCCATGGCAACCCCAGAACGCACCGGCTCACCGCAGTCTCCTTCCGGGATGGACCAGCTGCTGAAGGAACTCTCGGGATACCTCGCCGCCCAGGCCGACCACCTGGCCGACAAGGCCACCGACAAGCTTTCCGACGTCACCGACCAGCTCTACGACGTCGCCGACAATGGCGGCAGCCTCTCCGACGTCGCCGGCATCGGCGGTCGGCTCCTGGAGGGCGACTCCCCTCTGAAAGCGATCGCAGGCCAGCAACTCGGCAACCTCAAGGACAAGGTCACCGAGACCGTCTCCCAGGCATTCGGCGGCAACGGCCGCGGCCGTAAGAGCGGCGGCGGCAAGGTGGTCAACATCGTCGAAGCGATCGACGTCGGCCTGCCGCTGCGCACGGTCTACGACCACTGGACGCAGTACGAGGATTTCAGCGGATTCGCCAAAGGCGTCCGCGACGTCTCACGTGACGACGACACCACCAGCAACTGGAAGGTGAAGGTCGGCCCCTCCACGCGAAGCTGGAAGGCCACCGTCCAGGAACAGGTACCCGACGACCGCATCGTGTGGACCTCCGAGGGCGCCAAGGGCACCACCCGCGGATGCGTCACCTTCCACGAACTCGCCCCGTCGCTGACCCGCATCGTCATCGTCGTCGAGTACCACCCCTCCGGGCTGTTCGAGAAGACCGGCAACCTGTGGCGGGCACAGGGCCGCCGCCTGCGCCTGGACCTGAAGAACTTCCTGCGCCACGCCATGCTCACCACCGACGAACCGGAAGGCTGGCGCGGCGAAATCCGCGACGGAGAAGTCGTCCAGACCCACGAAGAAGCCCTCGAAGAAGAACAAGCAGAAGACGCGGGGGAAGCCGAGTACGAGGGCAGCGGTGCCGGCGAAGAAGCTGCCGACGAGGAGGGAGAGTACGAAGACGAGGAGCAAGGCGAAGGAGCCGGGGACGAGGACACGGACTACACCGCCGACGAAGAAGCCGACGAGGAAGAAGAGTACGAAGCCCCTCCGCCTCGCCGTCGCCGACGCCGCCAGCCTGCATGAGGGCCATCGGACGACAGAGCAGCACACGTGAGGGCCGACAGGGCATCTCCTGTCGGCCCTCAATCCCAGGGAGCCTACGACTCAGCGACTCAGCTTCACCGGCCTATTAGTGCTTGAACGTGTCCTTCGTCTTCTGAGCGGCCTGCTTGGCATCGCCAAGCGCCTGCTCACCCCGCCCCTTGGCCTCCAGAGATTCGTTCCCCACGGCCTTGCCGGTGGTCTCCTTCACCTTCCCCTTGGTCGTCTTCGCCATGTTCTTGACCTTCTTACCCGCACCCATTCCTCTCACCTCCCCCACTCAGCGCGCGGCACTATGGCCTGTTCAGCCCCTACCCCACTCCCCCGAGCCCAATACGCATTACGGCAAAAATAGGGCGAAAGGTAAGGCGCGGCAGATGCGTGAGCTCCCCTGCGGGCATCCAGGACGTCTGACCTGGCGTGCACCGTCTTCGGCGTGCTCGGCGGCCGCCACCAGATCCGGGAACCGGCACCGACTGCAGCAGGGCCCGGACCGCGCGTCGCGGTCCGGGCCCTGCCCCGTACTGTGCCGCCCTGCGGCGGCGGTGCGTCAGCTCTGTGCGGTGTCCTCGCCCGCCTGCCCGGCGTCCTCAGCTGCGCCTGCCTTCTCGCGCATCTTGCGCACCAGCTCCGCCTTCTGGTCGGCTGCGCCCCGGCGGTCGAGGTTGCGGTGCGGACCGTTGTTCTGCCGTTCGGCGCGGGACAGCCTCTTGCGCTGGCCGCCGCCCATGCCCACGGGGTTGTTGATGTTCTTGCTCACGGTCACGGGTTCTCCCGGTAATGATGTGAAGTGATCTACGGATTCGTCGGTGGGGGACGGGCGGCGACGTCGAAGGACGTCAGCAGGGGCCCATCACGCCCTCACTCGTAAATCGGCCTCTGGAAGAACATGACAAAGACGTTACCCGGTTCCGTCGGCCCCGCACACCAACCTTTTCGCCGCCCCGGCGTCGGCCCGGCCTTCGGCGAGCGCCCGGTGTCAGCCGTTGCCTTCCGGGACTCTCAGCACCGCCAGCACCCGCCGGTGGTCGTCGCCGCCGCCCCGGGGCAGAGTCCAGATGGGCGTTAGTGGGCCGCGCGGCGGGCCTGTTGGAGGTCCGCGTTCGGGTCGGGCAGAGCCAGCAGTCCGGCGCAGCGGGCCGGCAGCGCTGAGAGAAGGTGTGCCGCCGCGTCGATCACGTGCTCGCAGTTGGGACGACGAGCAGAATCTCGCGGCCGTCGTCGGCGGGGTCGCTGCGCAGCCTGGCGGAGGCGTCGAACAGCGCGGAGCCGCGCAGGCCGGTCGCGGCCGGCAGAGCGCCGCCGACCTTGCTGGGGTCGGTGGCCGAGGCAAGATCGATCAGCCAGGCGCTGTCACGAATAGCGGCACCGACCTTGCAGGCAACCCGTGGTCGATGACCGTCGTCGAGCTGGTCGAAGTGATCGGCGGGAAGAGGGCCGAGAACGCAGATGGGCGCGGCTCCGGCGCCGGGTGGGATCCTGGGGCGATGTACGAGACCTCCGCCGCTCTGGCGACCGCCCGATGGCCGCTCGCCGCGTCCGCGGAGACCGACTGGCTGAGGGATCTGGCCGCCGACGACGGGCTCACCGGGTTCATGCCGCCGGCGCTGCCCGACGCGGCCTGGGTGCTCCACGCCATGTACGAACACGAGCTCGGGCCCTTCGACATGTCGTACGTCGAGTACCGGCGGGCCTACCTGAACGGGAACAGCACCAGCCCGGAGATCATCCCGGGTCTCGACCCCGCGGACGTGTTCACCGACCCCTCGGACACCTTCGCCAAGTCCACAGGCGAGCACCCCGGACCGCGCTACCGCCGCCTGCGCTGGGCAGAGCTCGCCCGGCGGACCGGAGATCCCGTGGCCGCCGAGGGGCGCCTGCCCTGCCACACGTCCTTCCCCTCGCTCCGCGAGACGGGCTGCTGGCCGGTCGGCATCGCGGGTCCGTCCGAGGGCAGCCTGGACCGTGCCGACTGGAACAGGCTGGTCGAAATCCTCACCGAGCACAGCCCTCAGGGCCCCGACACCCGCTGCCTCGCCTACTACACCCCGCTCGGGCAAGCGGCCGAGGACTTCGACAACCTGCACGTCCGGGCCGGTCGGCTCGCCGACGCCAAGGCCCTGTACGACCACCCCGAAGAAGAGTGCTGGACTCCTTCCAACCTATGGGCCCACGACCGGTCCTGGGTCCTGTGCACGGACTACGACCTGTGGGCCACCAAGGTCGCCGGGCCGGCCCCGCTCGTCGAAGCCCTCCTCAACGACTCGGAGGTCGAAGCCGTACGACTGCCCTGGGCGCCCTGATCCGACCATGAGCAGGCGACGCGGGAACGACCAGGCGTCAAGGCCGGCGGCAGCCGGCTCAGCCCCGTTCGCCCAGGTCCAGGCGGTCGAGCAGTCCGGCGGCGGTGAAGGCGGCGACCAGCTCGTCGCGTCCCTCGGTGAAGTGCCCCCAGCTGTCGTAGTGGACGGGAACGACCCGGCGGGCACCGAGGATGGTGGCGGCCTCGGCGGCCTGCGCACTGTCGAGGACGATCAGCGCGCCGTCGAAGAGCTCGGTGAAGCGAGGGGCCCCGGCGAACAGGATGGCGGTGTCCACCGGTCCGAACCGGTCGGCGATCTCCTTGACCAGGCCGAGGGAGGCGTTGTCGCCGCTGACGTAGACCGTGGGCAGGTCCTGCCCGGTCAGGACGAAACCGACGACCTGGCCGGTGAACGGTTCGACCTCCTCGCGCGTGCCGGGCCCGTGGAGGGCGGGCACAGCCGTGACCGTGATGGTGCCGCCACCGGCGCGGTCGAGGTCGACCGACTCCCAGTCGGCCAGTCCCCTGGCCCCCGCCCCCAGGCGCTGTCCGCCCCCGGGCGTGGTCAAGGTCAGAGGGACGTCGGCGAGCAGTGCCCGGCCGGATTCGTCGAGGTTGTCGGGGTGCTCGTCGTGGGAGAGCAGGACCACGTCTATGCGGCCGAGGTCGGCCGGCGCGGCGGAGGGGGGCGCCGTCTTGGTCAACTGGCCGCCCGGCACGCGGTACTCGCGGGGCGCGTCGAAGGTCGGGTCGATCAGGAATCGCAGGCCGCCGTACTCGAAGAGAGCGGTCGGGCCACCGAAGACGCGGACGGGGATCTGCTCAACGGGCGTGCTGGTATCAGCCATCAGAACCTCACGAACCTCACGGTTGGGTTTCGGTCTATCCGTGATGATCATAGGGGACTCACGGATGAATGCAAGGCGTACCATGAGAATCATGAGTGAGATCCCGATCCTCGAATCCGTGCGACTGCCCGCCCCGGGGGCGGAGGACTACCTCGCCCTCGACTTCGTCAACAGCGCCATCGCGCTGCCCGGAGGGCAGTTCATCGATTTCCTCGGCACCCCCGAGAGCGCGAACCGGTGGCTCACCGACCACGGCCTCGCGCCGGCCGACGCCGGGGTGCGGGAGATGTGCGCGACGCAACTGCGCTCCCTGCGCGAACACCTCAGGTCGTTGTTCGCCGCCCGCGTCGCCGGGCTGCCGGCCCTGCCCGCGGCACTGTCCGCCGTCAACGACGCGCTGAGCATGGCTCCCACGGCCGGACTGCTCTACTGGGACGAGAAGAACGGCCCCTACCGCGCGGTGCCGTGTCCCACCAACGAGATCCTCGCCCGCGCTCTCGCGACCCTCGCGGCCAACGCGGCCGACCTCCTCACCAGCCCCGACGCCGACCGCCTCACCGGCTGCGGCTCCACCCCCTGCAACCGCTACCTGCTGCGCCACGGACGCCGCCACTGGTGCTCCACCCGCTGCGGCGACCGCGCCCGCGCCGCCCGTGCGTACGCCCGGCGCACCCAGGCGAAGGCAGACTGAGAAGCCGTTCGGACCACGCGCCGACCGTCGGACCGTCGTCCTGGGCACGATGCGGCACCGGAGCGGCCGGCGGTGCGGCCCCGAGCGGTCAACCGGCCCTGCCAGTACGGTAGGTCCGGGACGTACCGCGGTGACCTGTACGGACGACCAAGATCACGCGCCGGCCACCTGGTCGAACCACCACAGAGCTACGGACGTCGCCAAGCGTTCGGCCCCTCGCTCAGCCGATGGGGACGACGCGGGCCCACGCGGGCGGACTGTCAGGGACGTAGTCCGGATCTCCCTCGTTCACGGCGCGGGGAGCACGGGGGAAGAGGCCGACGACCGTGCGGCAGGGCGGCTGCGCGGAGGGCCAGGGCGTCTGACCGTCCGTCAGGGCGACGATCACGTCCGGGCGGGGGCGCGAGCGGAGCGCACGGGCGAAGCCGGACCGCAGGTCCGTACCGCCGCCGCCGATCAGTTCGAGGTTCTCGGCCCGGCACAGCGGTACGGCGACGCCCGCCGCCGCGTCGCAGGAGATCACCGAGACCAGGTCGCGCCGCCCGCCCACCGCCCGTGAGATCGCCGCCACCTCCAGCAGCGCGCCGCCCAGCTCGGCGTCGCTCACCGACCCGGAGGTGTCGATCACGACGCAGACCCGGGGCGGCATCCGGCGCAGGCTCGGCAGCACGACGCCGGGGACGCCGGCGGAGCGGCGGGACGGGCGCCGGTAGCTGTGGTCCTCGCCCGCCCCCGGCGCGCCCGCGGCCGTGCGGAGTGCCGCGCCGAGCAACTGCCGCCACGGTTGCGGAGGGTGGAACGCCTCGTCCGCCCAACGCCGCCACCCCTCCGGAGCGTCCCCCGGCCGGCCGGTGATCGCCTCAGCCACCCGGAAGCGCACCGCGTCGCGCTGCTGCCGGCTCAGACCGTGCGCTCCTTCGGGCCCCAGCTCCCAGGGCCGCGCGTGCCCGTCGGCGCCGCTGCCGCAGTCCAGCCAGGCCAGCCGTGGTGTGCGGCCCGCCATCGAGAACCGCCGCAGGTACTCCTCCATGAGCAGCCCGTCGGGCAGGCCAAGCGTCGCCGGGAGCACCACCCCCGCCGGCACCGCCAGGCCATCGCCGTAGATGTCGTCGTTGATCTCGAAGTCGGCCGCAACGTTCTGCCGCAGCCGCTGCCCCGGCCCTTGTTCCCCGTGCTCGCGGGCGTACCGCGCGCTGCGTTCGTGGTGGTCCCGGAGCAGGTGGGAGACCTCGTGCACCCAGACGCCCGCCAGCTCCTCCAGCGGGGTGCGCGACACGAAGGACGGGGAGACGTAGCAGCGCCAGTACGCGTCCACGGCCATGGTCGGCACCGACGGGTCCTCCACCACGTGGAGCGCGAAGAGCGCACCGGCGAGGTACGGCCGGACGGCGACCGCGTGCAGCCGCGCGGCCAGCAACTTGTCCATGTCCAGCGGGAGTACGGGGCCGGGCGGTGACCCGGGGGGTGCGGCTTGCACCGGCCGCGGCGGCGGGGGCGGCGTCATCGGGCGCGGCAGCGGGCGCGGGCGGGGGCGCGGCTGCTTCACGGACCCGGTCATCGGTGCCCGCCCGCCGCGCTCTTGGCACCGGCGGCCGCCGCCGCGGTACGGGCCACCGAGTCCTCCGCCCGCCGGGCAAGGCCGACCACCGCGGCGAGGCGCTCCACCGTCTCCGGGACCTCCCAGCCGTCGCGCCGCAGCGCGGCCAGCGCCTTCGCCGGGGCGACCAGCAGATCCGGCGCGCCGGTCTCCAGCGCCCTGACCAGCACCGCCCAGCCTGCCTCCCAGCGCTCCCGCTCCGGGCGCGCTCCGACGGCGGCGACCACCGCTTCCAGCGCGGCCTGGCGCAGGTCGCCGCGCTCGGGCAGTTCGGCGGCGGCCGGGTCGGCGAGCAGCGAATCCGGGTCGGGCAGCTCCATGCGGTCGATGTGGGCGAGCAGTTCGAGGCCGGGCCCGTCCCCGACCGCACCTCGGACCAGCAGCGCCAGCACGTCCCGGGAGACGGAAGCCGCCGTGCCGAAGGCGAGCAGTGTCATTGCGGCCTCCCAGCTGCGCGGCGAGGGCCAGGCGCCACCGCGCCGCGCCTCGGTGGTCGGCAGCCGGTGGATCAGCGTCGGCCGGGCGCTCAGGAAGCCGCACACCGCGCGGCGGGCGAACGCCACCGCCTCCGCCAGTCCCGCCGGGTCGAGCCGGGGCAGTTCCGCGCGCGGCCATACCCCGCCGAGACCGCGCACCACCACGTCCCGGTCGTGCACCCAATACAGGTGCACGAACCGGTTCGCCAGCGGCGGGCTCAGCTCCCAGCCGTCCGCCGCCGACGCTTGCGGATTGGCGGCGGCCACGATCCGTACGCCGGGCGGCAGTTGCAGCGCGCCGACCTTCCGCTCCAGGACGACCCGTAGCAGTGCGGCCTGGACGGCAGGGGTGGCGGTGGACAGCTCGTCGAGGAAGAGCAATCCCCGCCCGGCGCGCACCAGCTCCACGGCCCATTGCGGCGGGGCCATGGGCACGCCGTTCGCTGCCGGGTCCTCGCCCACGATGGGCAGCCCGGAGAAGTCGGTCGGCTCGTGGACGCTGGCGATCACGGTCGTCAGCGGCAGATCGAGGGAGGCGGCGAGCTGGGTCAGCGCGGCCGTCTTGCCGATGCCGGGCTCGCCCCAGAGCAGTACGGGCAGGTCGGCCGCGACGGCCAGGGTGAGCGCCTCCAACTGCTCGTCGGGGCGCGGCTCGGTTGTGGTCGTCCGCAGGAGGGTCAGGAGGTCTTCGGCGAGGGAGAGCTGCGTGCGGCCGGCCGGGAGCGGCACGGGCACGGGCACGGAGAGGACGGTGCTCGAAGTCATGGGCATCACCTGGGTGTTTTCGGGGACGGGGGCCCGTCCTGGATGTCGTCGTCGTTCAGCGGCGTACGACGGCGCGGGCGCCGTACGTGCGGTACGCGCAGTACGCGCAGGGGTCGCGTCCGTTGCCGGGGTTGAGTCCGGTCCGGTCGGACAACGGTGTGAGTCAGGTACGGGGACGCGGTCGGACGAGGCCGTGCGGCCGACCGGGCCCGCGGACGCGGGCGCTGCGGGCCTTCAGCTCTGCAGGCCGGTCCGGGGCCGGGCACGGCTGCCCCGCTTGCGGCGCAACTCCCACGGCAGACGGTGGTCGAGCCGTGGCCGGTAGCCGTAGCCCGTGTCCCCCGTCACAGCCGCGGCGGGGTGCACCGGTACCAGCCCCGAGCGGAAGAGCCCGTGGTCGAGGCGGCCGGCCACCGCCGCTTCCAGGGCTTCCCGCAGGGGCCCTTCGCGCAGGACGGCGCCGGTACCGAGCAGCCCTTCGACCACGGCCAGGGCCCCGGTCACGTCGCCGTGGCCGAGCCGCTCACGGACGGCGGGCAGCGCCTCGGGGCTGCGGTGCACCGTGTCGATCGCCCGCAGACAGGGCAGTCCAGGCCCTCCGAGCGCCATGAGCAGTTCCTCACGGGCCAGTTGGGCCGGATGGTGGTCGACCGCCGTCAGCGTCCCGTTGCGCAGCGCAATCCGGTGGACCTCCCCCAGGCATTCGACCCGGTGCGGATCGGTGGGCCCGGGGGCCGAGTCGTCCGTCGGCTTCACGGGGCCGGGCACCGCCACGGGACCGGAGGCGGGAGCCGCGAAGCCGGGTGCGGACAGCGCTGCCGCGACCAGCGGGTGCAGCCGTTCGGCAGGGAGCAGGCCGGCCCGCAGCAGCTCCAGGTCCGGAAGCGTCCGGGCTGCAGCCTCCGGAAGCACCGGGAGCGCCGCGATCTGCTGCGGCGGCAGCACCTCCCGCACCGGCCGGAGGACCGGAGCATGGCTGTCGTCGGGGGCGACGAGTTCGAGCACGGAGTGGTTGCGCGCACCGAGCCGCACGGTGAGGGCCCCGCGAGGACGGCCCTCGGCCCGCAGGAGCAGTTCGGCCTCGTCGGCCCAGTGGTCCGGCGGCCACGAGGGATCGCGGCCGGCGGGCCGGTGCAGTGCGTCCGCGCCGCACCTCTGTGCCAGTTCGGCGCTGCGCGTGGCGTCCCAGAGGTGGCGGTGCAGGTCGAGACGGAAACGCCGGTCGGGGTGGGGGTGCGGATGGTGCTCGGGTGCGCCCTCCCGCGACTCTTCCCAGAGCGCCAGGGACATCCGCTGGCTTGCGTCCGCCCAGGCAGGCGGCGTCCGTACGACGAGCTGTGGCGCCGCGGGGCCGGGGTCGCCGTAGCGGGCGAGCGAAAGGGTGAGGCCGGGCCGGAGCCGCCCGTCGGGGGCGATCCGGGGCATGTTCCAGCGCAGCAGATCCGGCGCCAGTCGGCGCAGATCTGCCCGGAGGCGGGTGGTGAGGTCGGTGCCGTGGCGGTCGCGCACGGCGCGCAGATCGAGATCGACGTCGATTCGGGCGGCGACGCAGGCCCCGGCCCAGTCACCGGCAGCACGGCGCGCGGTCGCGTTCTCGATCATGGACGGTGGCACGGCGTAATCGCGTACGCGCTGCCACATCAGCAGGCGGGCGGGAATCGGTTCCGCGAAGTGAGCTGCCATCAGCACTCACCTTGCGCGGACGATTCCCCCAATCCGAAGGAGGGGAAGTTGTTCATCACCGGCATCATAAGCACCTCCCGGATGATCTGTCAGCCATAAAACCGGGAGGCCCGCGCCCGTGACGTGCGCTTTCCGTCCTCGCGGCGGCGTTCCCGCGGCGCGCCGCCGAATCCGGCGGGCGGGGCGGCGGCGGCCCGGCTCATCGGCACCCCGGCGCAGCTGGCATGGGCGGCGTCGCCGGCACGTCGACGGCCGACGCCCCGCGTCCGACACGGTCAGGGTTTCAGGCTCCCGATGCCAGGCTGTGGCGCGTGCGGTAGAGCAGCTCCAACGCCGTGTTCTCGGAAGCACGGTCCGTGCCCAGCAGGCGGTTGCAGTGCAGGTGCACGTAGCTCTGGCACAGCTCGGGCAGTGTCTTGCCGAGCTGCCTGCGGCGATTCAGACCGGCGAGCCGGTCGGCGACGTCCGCCAGGTGAGGACGGCGTTGGGTGAGGATGTCGCCGATGGGACGAGGAGGTGGTCCGCGCAGCAGATCACAGAATTCCGCCTTGCGGGTGCGGTACTCCGCGCCCGCGAGCCGTCGCTCGGGAGTCTCCCTGTGGTAGAAGCGGAGCCTCTCGTCTTCGCTCAGGCCGAGCCCGGTCAACAGGTCGTCAATGGTGAGCAGCGCCAGGCCGGTCCTGTCGAGCTGAGACTCACCGGCGTGGTCGAGGGAGAGCAGGTCGAGAACGGCGGCGCTGTCGGCGGAGTACAGCTGCTCGGTGACGTCCATCCCTGCGGGGCCGCCGTAGCGTTCGACCTCACGATCGTAGACGTCGAAGGTGAACCGCGAGAGGTGTCCGTCAGCGAGGAGGGCACCGGCCCAGTCGCTGAGTGCGGGGATGAGCATGGCGGGATTGCCGCGAAGGCGCAGCCGCAGGTGGGGGTCGGGGTCCGAGTAGCGCAAGAAGACGCGCCGGTCGGCCTGGCGGTCCAGGGAGCGCATGAGATCGCGGATGCCGCCGACGAGCAGGGATTCCTCCTCCTGCCGGTCGCCGTAGAGCTTGACGAAGGTCCAGTCGCTGCCCGGAGGACGCAGCCGGTCTGCCCTCGCCACCCGGGCGCCGGCTTTGCTGGGTGGAACGGAGAGCGGAGCAGGGGCGTTGCGGCTCATGGACACCACGAGTTCGACGGTGTGCCGGCCGTTCGGCCCGCTGACCCAGGCGTCGTCGAGGCCGGGTACGGCCTCCTGGAGGACCACGCTGCCGCCGGGCCGCAGACGGTTCAGGGCTCGCCGTATCTCGTTGGTGTGGGAATGCGCGGTGGCGTCGATGAGGAGCCGGTGGTCCGCAGCCGTGTCGCTGCTGGTGAGGTACGTGTAGCGGGGCACCCGCCACTGGCGGCGCCAGGCGTCGAATCCGGCCGGGAACAGGTCCGGCTGCCCGGCCATCTCCTGCGCCGTGGCGTGGTCGATGCGCCACTGGGCCAGGCGCAGGACGACCGGGCCGGAGGTGACGCGGGGCAGGTAGGGGAAGTCGCGAGCCGGGCCCCAGTCAAAGCCGACGATCTGGGCGGTGCCGTCGCGGCTCACTTCGGCGAGGAAACGGCAGACGGCGGGGGCCCGGCTGTTGTTGAGCATGTGTCCTGAGCAGACGCTGACCTTTCGGAGTTCCCCCGTACCGTCGTCCCAGATCAGTGCGAACCTGCCGTTCGTGACGCGGACAGCGAGTTGGTCGAGGGGGATGTAGCGGGCAGGTCCGTCCTCCGCGCTGGTGCGGATGCCGACCTCGTGGTCGCGGATCGCGGGCCGGACGACGACGTTCGCGGAGCGGGTCTTCTCGGGGAGGTACACCAGTTCGGCCAGGATGCAGCCGGGTTCAACGGCCTGTTCGGCTTCGGCGATGTCGCCGAGTGCGGGAACGGCACCGGTGAGCATGCCTGCGAAGCGGCCGAGGTTGCGTCCGGCGGCTCCGGCACCGACGTTGGGGCCTACGACCAGGTGGAAGTCGCCGGCGTCGATGGCGGCGGGTGACGGGGCAGAGACCATGGCGTAGAGGTCGAGCGACGCGGGGAGCCGCTCGGGGGCCGCTTCCCAGAGGGCGAGTCGGTCGATGGTCTCCTGGTCGAGGTCGATGCTGGTGAGGTGGTCGTGGAGAGCACCGGTGGCGAGGCGAAGCAAGGTGTCCGTCCGGGCGGCTTTGGCGGGAATGACCGGAGGGAGGAGGGACGGTGAGCCGAGGCCTGTGGCGGGATCGAGGAGTTCGAGGACGGACACGTCGCGGTCGGTGCCGTAGCGGACCTCGAACGCGAGCCTGTACGCGGTGATCTGGGGCAGGCCGAAGGGGAACGGGGTGAGCCGCAGCAGCAGTTCGGCCGCTCGGACCGCTTCGTCGGCCACTTCGCGGGACACCTCGCAGGCCGCCAGCGGCAGAACCGTGTCGACTTGGAGCGGTGTGGCCGTTTCGAACCCCGTGACGCGGCGGGCGTGATCGGCGAGCGCCGGGAAAGCGGCGGCGCCGGTCCCGGGTGGCTGCCTCTCCCAGTCCTGGATCGCGGCCAGCAGTTCACCGAGGTCCGCAGCGGCGGTGACGGCCGCCGGTATCCGGCTGAGGTGGTCGAGGACATGTCCCGCGGGGTCGAGGTGGGTCAGCGGCGGGCGGAGGTCCGTCAGGAGGAATGCGTGCCGCCACAGCCGGTACAGCAGGTCGTGGACCTTGTCGGGAGTGGCTCCGGGGACGGCTTCCAGGAGGTCCGCGGCGAGGTCGGCGTAGGCCATGGGTGTGCGGGCGAGGGCGAGGGCGCGAGTGACGGCGCCGGTGGCGCGGAGGGTGACGTTCTCGCCGCCGTTCGCCCCGAGGACCGCTTCGACACCGCTCAATGTGATCCGGCCGGCGCGGTGCAGCACGGCCGGATTGGCGATGACCGTGGTCGCCCCCCGGATATCGGTTCGCGATTCGAGGGCGGTGACGAAGTGCATCAGGGCGTGCATGTCGACTCGGGCGTGGACGTCGGGAGGCTGGTCAGCGAGGCGGACGTCGGTGACCGGGCCCCACCGCCCCAGGGCGACGCCGGCGTTCAGCCCGAAGGGAGTGGGCCGGGTGCTGAGGCGAATGAGGTAGCGCAGGATGCTCGACTCGAGGCGCCGCCGGTCGCGTTCGGTGCGTGCGGGCCCCAGCAATGCGCCGGCGAGGGGCAGCGAGGACACGACGACGGCACGCCGCGCGTGCTCGCTGTCCCGGACACGAGCGGTCGCGGGCGCGCGCCTGAGGTCCTCGGCCGCGGGGTAGTCCGTGACGGGGAGGATCGGTGTGCGGATCACGAAGTGGTCGAGACAGCGGTAGAGCGCCGATGCCCGGGGGGCGGCTCGTCGCCGAGTGCCGGGACCGCGGGAGGCGTCGGCGCTCATGACAGGAGGAAGAACCGGTCCCAGGCGGGTGGTTCGGGGGTGACGGCGGCAAGGAGGGCGAGGGCAACCCCTGCGGCGCCTTCGAGGAGGCCGGACCGGTCCTCGCGGGTGCCGTCCGGCTCGACACTGCGATAGCCGAAGGACGCCTGCGGCTGGTACTCGCCGAGCAGTTGGTCGACCAGGCGGCGCGCGCCGTCGCCGATCTCCTCGTCTCCGGTGTCGACGGCGAATCGCAGGGTGACCTGCAGAAGCCCGGCGATGCCGTGGCAGAACCCGGGCGAGTCGATGCGCCGCCGGGCGACGGGTCGCCGCAGTACGGCCCGCATGGCCGCGACGGCCGTACGGGTCAGGTCGGGGTCGCCGAGGGCGGTGCCCGCGAGCCAGAGGGCGCGCGCGACACCGGGGCTGCCGTAGCACCAGGCGTCGCGGGCTGCCGACGGTGAGGCGGAGTTCTCACCGAGCGGGACCACCGACGGGTACGCCCCTCCCCGGGCGTCGTCGACCTGGTGTGAAGCGAGCCAGGATGCGGTTCGGCGGATGGCCTCGGTGTGCCCCGCAACCATCGGGCCGTCGGCATGGGCGAGGGCGAGCATGGCGAGCGGGCCGGTGATGCCGTGGGCGAGACCGCAGTTGGCGACCGCGGTCCGGTACCGATCGCGCATGCTCTCGTCCGTGATGAGGGCGT
The DNA here is from genome assembly GCF_052871255.1 of Streptomyces sp. LARHCF249. Classification (NCBI taxonomy): domain Bacteria; kingdom Bacillati; phylum Actinomycetota; class Actinomycetes; order Kitasatosporales; family Streptomycetaceae; genus Streptomyces; species Streptomyces sp. LARHCF249. Next base: position 261,426 of record NZ_JBIXJQ010000001.1, read on the forward strand.
GCGGGGTGTGCCACGCGGGGACCCCGTCGATGGCACGGGACAGGTCGACCAGCCAGGCGAGCACGGTGTGGAGAGCGCGGTCCCGGGCTGGGACGGTCGGCCGGGAGTGGAGGTACGCGGCCACGCCGGTCCACCCCGATACGAGGTCGAACGTGCCGACGGCGAGGCCTTCCCCGGTGACAGCGGGAAGTTGTTGGGGAAGCCGGGCGTACAGGCTGTCGTCGATACCGCCGAGCAACGTGCGGTACCGCTGTCCGCCATGAGCCAGGTACGAGGTGGTGAAAGCCACTCCGGTGAGGCCGGCGAAGAGTCCCAGAGTGCCCACGGGGTTCGACGTGGTGCCGTCGACGGCGCGGCTGAGGTGATGGTGGGCCACGAGGTCCCAGCCTTCGCCGGGCAGGCACCGGTCGAGGTGTCCGAAGGCGAGGGCGAGGCCGCATGTGCCTTGGGCGGTGCTGTGAGTCGTCCAACGCGGACGTCCGTGGAGCGGTGTCGTCCGGGCTGTTCCTTCGACGGTGTCGGGGTCGCGTAGCCGGGAGAGCACGTCCACGGAGATGGTGCGTACCGAGGCGACGGTCTCTGGATCGCCGATGGCCGGCTGCCAGGCGGGCGGGGCCATCAGCCTTCCTGCGGGTTGTGCTCGACGACGCGGCGGATGACGTGCTCACCGGCGACCTTGCGGGTGACCCCGTCGGCCCGGACCTGGCTGACTTCCAGGACGTAGTGGTCCTCGAAGAGGCTGCGGTCGCACTCCGAGGTGCAGGAGCCGCAGGTCTCACAGGTTTCGGTCTCGTTGGGGGTGTCGAGCACGGGGCAACTGCCCGCACAGGTACTGGCACAGCTGTTCGTGCATTCGTCGCCGCAGGTACTGGCACAGCTGTGCGTGTCTTGGATGACGAACCTGTCGACTTCCCGCGTCGTCATCTTGACGCGGATGTCCAGGTCGAACTGGTCATCGTTGTATTCGACGTGTGCTTGCTCGTCTTCCATGGCTTAACCTTCGGCAATCGGTCACCGAGCAATGTCCTCATCTCCACGATGGCACTTCGGGTGAAGGCTGCAACCTGGGACAACCATGGGGCCTCCGTGTGTGCTGCGCCGGTACAACGGGGGCCGAGAACCCACGGCCGCAGCTCCGTGGCAGCTCTACCGGAACAGGCCGCGCGCTGAACCGACGACAGAGAGCGGCACCCCTGTCTCGAGGAACAACAGACCAGCGATGCTTCCGTCCTTGTGGAACGTCACGCGAAACTCCCCGGGCTCGCGTTCCATGCGCAGCGGCACGTTGACCACGGTGAACTCGCCGAATGTGACGTCCTTGGGATCCCCGTGCGATTGATAGCGTCCGAACTTGTCCTGGTAGGTCTCCCAGGCCTCCGCGAGGGCATCTGGAGACAGCAGCTCGCGCATCGTCGCATCGAAGCGGGCCGTGGCCGCGGTGAACTTGCCGTTCACGATGTCGTTGAGCGTCTGGGTGGCGATCCGGTCGTATTGAGTCTGAGCCGGGGCTGCCGCGGCTCGGCCAGCGACCGTCGTGGTGGCGTGCTCCTGCACATCAGCCAGCGCCAAACCGTTGGCCGGAAACAGCGCGCAGGCGGCCAGCGTGACGGTGGCTACCGCCTCGACCAGTTGCCGCTTGCCGCTGGGCGTTGGATCTTTGCCGGGCATCGAGCACCACGACCTTCTCCAGCTTGGCGGGTCCGGATACGTCCATCCTGCTCCACCCGCCCTCCCCTCGCACGCCCGGGGGCAACCCTCCGGCCGGTCCACGGGGAGAGCTGACGAAGCAGCGGTTCGGCATGCGCCGTCGTGCCGCGCTCATTTCAAGCGCCCCCGTCCCCTGCCCCGGTGTCCGCCGGAGCAGGGGACGACGAGGAGGCCGGGGATGAAGGCGGGTCCGTCGTCGCGAGCCACTTCTGGAACTCGCGGTGGCGGAACTGGTACGCCCCACCGGACGTGCGCAGCAGGCCGCCCTTGTAGGACCAGTCGAGGAACTGGCCGAGTTTGAGCGGCAGCGCGCCGCGGCGCAGGCACAGCATGAAGACCCCGTACCGTCGACCCCCGCCGAACACCTGCACCCACTGCATGGCGCCGGCGAGGACGCCCATGAAGATCAGGTCAACACCGGGCGCGGGACCGACGTGGAGCAGGTCCGACAGCGACATCACCCACCAGGCCACCCATACGGAGACCGCCGTGACGACGGCGGTGAAGAAGCCGACGATCAGGTCGCCCCGGAAGACGTACTGCCACCGCACGGCGGTGTTGGTGTCGCGTGAGCGCCTCGCGACATGGGCCTCCGTGATGCCGGAGCCGATCACGATGCTGATGCCCCACCAGACCGCCCAGTAGGCCACGGCCAGCGGGAAGAACACCAGCATCCGGTCCAGTCCGACGGCCGACAGGAGCCACGCCACGGGCAGCGCGGCCACGGCGCCCAGTGCCGCGAACACGAAGCCCCCTATCAGCCCGTCGAGAGCAAAGGTAGTGGTTGCCCCGGAGAACACGCGGCCCCATGCCACGCACGCCGGATCGGCCCAGTACCGGAAGACCTCGAACGCCGTGAACGCGGCGGCCAGACACACGGTGGCGACCATCGCCCGCGGGTCCGGCAGCCCGCTGGCCAGCACCGCTGGGACCAGCAGCAGGAACAGCAGGCCGACCGTCGCGGCGTCCAGGGCCCGTACACGGGCCTCACCGCCGATCCACCACAGCCGCTGCCGGTGGATATCGACGCGTTCGACGCCGTCCGGGCCGGCCTGAAGATGCCGGGCGATGGTCCCGAGCCAGTGCCGGACCCTGTCCGGTTCGTACCCGCCGCCCCGCTGGGCCACCACGGCCGGGATGAATCGGGACAGCAGGTGGTCCTTCAGTTCCGGTTCCGTGGTGTAGGTGAGCAGGTGGGCTGGGTCGTCGCCCTGGGCGTAGACGGACTGGACGAGGAAGAGCCACCACGGGGTGGACAGCGCCCGGCCCAGTACGCCGGTCCAGTGCGCCGGGAGGTCATGGAGGAAGGTCCGCCATCGCGGGTCGTCATCGAAGAGACTGGCCAGGTGCGCCGCGACGTGCGCGCGGCCGATCGGCTCGATGTCGATGGCCGTCGCGTGCCACAGGCGCTGGCCCGTCGGCAGGGCGTCGTAGTGGTTCGTGCGGCAAACCAGGATCAGAGGACGGCCAGGGGCGATGTCGCCGTACTTGTTCAGGGCCTTCAGCGCGGCCAGGGCACGCGGTGCCCGGGGATCGGGCAGCTGCCGGCCGTGCTCGTCGTACAGCGGGGTGCCGTCCACGCCGGTCAAACCGGGGTCCATCTCGTCCAGGCCGTCCAGGATGGGAACCAGCAGGCCGTGCTCCACGATCCAGTCGGCCCGGACCGGTGTCACGGCGTGCTCCTCAATCAGGCGCTCCGTCAGGAACTCCTCGAACGGCACGTCCGTGCTCCATTCCGCCAGCGACAACCTCACGGGTACCGGCTTGCCGGGGGCCCACAGGCGGACGAGGTCCACCAGAAGTTGAAGTGACAGGACCGTCTTGCCGGCGCCCGGTGGCCCGGTGATGACCAGGCGGCCGGTCGAGACCTGCTGGTAGTAGGAGGCGATGCCGGGCACCTGGCCGCTCTCGTCCGCCTTCAGTTGCCCGTACGGGGGCGCGGTGCCGGCGAGACGGTCGTAAGGGCGGCGAACGTAGGTCAGGTTGAGCCGCACACCGGTATCGCCCACCATCTTGGCCAGGGTCTTCCGTGCTTCGCCCGCGGTCTTGTCCTTGAGCGTATCGGCGGCCCCCTCGGCGAGCTTGCGGGCGTCGTCCGGCTGCCGCAGGGTGAGGATCGCCGTGCGCAGGGCGACCACCGCGACGAGGAGGCCGGCCACCGAGACCACCATCGAAACGATGGAGGAGGTGTCGGCAGGGTCCTGGCCACCTCTGGCCAGCTGCCCGGCAGCCCACGCACCCGCACCCACGACGGCGAGGCCCAACCCGCCCACCACGACGAGCCAGTCGTTCGATGGACGCCTGCGGCCTCCGCGCTTCCGTTCCCCCATGCCGACAGTGTGCTCAGCAGCACGGGCAGGAAACCAGGGACGCCGGGTCAGGGTTCCGTTCCGATGCCTCCGGCCCTTCCGTCAATCGAGACCGGTCCACTCCCGGCATCGGCCTCGACGGGTGTGAGGCCTGGACGGGTCTCGGTCGTGTCAGCGCGTGAATCGCCGCCTGGCCACGAAGCGGGCGACTCGGGTGGCACCGATGACTACCGGCACCACGGCGATCCCTCCGGCCAGTCCCCACAGGGCGCTGGCCACGAAGGACTGGTCGCCCAGGCGGAGACCGAGGACCACCCCCAGTCCGCCCAGCACCGCCAGCGTGATATTCCGTTCAGCGCCGGGGTAGCGACTCTCCAGGTCATCTGTCATTGCGGTACTCCTCACAGGTCACGTCGTCCGGGATCAGAGAAGCGGCGCCGCTATCGGCCGAGAAGGCCGCTGATCGCTCCGGCGACGCCCCCGGCCACACCTGTCGCGACGGCGCCCGGGAGGCATCCGGCTCCCCCGGCGATGGCACCGCCCACACATCCGCCGATCATCCCGGCGGTGGCCCCCTTGGCCGCCTCGTCCAGCCACTTGGGGTCGGCGACGACGGGGAACGCTGTGGAGTCGGTGGTCCGCACCGACTGGACGAGGATGTTGCCCTCGATGCGGTAGCTGGTGGGTACGGGCTTGCCGTTGGCGTCCTTCGCCCACGGCGCGTCGAACCCGCCCAGGGCCTTGCCGTCCCGGGCCACCGCAACGACCGCCCCGGTGTCCGTCGCCATCAGGCTGGCGCCGTTCGGAAGCGCGAGGGCGTATCGCTGCTCGCGCGGTGCGGTCTTGTCCTTGAGGACGGCCAATGCCCGCACTCCGCCTTCCGGAGTGGCCTGCACGGCCAGATCCGTGGACGGTGCGGCGCCCGGGTAGACGGTGGTGCCCTTGCCCGCCTTCCTGCCCGGCACGTTCTTGGTCTGAGGCAGGCTGATCGATACCGATCCCCCGTCGGCTGTCCTCGCCTCGACGGTGCCGGCCGCATTGGGCGGCACGCTCACGCCCTCCCCCGGGACCCGGGCAACGGCTTCGGCGCCCGTGGCGGATTCCACTACTGCCGCGGTCCGCCTGCCGGCGTCGTCCGGCCCCTCGGCCGCCGAGACGACGGCTGCGGCCCCGAGGACGAGCGACCCCGTGGTCGCGGTGACAAGTAGGGCTGCAAAAATTCGCTGACTGGTGTTCATAGCGCCCTCCCGCGTGCCGCGTTCATGCGTACGGCGCCTGTACCGGCGTGCCGGCGTGAGGCGCCTGGAAGGACTCTGGCAGGAGAGTCAGGCGTATACGGGCGAATAGGTGGACCTTGTCGTGATTGACGTGACATACGTCCTCATCACGTGGATGGCCCCTCCCCGGACCGGCCGTTCGACACCTGGGCCGCGACGTCCGGGACGGGGCCCCGACTTGGGTTTCCGTCCTCGCCCCTGGCGAGCAGCCGGGCCGCTCCGCATTCGCGACGGAGCCCTCCAGGCCCTCACCCACCTTCCGGCCGTCCAACAGCCAGCGGACCGGCTCCGACGTCGTGGTGGCAACCCCGTCATGGACAAGCAGCCGGATGAGCACCTCACCATCGGGTAAGCCCACGAGGCCGAGAAGAGCCTGCCCGCTGCACAGGCCGACGGCGAGACCGTTCCAGGTGGCGCCTGCGTCGGATGACCACTGTGCCCACGTGTCCGTATTACTGGATCGACTGTGTGACCTCGATGCCACTGATGTCGCGGAGTTCCGCCCGCCGATCGAACTCGGTCAAGGCGACCTCCCATGCGATACGGCGACTGTGGCAGCACTGCGGCGTCGGCAACCCATTCAAGCCGATACCGGCCCGCTCTGCGGGATGCCACCCCCGCGACGCTCAAGCTGCGACCCCGCTACCGTTCGAGGAATTCGAGCGCCTGCGCGGCGAATTCGTCGTGGTATTGGAAGATCCCTCCGTGGCCGGCGTCGGGGTAGAGGGGTACGAGTTCACCCCGGGGCAGTCGCGCGGCCAGGTCGAGGGTGTTTTCACTGGGCACCATCCGGTCGCTCTCGCCGTTCGCCACCAGGGCCGGATGGTGAATGCGCGACAGGTCGGCCGGCTCCTGGAGGCCCCACCGGTGGATGGCCTTCAGCTGGGCGCGGAACGACGACAGCGAGATGGCGGTGTCGCGGTGGTGCGTGCGCTCCCCCAACCGTTCCAGGAAGGCGCGGCCCGCCCGTCGGCCGCCCTCGCTGTCGGTGAAGAAGAGGTACTGCTTCGGATCCTTCCGCGTCAGTGCGCCCTTCAGCGCGGCGCGGACGGTGAGTGCCGTGACCTTGTCGATGCCGGGGCCTCCGGCGGGGCCGGTGCCCGCGAGGAGGATCTTGCGTACGAGGTGCGGTTCCTCTGCTGCGATGACCTGGGCGATGAAGCCGCCCATCGACAGGCCGAGGAGGTCGGCCCGCTCGAATCCGAGGGCCCGGATGAACAGCACCGCGTCGCGGGCCATCGCCTCGATGGTGTCGGGCGTGGAGCCGCCCGACGCACCGACTCCGCGGTTGTCGAAGGTGATCACTCGCCGCCGGGTGGCGAGTCCGTCGATGACGCGGGGATCCCAGTTGTCCAGGACCGCGGCCAGGTGGTTGAAAAGGACCAGCGGTACGTCGTCCCCGGGACCGAGCTCCCGGTAGACGAAGTCGACGCCGTGCACGGACACGGAACGGGTCGGCGCGCTCTGGTACGACGAGGGGGTGGGGGCGGGGGAACTCCGCGGTGCGCTCATGACCGGGTCCTAGCGGTAGCGGGGGGTGGGTGGTGGTGCGGGGGGGGTGCGGGGGGGGGAATCTTCTCGTTGCCTGGGAGGTCCTCACCGTTCGTTCCGGAGGGTCTGTCCTCACTTCATCGTGACGACGACCTTGCCGGCCTTCGCCCGGCCCTTCTCGACGTACTCCATGGCCTGGCGGGTCTGATCGAATGGGAAGACCCGGTCGACGACGGGACGGATCTTCCCGGCGTCGATGAGCGGCGTGAGTGTGCGCAGCTGGTCGCCGCTGGCCCTCATGAACAGGAACGAGTACGTCACGTTGCGGCGCTTGGCGCGGCGCCGGGTCGTGAAACTGAGCGCGCTCATCGCCAGTCGGAGGATCGGGTTCGCGCCCAGCTCGCGGGCGAAGGCCGCGTCCGGAGGGCCTGCGACGCTGATGACCTTCCCGCCGGGCTTGAGTACCCGCAGGGACTTCTCGAGCGTCTCGCCGCCGAGGCTGTCCAGGACGACGTCGTAGCCGTGGAGGAGCGTCTCGAACGCCTGCTTCTTGTAGTCGACGACGACGTCCGCGCCGAGCTCCTTCACCAGGTTGACGTTGGCGGTGCTCGCGGTGGTGGCCACGTGCGCGCCCAGCTGCTTCGCCAGCTGGACGGCGATGGTGCCGAGGCCGCCGGAGCCCGCGTGGATCAGGACCTTCTGACCTGGCTGCACCTGTGCACGTTCGACCAGCGCCTGCCACGAGGTCAGGGCGACCAGCGGGAGGGACGCTGCCTCCTCCATGGTGAGCGTGGCCGGTTTGATCGCCACGTCGTCCTGGTGGACGGCGATGAGTTCGGCGAACGCGCCGATGCGGTCCTTGTCGGGCCGGGCGTAGACCTCGTCGCCCACCGCGAACCGTGTGACCGCCGATCCCACCTGGACCACCGCCCCGGCGAGGTCGTTGCCCAGGATGAGCGGGAGACGGTACGGCAGGATCGCCTTGAACTCCCCGTCGCGGATCTTGAGGTCCAGCGGGTTGACGCTCGCCGCGTGGATCCGGACCAGGACGTCGTCGGCGCCCACCTGCGGGTCGGGCATCTCGCCGGCGCGCACGCCGGCCTTGTCGCCGTACCGCTCGATCATGAAGGTCTTCATCGTCGTCTCCGTTGCCCGTCCGGGTGGGGCGGGGATCTCTGTCCATCCTGGGCTTATCCCAGTACGAGACACCTTGCGTGTTTCTGTCTGTTCTTGGGGGCCCTCGCTCGCCGATGTGGGAGGCGTCAGCCCACCGGTACGGCAGGGGGGATGACGCGGCTGGCGTCCCCTCCCTGGATGCCGCCCAGGGATCCGGCGATCACCTCGTGGGGAACGCCGAGGGGCGCCGCGCTGACTTCCGACAGCCGCGCGGAGCTGGGTGCGGTTGCGCGGCCCGGTGATCGGGATGAGCGAGGTCGCGGACTGGGCGGCACGCTCCCGTACCCAGGCCACCGACACCTGGGCGGGCGTGGCCCCGGTCTCCTCGGCGATGGCCAGGACGGCGTCGAGGACGGCGGTCTTCCGGTCGGTGCTCTCCGTGTGGATGACCGCACCCAGGTCGCTGAGGCGCCCCTTGGTGCTGCGGCGGTACTTTCCGGTGAGCAGTCCGCCGCCGAGCGGGGACCACAGGGCGGCGCCGAGTCCGAGGCTCTCGGCCATGTCAGGAGCTCGCGGTCGGCGGTGCGCTCGACGAGGCTGTACTCGTTCTGGATGCCCACGATGGGCGTCCAGTTCCTGAGTTCCGCGAGGGTCACGCCGCGCGAGACGCGCCAGGCGGGGAAGTTGGACAGGGCGGCGTGGTGGATCTTGCCGGACCTCGCCAGGTCGTCGAGCCCGCGCAGGATCTCTTCCATGGGGGTGAGCTCGTCGGGGAAGTGCACCCAGAGCAGGTCGATGCAGTCGGTGCCCAGGCGCTTCAGGCTGGCCTCCACCGAAGTGACCATGTTCTTGCGGCTGTTGCCCGTCCTGGAGACGCTCGGCTGCGGCGCGGCCCCGAGGGTGAACTTGGTCGCCAGGACGAAGTGGTCCCGGTCGGCGGCGATGAACCTGCCCGTCAGTTCCTCCGACTCGCCGAACTGGTAGGTGTCCGCGGTGTCGAGGAAGGTGCCGCCGGCTTCGGCGAACCGGTCGAACATGCGGCGGGCCTCGTCCGGCTCGGCGCCTGCACCCCAGCCGGTGCCGAAGTTGGCCGTGCCGAGCGCGTACTCGGACACGCGCAGTCCGGTCCGGTGTCCGAAGGTCGTGTAACGCATCAGGTGTCCTTGCTCCGGGAAATCGGCACGAGGAAGAGCTGCGGCGGGGCGTGCCTCACGCCGCATTCGGCGAGGCGGCCAGGCTCTGCCTGACGTACCGGGTGGTCTCGTCGGCGAGGATCTCGGGCAGGCCCGTCTCGATACCGTGCAGGGCCTGCGCGGCGACGTCGGCGGGGGCGGTCTTCTGATCGGCGGGGACGCCCGCCGCCATGTCGGTGTCCATGTATGCGACATGCAGCGCCGAGACGGTGATGCCGCGGGGCGCCAGTTCCTCCCGGGCCGCGCCGGTCAGCGCCCATGCCGCGGCCTTGGCCGCGGCGTAGGACCCGAGGCCGGCCGGATGCAGCCAGGACAGGACGGACAGGACGTTGAGCACGGCGCCGCCGCCGTTGCCCTCGATGACGGGGGCGAAGGCCCGGGTCACGACGAGCGGGCCGAAGAAGTTCGTCTCCATCTCCAGGCGCACCGCGTCCAGGCCGCCCGCGATCAGCGGCGTGGCGGTGGAGATGCCCGCGTTGTTCACGAGCAGCGTCGCGTCGGACGCGGTACGCGCCGCGGCCCGAACCGACTCCTCGTCCGTCACGTCCAGCCGCAGCGGGACGACGCCGGGCAGGTCCACCGTCTCCGGGCGGCGGGCCGCCGCGTACACCTTCGCTCCGCGCTCCACGAGCTGAGCGGCCAGATGCCGCCCGAGCCCCCGGTTGGCGCCGGTGACCACCGCGACCGCGTCCTTCAGTTCCATGTCCACTCCGTGCGTCGTGGGCGCCAAGCGGCCCGCGCGATTAGATTACGAGTACAATCTAAATCACAGTCTAGAATAGATTGCAAGCGACATCCAACCGGGAGGAGTGCCTCATGGGCCGCGTATCGCAGGCACAGGCGGAGGAGAACCGCCGACGGGTCGTGGAAACCGCGTCCCGGCTGTTCCGGGAGCAGGGCACCCACGTCAGCGTCGCCGACCTCATGAAGGCGTCCGGACTGACCCACGGCGGCTTCTACAAGCAGTTCGCCTCCAAGGAGGCGCTCGTCGGCGAAGCCACCGCTCACGCGTTCGACGAACTCACCCGGCTCCGCAACGACGGACTCGAGCAGCACGCCGGCCGGCGCGACGCCGCCCAGCGGGCGCTGATCGACACCTACCTCTCCGTCGAACACCGGGACGGCGCGGCGGACGGGTGCCCCGCCGCCGCACTCGCCGGCGACATGGCGCGCGAACCCGGAGAGCGCGAGGCCCGCCGCGTCTACACCGAGGGAGTGCGTGACTTCGCCCAGTGGCTCGCCACCGAGGACCAGGACGGCATCACCCGGCTCTGCACCATGCTCGGCGCGCTCGTCCTGGCCCGGGCCACCAAGGACTCCCCGCTCTCCGAGGAGATCCTCACCGCCGCGCACGCAGCACTGACGGGGGCCAGCTGATCGACTGATCAGCTGATCAGCGACCCGGTGCCGGGCAGCACGCCGCAGGAATTCACGGGAAGAGGGCGCCGCCGGCTCGGCCGGCATCTGCAGCAAGGCCGGGTCGTCGATCGAGGCGACGGGGAAGTCGGGGACCAGGCGCTGCACCACACGCGCCCGGGTTCTGCTCAGGTGGGCAACCCGTTGCGCACCGGCCTCGGGGAACATCGGTACGGCGGATGCCGGTGAGAACGAAACGCGGTACCTGGGTCAGCGCCCCTGATGCCGACGCGCATCGAACCGGCGCGCGATGCGGCCCCGCCCCGGCCCGCGTCACGCCAGAGGCCTGGCGTCAGCGCGCCTTGCACCGGCGCCGGTGGGCGTCGGGCCAGGATGGAGGCCCCGCGGGCTCGGTGCCTTCGGGGGGAAGGAGAACGGATGATCACCACGGACGTCCAGCACTGCGGCAGCTCCGTCCTGGTCAGCGTCGGCGGCCAACTCGACGAGGACGCGGGGGCGGCGCTCGAGCAGGCACTGGACGACGTCGCCGTCGACACGCGGGACCTCATGCTCGATCTGCACGGCGTGGCGTCCATGGACTCCGCCGGCCTGCTCCACCTCCTGGACCTGCACCGGCGCGCGGAGTGCCTGGGCCTGCGGGTCCTGGCGGTCGGCTGGCAGCCCCAGCCGCAGCAGCTCATGGCCAAGGTCGCCGGCATCCCCGGCCCCGGCTCCTCCACCGGGGAGCGGTACGCACTGGCGGGCTTCCGCCGCCTCATCGAGCACCGCGCACAGCGGACACGGGACGCCGACTTCGGCTCCGACTCACCGACCCGCGAGTAGCGGGCGGCGGGGCCCCGGACAGGGGGCGTCCGGGGGCCGCTGGTGGCGGCACCGCAAGAGGGCAGAGCGCTCCGGCATGAAGTCCCACGGCCGCGACCCGACCATCCTGGCCATGACCGGCTACGAGCAGGTGCGTTCCATCCGCCGCCCTCGCCGGCGACCTGGAAGCGGCCGAGCGCGTCGAGCTCACCGTTCCCGAGACGGGCGTGTGCGGTGGCGCAGGCCTGTTCGACGAACCGGAGGCCGCTCCGGATTGCCGTGTCGTCGTCCCTGGGGTTTCTGGCGTACGGTCCGCCCGGACCTGAGGTCCGGGCAGACCGCCACCCCTGCTCGGCGGCTCGGGCTCAGCAGCCGCCGCAGTTGTAGTACGTCACGTCCCAGTGGTTGCCCTCGTCGGCGTAGATGTTGCCGGAGCCGGACTTCCACTGCGGGGCGCCGTCACCGCGTACGCCGATGTACGTGAAGGTGTTCTTGATGTAGTTCCCGATGCAGGTGTACTTGCTGTAGTCGAGCTTGTAGCCGTTCCAGTGCGAGTACGTGCCGCCGGCGTGGCCGGTCTCGGTGCCACCGGTGATGTTGAGGGCGCAGCCGCTGGCGCTCTTGAGGGTCTGGGCGCCCTTCGCCGAGGCGAGGTTGAGCTGCTCGAAGGAGGTACAGGTCGGGTTGTTGCGGTCGGAGCAGCCGCCGGACGAGGACCAGGTGATCCCGGAGCTGCGGAACATCGACGTCGCGGTGGCGTGACTGATCTTGGTGACCGCGTGCGCGTCGGTGGCGCCGGTGAGGACGCCGACGCCGGGTGCGAAGAGCGCGCCGAGGACGAGGGCGAGGGCGGTGAGGACCGAGCGCAGTGCGGTTCCCCGCCTGCGGGTGGGGGCCGTGTCGCGGGCCTGGTGGCCGCTGGAGGCTTGCGGAGACTTCACGGGCTTTCCTCCTGGTGCCGACTTCGGCGGGTGGGTGCGGACAGGGGTGGCGCTGCTGAGCGGTGGACCGTGAGGTCTACCCGCGTCGACTCGTTGGTGCAGAAGACCCCGGTAGTGCGGTCCGGGGGAATCAGACGGCGGAGCGGAAAGCCGGCAGGTAGCCGCCGGAGTGGCCCGTGGCCGTGGGGTGGTAGCTGTTGGAGACGGGCACCGAAACGCTGTGCAGCCAGGCGGCGCTCGAGCAGATCTCGTGGCCGGTGAACTCGTCCACGACGCTGGAGTAGGAGAACCCCGCGTCGGCGGCCTGCTTTGCGAGCATGCCGTTGAGGGCGTCGCTGCCCCGGTTGATGGCCGCGCGCTCGGTCTCGCTGAGCCCGGCGATGCAGCTGCCGTTCAACTGGTAGAAGCGCGGATAGCCGAGCACGACGACACGAGCCTGCGGGGCCTTGCTGCGGATGGTGCCGTAGAGGGACGAAAGGCTTCCGGGCAGAGTGCTGTTGACCTGTGCAATGGCGTTGTCGACCGCGTTGACGCAGGTGGCTTCGCTCTGCAGAACACAAGTCTGCATGACGTTCGCGAACCCGACGTCGTTGCCGCCGGCGGTGACGCTGACGAGGGTGGTGGTGCTGTTGAGCGGGGTCAGCTGGCTGCTCTTGACCGTACCGGTCGTCGCGCCGGAGCAGGCGGTGAAGGTGAACGAGGCCGGGGCGTTGGCCGCCGCCCACAGGGACGGGTAGGCCTTGCTGCTGCGCTGGCAGCTGCCGCTGTCGGACAGGTAGCTGCCTGCGCCCACCCCGGAGGAGTAGGAGTCGCCGAGAGCGACGTACCGCTCCCCCGCTGCCGCAGCGGCGGAGGCGGGCTGGGCCAGCCCCAGGGTGGCGGCCGCCAAGGCCGCCAGGACGGGTAAAACCCGCCCCAATTTAGACGTGTACATGACAAGTAACTCCTTGGTGCGTTGTGGGGATCAGGAGTTGTTGAAGCGTCACACTTGTAGCAGTGATCGACACCCTCGCGATAGGCGTGGGAAGCGGCTTGTTTCCGTGCGCTCGACTGAGGGGCGATGATGCCGGACGCCCCTGCCATCACCAGAGCGCGCGCCGCCTGCCGGCCTCACCCGGCTTCTGGTGGTGGACCACGGCCTCCACCGCACCCGCATCGGCCCGATATCTCCGCTATACACCGGGGGCTTTAAAACGACTCGGCCCCCCTTGACCCTCTTAAGGGTGGTCTGGTGTCGATTCCCGGAGAGTCTCGTTTTCGGCGCCGGATACTGGCCTGCGCACGGCAACCGATCACGGAAGTGAGATCTCATGGCGAACGGCACCGTCCTGCTGGCTCTGCGCGAGGATCCCCTGGGAGGTGGTGCCGGCACCGAGCAACTCCGGCGCGTCGGGAAGGAGTTGGAGAACCGCGGCCTGGAGGTGCGCTGGGCGCGCAGCGACCGTGACGCGCAGGCGGCCCTGCAGACGGAGGCGGGGCTCTCGGCGGCGGTCGTGGCCTGGGACCTGCCGGGGGCCGGCGGCGGTGAGGGCGAGGACGGCGGCGGCGCGGCGGTGTTGCGCCGGATCGGGCGGAGGTTCAAGAACCTGCCGGTGTTCCTCGTCATGGCCGACGAATCCGACCACGCCTTGGAGCGGCTGCCGTTGTGGGTGTCGGAAACGGTGGTGGGTTACGTGTGGCCGTTGGAGGACACTGCGCCCTTCATCGCCGGCCGGGTCGTCAGCGCCGCCCGCACCTACCAGGAGAACGTACTGCCGCCGTTCTTCAAGGCACTGCGCCGCTTCGACGACGCGCACGAGTACTCCTGGCACACACCGGCGCACTCCGGCGGCGTCGCGTTCCTCAAATCTCCCGTCGGCCGGGTCTTCTTCGACTACTTCGGCGAGCGCCTCTTCCGCAGCGACCTGTCGATCTCGGTCGAGGAACTGGGCTCGCTGTTCGAGCACAGCGGTCCGATCGGTGAAGCGGAACGCAACGCCGCCCGGGTCTTCGGCGCCGACCGTACGTACTTCGTGCTGCACGGCGACTCGACCGCCGACCGCATGGTGGGGCACTACTGCGTGACCGCCGACGAGATCGCGCTGGTGGACCGCAACTGCCACAAGTCGGTGCTACACGGCCTCGTGATCTCCGGGGCGCGCCCGGTCTACCTCGTGCCGACCCGCAACGGATACGGCCTGGCAGGTCCTCTTCCGCCGCACGCGACCGAAGCCGCGGCCGTGGCGTCGCGGATCGCCGCCAACCCCCTGACGGCCGACGCGGTTTCCTCCGAGGCCCAATATGCGGTCGTCACCAACTCCACTTATGACGGCTTGTGTTACGACACGCTCCAGGTCGCCCGGGCGCTGGCGCCGAGCGCGCCGCGGCTCCACTTCGACGAAGCGTGGTTCGCGTACGCGCGCTTCCACCCCCTGTACGCCGGCCGGTACGGCATGGCGGTCGGCCCCGAGACGTTCGACGGGCCGCAGCGGCCGACGGTGTTCGCCACCCAGTCCACTCACAAGCTCCTCGCCGCCCTCTCGCAGTCGGCGATGGTTCACGTCCGCTCCGCGCCCAGGGCCCCGGTCGAGCACGAGCGCTTCAACGAGGCGTTCATGATGCACGGCACCACATCGCCGCTGTATCCCGCGATCGCGTCCCTGGACGTGGCGACCGCGATGATGGACGGCCCGCAGGGGCAGTGGCTGATCGACGAGGCCGTGAGCGAGGCAGTCCGCTTCCGTCAGGCCGTGGTCCGTACCGGCCGCCGGATCGCGAACGCGGGTGACCGTCCGGCCTGGTTCTTCCGCGTCTGGCAGCCCGAGACGGTCCCCGATCCGGACGGCGGCGAGCCGATCCCCTTCGCCGACGCCCCGGCCGCGCTCCTCGGCCGCGACGCGGCCTGCTGGCGGCTGGAACCGGGCGCCGATTGGCACGGCTTCCCCGGGCTGGAAGACGGCTACTGCATGCTCGACCCCGTCAAGGTCACGCTCACCTGCCCGGGTGTCGATGCCGCGGGCCACGTCGCGGAGTGGGGGATTCCGGCACGGATCCTCACCGCGTACCTCGCGGGGCGGGGAATCGTCGTGGAGAAGACGGACAGCTACAGCACGCTCGTCCTCTTCTCCATGGGCATCACGAAGGGCAAGTGGGGCACGCTGCTCGACGCCCTGATGGACTTCAAGGCCCTCTACGATGCGAACGCCCCGCTGGACCAGGTCCTGCCCGAACTGGTCGCCCGCCACCCGCGCCGGTACGCGGGCGCCACGCTGAGCGGACTGTGCCAGGAGATGCACGAGCACCTCACCCGGGCCGAGCTCGTCTCCGCGCTCGACGCCGCCTTCCAGCAGCTGCCCGAACCGGTCCTGCCACCACAGGCGTGCTACCGGCAGCTGATCCGCGGAGGGACCGAACGCGTACGCCTGAGTGACGCAGCGGGCCGGATCGCCGCCGCCATGGTCACCGTCACTCCGCCGGGCATTCCGGTCCTGATGCCCGGCGAATCCCTCGGCCCCGCCATGAGCCCCGTGCTGCGCTACCTCCGCGCCCTCGAAGCCTTCGACGAGGTCTTCCCGGGCTTCCGCAGCGAAGCCCACGGCGTGACCGTCGACGAATCCACCGGCGACTACACGATCGAATGCCTGAAGAACACCCCGGCCACCGTCTGACCGACGGCGGTGGGCCATAGGCCAGGGGCAGTTCGGGGGCCGCCGCAACGCCGCCGGCGATGTCGTCGCCCTCGCGAGCCGCTCCTGGCCGGCCGGGTGCCTCGGAGCGGCCCACTCCGCCGAAGTCAGGGCGCGAAGCTCATGATCATCAACTTGTCGGGGTCGGGAAAGGGCACGAAGCCCACCTTGGCGTAGACGCCGTGGGCGTCGAGCGTGGACAGCAGCACGCGCTTCAGCGCGTAGGGGGCGAGATGGTCCCGGACCGCCGCGGCCAACCATGTGCCCAGGCCCTTGCCGCGATGAGCCTGGTCGACATAGACATCGCAGAGCCATGCGAAGGTCGCCAGGTCGGTCACGACACGCGCATAGGCGACCTGCGCCCCGTCCGCGTCATAGACGCCGAAGTTGACAGACGCTCGGATGGACTGCTCCACCGTTGCCCGGCTGCGGCCGAGAGCCCAGAACGCATCGGTCGACAGCCAGTGGTGCACCAGGTCCACGTCGAGGCGGCGTGGATCGACATCGACTTCGTACCCGTCTTCCCTACGAATGATCATGCGTTCGGATAGTACTCGGGCATCCGCAACGGGCCCGGCCCCTGGGCCAGTTGTGAATCACCAAGGCGGCCCGAGGCAGCAACGACACATGCACCGCGGGGGCCTCCGCTGACCCGCAGTCCCACAGCCACGCCAACCAGGTTGGCGTGCTTTCACCTTGCGGGATGTGCCGATCCGCGCCGGTGACACTGATCGGCCACCGCGCGGGGTCCGGATCCGGTAGAACGCGCTGCCGCAGCGAGTTCCCCGACTGGAGAGGACCCCCATGCACCAGAGTCGTAGACACCACCGCCGGCTGAGCCCCGGCCGCACCGCGGTGCGCGCCGCCGTGTGCGGCCTGCTGCTGGCGCTCGCCGGTGTGCCCGGCGGGAGTCCGGCCGCGGCCGCGCCCGGCGGCGCCGCCGGATGCCGGCCGACCGCGCAGACGTACGCGGACCGCACCGACGAGCGCGGCCACTGCCTGGCCGTCACGCTGCACCTGTCCGAGGCCCCCGTCCTCGGCGGTTCGGCGCGGCTCGACATCGAGGTGGGCACCATCGGTGGCGACACGGACGTACGACTGGACGTCCAGCTGCCCGCCGGTCTGGAATGGGTGACCGCGCCCGCCGGGCTCAGCACCTCCACGTCCGCCTCGCTCGTCCCCGTCCAGGGCGGCCGCGTGCACCGGGCCGAGGGCACCGGCCGGGCTGGGCAGCAGCGTCCGTGGCGGCTGAGCGGCACCGTACGCGCGGTCGCCGAGGGGCCGGCCGGCATCCGCGCCACCGTCACGTCGGCGGCGGACCCGGCGGACACCGACTCGGGCAGCGTGTTCCTCACGGTCGGCGCACGCCAGTCGGCCTTCGGCATCCCGGTCGGGAGCGTCAGCGCCGCGACCCCGGCGGCCGCCGGCGCGAGCCGCGCCCGCCCGGGCCTCGCCCACCGCCCCGCCGAGCCGGACCCCGGCCCGGCGGCGCCGGCGGCCGCGGCGGGTACGGCCTGTGCGACGGGCTCGTGGAACTACGTCGACCACGGCGGCGTCACCCGGGTCTCCGCCAACGCCCGTGTGGCCGTCTACGACGACGACGCGCGCGGCGCGGACGACCTCCTCACCACTGGTCTCACGGGCGCCGACGGCGGCTTCACGCTCTGCTTCGACAACACGGATGAGGAGGGCGGCGGCCAGGACGTCTACGTCCAGTTCGCCACCGAGAACCAGCACTGGGTGATACGCAACGGCAAGTCCCGCCAGCCGTATCGTTTCGCCTCCCCGGTCCGCGCCAACGTACCCACCGGCTCCACCACCGGCATCGGTGCCTTCCAGCCGGCCGACGCGGCGCTGATGCGCGGGGTCGAGGCCTTCGACACGATCAACACGGGATGGAACTGGAAGCCCGGCAACTGCTGGGACGCCCGGGACACCGCCTGCCGCCGCGGCCTGGTCAACTGGGCGCCGGACTCCACCGACGGCACGTACTACTCGCTCCAGGGCAACGCCGTGCACCTCGCCGCCGCGGACCCCGACGCCCCCGTGCTCGTACTGCACGAGTTCGGCCACGCCATGATGGACGACGTCTACGAGGACGCCTTCCCCTCCTCCCCCAACTGCAGCCCGCACTACATCACCAAGACCAGCTCGGCGGGCTGCGCCTGGACCGAGGGCTTCGCCACCTGGTTCGGCGTCGTGGCGCTCGGCGATCCCACCTTCCGCTGGCCCGGCGGCCGCACCCAGGACCTGGAGGGACCGACCTGGGGCACCACCGGCTGGGACAACGGCGATACGGTCGAGGGCCGGGTCCTCGGCGCGATGATCGACCTGTCCGACACCGCGAACGAGCCCGGTGACACCTGCGCGGAGAACCCGGCGGGGCCGCTGTGGAGCACCTTCCTCGGCCATGTCTCCGGTACCTTCAGCCAGTTCTGGAGCCACCGAACCGCCGACGGCCACGACGTGGGTGCGGGCGCCCTGTCCTGCCTGTACCACAACACGATCGACTACTGATCCCGGGCCGGGCCGAGCCGGGCCCGGCACCGCGCGCAAGTGGTCCCCGCGCGGTCGCACCACCACCG
Organism: Streptomyces sp. LARHCF249; assembly: GCF_052871255.1. Classification (NCBI taxonomy): domain Bacteria; kingdom Bacillati; phylum Actinomycetota; class Actinomycetes; order Kitasatosporales; family Streptomycetaceae; genus Streptomyces; species Streptomyces sp. LARHCF249. Next base: position 279,888 of record NZ_JBIXJQ010000001.1, read on the forward strand.
GGCCTTTTCCGGTCGAGGTGGTGCGGCCGCCGCACCGCGTTGGTACCTTGCCGACCATGGCGACGGGGGAAGTCGGCGAGGCGCTGCGAAGACTGGGCATCGGCGCCGGGGCGGTCCGGCTCTATCTGGCCCTGCTGGAGCTGGCGCCCGTACGACTGCCCGAGCTCGGCGCCGCCACCGGCCTGGACGAGCACGAACTGGCGTCTGCGTACGAGGAGTTGGTCGAAGCAGGGCTGGGCAGCGCGGCAACCGGCGACGGCGAGGCGGTGGCCCCCCTGCCACCAGCCGCCGGCCTGCAGTTCCTCGGCCGCCTCCGGGCCGCCGAACTCGACGCCTCGTGCATCACCGTCGCCGGGGCCTTCGACACCTTCCGCCGCCGCCGTCCGGCCGCGTTCAAGAACGACCTGGTCGAGGTGGTCACGGGAGAGGACATCGGCCCCCGCCTGCGCCAGGCCTGGGCGGGTGCCTGCGGACAGATCCGCCAGTTCGACTCCCCGCCGTACTTCCCGATTCCCACCGCCACCGACGAGGCCCTCGCCACCCTCGCCCGGGGCGTGACCCAGCGGGTGGTGTACTCCCGGGAGTCGCTGGAGTACCCGGGCAACTTCAGCCGCAGCATCGAGCCGTGCATCGCCGCCGGCGAGCAGGCCAGGGTCGTGCACGCGGTTCCGGTGAAGCTGATCATCATCGACGACGCGTGCGCGCTGGTCTCCCTGTCGATCCACGAGGTCGATGTGCACCACACCCTGCTCATCGTCCGCCCGTGCGGGCTGTTCTCGGCGCTGGTGGCGCTGTTCGAGCAGACCTGGCAGAGCGCGCTGCCGCTGTACGCCTCCCGCACACCGCCCCCGCGGGGCGCCGCCGTCCCACCGCAGCGCCCGCTGCCCGCCGACCGGCGCATGCTCACACTCCTCGCGGGCGGGGTGTCGGACGAGGACATCGCACGCGAACTCGGCATCAGCCGCCGTACCCTGTTCCGCCGTGTGGAGGTCCTGATGGCCCGCCTGGGCGCCACGACCCGCTTCCAGCTCGCCCTCCAGGCCCAGCGCCGCGGTTGGCTCTGATCCCCGTATCCGCTGCCGTGCACGCCAAGCGGCCCGCCGGCGGTTGGGCTCTTTACCAGTGGAGACAAGCTCAATGGCGGCGGCGCAGTTCCAGGGTGGTGACGACGGCCACGCCGAGGGTGATGTGCATGAGCGACAGGGCTGCGACGGTGCCGCCGTCGGCGCCGGACGACAGTGGTCCGGCAACCGACAACAGTGCCAGCCCGCCTCCCACGTACTGCGCGATCCGCAGGAAGACCGGCTTCCACAGGGCCATCAAGAGCGCAGCGCCCGTCCCGACGACCAGGGGAACGACGGAGGCGCCGATGACTCCCCCGACCGTGATCGGGTGCGCTTCGCCGCCGTCGACGACGATGAGCGAGGCACCGGCCAGCTTCGCGACGGCAAGAACGATCAGGTTGACCACGACCGCGCCGACCGCGCCGGTGACCAGCGCCTTCCACCAGGCGAGACCGGAGCGGCGGACCGGGGACGCGGCGGGCACAGAGGGGCCGGAGTTGTGAACGGCACTGCTCGACATGGGACTTCCTCCTACGGGTGAACTGCTGCGCCGCCCTGCGGCCGGCGACCTACGAAGAAGCCTCCAACCTGAACCGCACTTGAGGTCAAGCCCTGTCCCGGCCCTGTGAGGGCATGCCACCGCCCGCTTGCGACTTGCGCAGCCAATCGGGGGGTGCCGGTGCGCGCCGTGGGCCCGGTGCGGGGCGCGGGCTGCTAGGCAGGCGGATGTACCGGTCGGGTCTCGCCGGCCCCGCCTCCCACCGCACACCAGGAGACACCCACGTGCCGACCCTCGCCCGCGGACGCCGCCTGCGCACCGGACTGTCCGCCACCGCCCTCGCCGCCGCCGCGCTCGGAGGGCTGCTGCAGCCCGCGCAGGCAGCCGGCGACCCCGGTCCGGCTGACGGCGGCCCGAGCCGCGACAAGAGCCTCCAGCAGCAGCTCGATCAGCTCGTCGCCCAGGACGACGGCCCGCCCGGGGTGATCGCCCTTCTCACTCAGGGGAACCGGACCCAGGTGTACACCGCCGGTGTCGGCGACATCGCCACCGGCCGCCCGCCGCACCCCGACGACCACATGCGCATCGCCAGCATCGCCAAGGCGTTCAGCGGGGCGGTTGCCCTCCAGCTCGTCGACCAGGGCCGGCTTTCCCTCGACGACACCATCGGCGAGCACCTGCCCGACCAGCCCACGGCCTGGCACACGGTGACCCTGCGCCAGCTCCTCCAGCACACGAGCGGCCTGCCCGACTACTCGGCCGCCCCCGAGTTCCTCGAGATCCTCGCCGCCGACCCGCGCCACGTCTTCGACCCGCGCAGGCTCCTCGACTTCGTGGCCGGTGAGCCGCTGCTGTTCGAGCCCGGCTCCCTGTACGAGTACTCTAACTCGGACAACATCGCCGTCGCGCTCATGGCCGAGGCCGTCACCGGCCGCCGCTACGAGGACCTCCTGCAGGACCTCGTCTACCGCCCGCTGGATCTACGCCGCACCAGCCTGCCCCTGGGCCACCAGCTCCCCCGGCCGTACCTGCACGGCTACGACGTCCTCCCGCCCGCCGAACCGCAGGACATCAGCGAGGCCCTCGGCGTCTCCGGCATCTGGGCCTCCGGCGGCATCGTCTCCACCCCCAGGGAACTGGGCGCCTTCATCCGCGCCTACGGCGGCCCCGCCCTGCTGTCCGAGAAGACACGCAAGGAACAGCTCACCTTCCGCCCCGGCGACTCGTCCGAGCCCGCCGGCCCCGGCACCAACGCCGCCGGCCTCGCGATCTTCCAATACACCACCCGCTGCGGTGTGCTCTACGGCCACAGCGGAAACTTCCCCGGCTACACCCAGCTCGCCGCCACCACCCCCGACGGGACGCGCTCGCTGACCTTCTCCATCAACACCCAGACCAGCAAGGGCAACAAGCCTGCCCTGCTGGCCCGGCTGCGTACCGTGCAGGAGAACTTCGCCTGCGCCCTGCTCAAGGGGCGCTGACCTGCGGGCCGCCACCGGGTGGTGGCGGCCCCCGCCGGGTCGGCCTCAGAGCCGGGCGCGGCCGGGGCCCCCGGCTCGCGAAAAGTGTGACTCTGTGATGAATCACGCGGTTCACGGCTGGCAAGTCCGCGCCATGGCAAGGACTTGCCTTCGTCAGGCATTCACGTCGGCGTTCCCGGCCGATAGACCCATGGCATGTTCTCCCCCTCACTCTCTTCCGCCTTCCGCCGTAGGCGCTGGCAGCTGATCTCGGCCGCCACCGCGGTGCCGCTGCTGGCGTCGGGACTCGCGGTTCTGCACACACCCGCACAAGCCGATCCGAGCAAGCCCACCGCACCCGCCAAGCCCTCGTCGACCCACAAGGTCACCCTGGTCACCGGCGACGTCGTCACGGTCACCACGATGGCCGACGGCAAGCAGACCGCCGACGTCGACCGGCCGGACAGCGCCGTCGGCGGTGTAAAGATCCAGCAGATCAAGGGTGACCTGTTCGTCATCCCGGACGAGGCGGTGCCGCTGCTGGGCACGGACAAGCTGGACCGGCGGCTCTTCAACGTCAGCGACCTCATCGAGATGGGCTACGACGACACGAAGTCGGCCGAGGTGCCGCTGATCGCGACGTACTCCCAGCCGGGGTCCCGTACGGCCGCCCCGCCGACGGCCCCCCGGGGCAGCAAGCTGACCCGCGACCTCAAGAGCATCCGCGGTGCCGCGCTCAGCACCGAGAAGCGGCAGGCCCGCACCTTCTGGACCCACGTCGCGCCGCAGGGCAGCGCGACGTTGGGCGCGGGTGTGGCGAAGCTGTGGCTCGACGGTCGGGTGAAGGCCAACCTGAAGGAGAGCGTGCCGCTGATCGGCGCGCCCGAGGGATGGGCGGCCGGGTACACCGGCAAGGGCGTCAAGGTCGCGGTGCTCGACACCGGCATCGACGTCAACCACCCCGACTTCGCCGGCCTGATCGACGGCACGACCAGCTTCGTGCCGGGTGAGGCCGTCACCGACGTCAACGGGCACGGCACGCACGTGGCCGGCACGATCGTCGGTTCGGGCGCCGCCGCCGGAGGCGACAACAAGGGCGTCGCCCCCGGCGCCGACCTGTTCGTCGGCAAGGTGCTCGGCGGCGCGGAGGGCTACGGCCAGGACTCCTGGGTCATGGCCGGCATGCAGTGGGCCGCCGAGTCCGGTGCGGACGTCGTCAACATGAGCCTCGGCGACTCCTACCCGACGGACGGCAGCGACCCGATGTCGCAGACGGTCGACGCGCTGTCCGCGCAGTACGGCACGCTGTTCGTGATAGCCGCCGGCAACGCGGGCCCGGAGAGCATCTCCGCCCCGGGCGCGGCCGCCTCGGCACTGACCGTGGCCGCCACGGACAAGCAGGACCGGCTCGCGTCCTTCTCCAGCACCGGCCCGCTGGCCTACTCCGGCGGTATGAAGCCGGACATCGCGGCGCCCGGCGTGGACATCACCGCGGCCCGCTCGCAAGAGATGGCCGACGGCGGTCAGGGCCTCTACCGCACCATCAGCGGCACCTCGATGGCCACCCCGCACGTGGCCGGCGCGGCGGCGATCCTGGCCCAGCAGCACCCGGACTGGACCGGCGCGCAGCTCAAGGAACACCTCATGAGCACCGCGAAGGGGCTGGACGGCGGGTACTCGCCGTACGAGGTCGGCGCCGGGCGCCTCGACGTGGCCGCCGCCGTGCGCACCACGGTCCGGGGCACCGGATCGCTCTTCTTCGGCAACCACACGTGGCCGCACGAGCCGGGCGATGCCGCTGCCACGAAGGACCTGACCTTCACCAACTCCGGTTCCGCCGACATCAGGCTGAACCTGGCGCTGACCGACGACGGCGGCCCGTTCACGCTGGGAGCCACCACGGTGACCGTCCCTGCGGGCGCCGCCGCCGCCGTCCCGGTGACCGGTGACCCGAAAACCGCTTCGGCAGGCCGGCACGCCGGCTACGTGACGGCCACCGACGCAGCCACCGGGCAGCCGGTGGCCCGCACCTCCTTGGCGCTGCTCAAGGAGGAGGAGCGGTACGACCTGAACATCAAGCTGGTCGGCCGGGACGGCAAGCCGACCGCCGGGCTGGTCGCGGTCAACCTGGCGGGCGACTTCTGGCCGTGGTCGGTGTACGTCGACGGCTCGACCACCATGCGCATGGCACCCGGCCTGTACACCGTTGCGGCGTACCTCGACGTGGCCGGTGAGAAGGCGGACCGCTCGGGTCTGGCCGTGCTGGTCGACCCGGAGACCGTGCTCAAGGACGGCTCCGCGGACGTGGTGCTCGACGCGGGCAAGGCACACCTGCTGCAGACCGAGGCGCCGCAGCGCACTGAGGACCGCCAGCGCAAGGTCGACTTCAACGTCCACTACAAGGGCCTCGACCCGTACATGGACTACCGCAGCGCGTACGTGCTGCCGCCGTCGTACGACGACGTCTACGTCGCGCCGACGGAGCCGATGAAGCAGGGCGAGTTCATGCTGATCACCCGCTGGCGCAAGGGCGAGCCGCTGCTCAGCCTGAGCACGTCGGGCGACCGGCTCCGCTTCGAGACTCTGGTGCAGGCGGGCAGTGCCCTGGGCACCGCCACGGACAGGCTGGACGCCGTGCACGCGGGCAACGGCGCGGTTGCCGAGTACGAGAAGGTCAAGGCCAAGGGCAAGGTCGCCGTGATCGAGCGCAGCGACAAGGTCTCGCCGCAGGAGCGCACCGAGGCGGCGGTCGCGGCCGGTGCGAAGGCGCTGATCGTGGTCAACGACGGGGTGGGCGGCCTGATGGAGTACGTCGGCGAGTCGACCATCCCGGTCGCCACCGTGCACCGTGAGGCGGGCAAGACGCTCACCGCAATGGCCAAGGCCGGCAAACTCAAGCTGACCGTACAGCAGACCGAGCACACGCCCTTCGTCTACGACCTGACCCGGGACTACCCGGAGCAGGTGCCGGACCGGGCCCTGGTCTACAAGCCGGCCAAGGGCGACCTCGCCCGGGTCGACGCGCGCTACTACTCGGCCGCGGGCGGCCGGTTGGCGGAGGGCTACCGGTCCGACTTCACCCTCAGCCCGTCGTTCAACTTCCCCGAGCCCGAGTGGCACCCGGGCACCCGCACCGAGTGGGTGACCCCGGGCCAGGTATGGAGGGAGTTCCACGCGCAGGGCATCGACGGAGCCCTGCCGTGGGTGATGGTGTCGGGCGACAACACGTACGCCAAGGACAGCGCCACCCGTCTGGACTGGTTCGCACCGGCGACCCGGCCCGGCCAGAGCGAGTCCTTCGGTGTGTACAACTCCCGCTGGGGCAACTACATGACCTGGAACGTGCAGGCTTGGGCCTCCGCCAGCGACGCCATGCGGCTGGGCGGCTACCTCCCGTGGGGTGAGACGCCGTCCCGCCTGCAGGTCTTCCAGGGCGACACGCTGATCCACGACAACCCGGTCGGCGGAGACATGCAGTGGCAGGAGGTGCCGGCGGGCAACCTCGCCTACCGCGCCGTCCTCGACGCGGAGCGGCCCGGTGACGTCTTCCGGCTGTCGACGCGCACGCACACCGAGTGGACGTTCATGTCGGACACCGTCGACTCGGACGACTTCGAGCCCTTCTCGGTGCTGAACCTGGACTACAAGCTGGAGTCGGACCTGCACGGCGATGTCGAGGCCGACGCGACCCGGCAGATCGCGCTCAAGCCGGTGTCGCTGAACCTCGGCGCCGTGCCGGGCACCGTCACCACGGTGAAACTGGACGTCTCGTACGACGACGGCGCCAGCTGGCAGAAGGTGACGCTGGCCAAGGGCGCCGACGGCTACTGGACGGGTTCGTTCAGGACGGCCAAGAAGCCCGGCGGCTTCCTCTCGGTCCGCGCGAGCGCCGAGACGGACAGCGGCTTCAGCGTCAAGAACGAGATCGTGCGGGCATACGGCCTGCGATGAACCGCACTGTCGGGCCCCGGGCAGGCGACTGCCCGGGGCCCCTCCCGCCACACGTGCTCCCAGCAGGGACTATTCAGGGTCTGCCGCCATGGCGCATACTCTCCCCGCTGCGGCAAGCGGAAGAGAGTCGGTCGCCGATGCTGGATGTTCTGGGCCTCGAACCCGATGACGAGCGCGTCTACCGGGCGCTGCTCGGACTTCCGAACTCCGCCGCGGTGCCGCTGGCGGACCTGCTCGTCCTCTCGCGAGCCCACGTCGACAAGGCGTTGTCCCGCCTGGTCGGGTGGGGACTGGTGACCAAGTCGGCGGATGAGCGGTTCACCGCCGCGCCGCCGGCCATGGCGCTCGGCGCTCTCATCAGCCAGCGCCGAGACGGGCTGCGCATGGCCGAGCAGGCACTGGTGGCCTTCGCCGAGGAACACCGGGCGGGGATGACCGGGAGCAGCATCAGCGATCTGATCGAGGTGGTCACGGGCGTCGACGCCATCCGCCATCGCTTCCTCCAGGTGCAGCAGGCGGCCCGCACGCAGGTCCGCAGTTTCATCACCGCACCGTTCGTCGCCTTGCCGCCCGACGAGAACACGGCCGAACCCGTGGCCATCGGCCGCGGCGTGCACTTCCGGGCGGTACTGGACCGGGCCGTGCTGGCAGAGCCGGGCATCATCGACGATGCGATCGATTCACTGCGCAACGGCGTGGAACTGCGTGTCGCCGACCGGCTGCCGATGAAACTCGTGCTGGCCGACGCCGACCTCGGCCTCGTCCCGCTCGCGGTCACACCGGCCGGAGAGCCCGGCGCCGTGCTGCTGCACCGCAGCGGTCTCCTGGATGCGCTGGACGCGCTGTTCGAGACGGTATGGCACACCGCCCACCCACTCGAGCTGTCGGGCACCGGCGGAGAAGCCGAAACCACCGTCGAGCTCGGTGCGGAAGGCCCGACCGCCCTCGACCGAAAGATCCTCGCGCTACTGCTGGCCGGCCTGACCGACCCGACGGCCGCGACCCAGCTCGGCCTGTCACCGCGCACGCTGCACCGCCGCCTGCGCCGCCTCATGGACATAGCCGGAGTACGGACCCGGATGCAGCTTGGCGGTTACGCCATCCGACACGGCTGGGTAAACCCACACTGAGGTCTCGACACACTCGACGCAACGCCGCCGACCCGTTGTCCCGGGACGCTGTCCCGGGCCAACGGGCGGCGGTGGCTGGGGGTTTGGGGATCTGGGGGTCTGGGGATCAGCCGAAGTCGTACACGAGGACGGTCACGGAGCCGCCCTCGGCGCTGATGGTGTATGAGCCGGGGCCCGTGTAGGGGACGCAGCCGTCAGCGAGGATGTCGTCCTCGTTGATGCCGGTGTCGTCCTCCCCGACGAAGGCGCACACCTCGGTGACGGGGTGGGGGACGAACCTGTGCTCGGCGCCGCCGAATAGCGGATAGCGGGGCAGGGTGGGGGTGTTGATGTCCCGGTCCGGGTGTTCCCACAGTGAGGTCTGCTGGCCCCACGGCGCCCTCACGACGACTTCGCCGTAGGGTTCGGGCAGGTTGTTGTCGTCGCTTTCCCGGGGGTTGGAAAACTCGATCGCGTACGTGATGGGCCCGCTGGACGCCTGGGCCTGCGCTTCGCCGGCGCTCGCCACGCCGACCACGATCAGGGCTGTCGAGGCAAGGGCCGCCAGGCGGCCTACAGAGTGGGAACTCACCCGAAATCCTTTCACTCTTGGTAGCCATTCGACTACGCCAAGTAGCCTAGGGGGAGGGTGGCGCGGCTACCGCCAGACCCCTGCACGCAAACCCCTCGGACGGATGGGGCCGAAGCCCGGCACGGTCTTTCTGCGCCCGCGCGCGCGGGCCTCCCCGAAGCACCGCACCACATGCGGGCTCCGCTCCCCTCGCGCGATACCCCTGGGGGGTATATGGTGGTGATGTGGGCGCAGGGGAACGGGCCCACACTGGACGGGAATGGGGATGACGGTCATGGACCACAACGCACACCACACCAGCACCGCGCACGACCACGCCGCGCACCAGGCACACCAAGGCCGTGCAGGCCACCACACCGGGCATCAGATGGGCAGCGTGACCTGGGGCGCCGCCGCGAAGGCGACGCTGCACTGCCTGACCGGATGCGCCATCGGCGAGATCCTCGGCATGGTCATCGGCACCGCCCTGCTGTGGGGGAACGTCCAGACGATGGTCCTGGCGATCTCGCTCGCGTTCCTCTTCGGCTACTCCTTCACCCTCTTCGCCGTCCGGCGGGCAGGCCTGGACTTCAAGACCGCCGTCAAGGTGGCGCTGGCCGCAGACACCGTCTCCATCGCGGTGATGGAGCTCGTCGACAACGGCATCATCGCCCTGACGCCCGGCGCGATGGACGCCCACCTGTCCGACGCACTGTTCTGGACGGCGCTGCTGGGCGGCTTCGCCGTGGCCTTCGTGGTCACCACCCCGATCAACAAGTGGATGATCGGCCGCGGCAAGGGCCACGCCGTCGTCCACGCCTACCACTGACCCAGCGCCCGGCGAGCATGCCCGGCCGCACCGGAAGGGTGCGGCCGGGCATGCTGCGGCCGTCAGCGGTTAGCTGGAGGTGTACCGGGGCCCGCAAGGCGGCCGACCGGATCGCCGGCCCCGCTGGAGCAGGAGGCATTTGCGATGACCAGCACCGTCAAGGACATGCTCGCCACCTACCCGGCCGACCTCGGCGCCATCGACCGGGCCAAGCTCACCCGCTGCATCGAGGCATGCATCGGCTGCGCCCAGGCTTGTACCGCATGCGCGGACGCCTGCCTGTCCGAAGGCATGGTCGGCGATCTCACCAAGTGCATCCGCACCGACATGGACTGCGCCGACATCTGCGCGGCCACCGCCGCGGTACTCTCCCGGCACACCGGCTACGACGCCAACATCACCCGCGCGATCCTCCAGGCGTGTGCCATGGCCTGCAAGGCGTGCGGCGACGAATGCGCCTCCCACGCCGATACGCACGAGCACTGCCGCGTCTGCGCGGAAGCCTGCCGCTCCTGCGAACAGGCGTGCAACGAACTGCTCGGCGCGCTCGGCTGACCGCAAGCGGCGCCGACGGGCTCCCGGGCCGGGTTCAGAGAGGCAGCGGGCTCTGCTCGCTCCGGCGGCGCCCGTAACGGGTCACGCCGCGCGGCTTGAACACCGAAAGAGCGGCGGCCGTAAGCAGCACGACGAGGGCGGCGGCCGCGTCCGCGATCAGCTGGACGCGCATGCCCTCGAGCTCGCCACCGGCCAGGGCGGCCCGCGCCGCTGCGTCGGCGAGGTGCCCGACCGGCTGCATGTGCACCAGCAGCAGAAGCGTCGCGATGACGGTGATCAGCAGTTTCGCGATGACCCAGTAGTGGCGCAGCAGCCCCCACACCGTTCCCAGCGACTGGACCAGACCGGTCAGCAGCGAGGCGATGCCGACGGGGACGATCACGTACCAGCCGACCACGTCCATCGCCAGGTAGGCACCCCGTACCGTCTCGGGCGCACCGCTGGTCAGACCGGCGACGGCGAGGGCGAGGAAGGCGGCGAACAGCCCACCGAGGCGGTGACGTGGAGGGTGAGGGCCGCCTTGCGCAGCCGGGGCGGGAACGGTCTCACGGCGTATGCCCCACCATGCCGCCGCCGGCCAGATGCACGATGACGAACACCGCGACCAGCACGATCGCGAGCGCCGCGGAGACCTTCACCCAGCGCGGCGGCCCGTCGCCGTCGCCCCTGCCACTGCCGTCCGGGCGGTTCGGTGAGCCTGTCATGACGCACTCCACGGTTTTTCGAGACACAGTGTCTCGCTCTGGAACTGAGTGTATCGCCTGTGGACGGCCGTATCCTTGACGGGTGCCGAAGCTGTGGAACGAGACGATCGACGCCCACCGCGCCGCGGTCCGCGAGGCGATCCTGGACACCACCGCCAAGCTGGTGGCCGAGGGCGGCCTGCGGGCGGTGACCATGTCGCAGATCGCCGAACAGACCGGCATCGGGCGGGCCACGCTCTACAAGTACTTCTCCGACGCCGAAGCCGTCCTGTTCGCCTGGCACGAACGCCAGGTCACCGCACACCTCCAGCAGCTCGCGGGCATCCGCGACCAGGACGGCACAGCCCTGGAGCGCCTCACGGCAGTGCTCCAGGCGTACGCGGGCATCGCCCGGCAGCGGCACGGCGGCGAACTCACCACCCTCCTGCACCAGGGCGAACACCTCACCCACGCCGAGCGGCACGTACACGGGATGCTCCAGCACCTTCTCGCCGAAGCCGACGACGTGCGCCGCGACGTCCCGCCCGCCGAGCTCGCCCAGTACTGCCTGCACGCCCTGACCGCCGCCGCCTCCCTGACCTCCGAGTCCGCCGTGGCCCGCCTGATCGCCGTCACCCTCGACGGACTGCGCCCGGCTGCCTGAACCAGCCCGGATTCCCGCCTTCACCGCAATGACACCGCTCGACGTCAACGGGCGACCGCGCCGGCGTCGCGCAGCTTGGCCGCGATGCAGTCGGCGCGGCGTTTCTGCTGCGCGGCAACCGCTTCGGCGTGATGGATCTCAATGCTCAGACGGCCACCGAAGGTACTGAGAATGCAGGAGCCACCGCTGGGATGCTGTGGCTGGCGCGGCACGTCAGGGCCCGGCGTCGAGACGAGCGTCGAGCGAAAGTCGGTGATCCGCAAGCCCTTCGGCGCCCGCAGCGCCGGCACCCGACCCCAGTTGGTGACGATCAGCATGCCTGGGGGCGGCGTCGCGCCTGCCGTGTTCCTCTTGGGAATGTGCAACGGCGTCTGCTGTACGGCTCCCTCGGCAAGGGCCGCCGCCAGCGATTCGCATATGCTGCGAGCCAGCTCGACGAGCCCCATCGACTCCGCCGGGGGCAGGTATTTCGCAGACCCGAGCAGGTTGGTGCCATCGGTCTTGCCGACGGTCGGCGTGATCCGCGTGCGCAGATCCACCGGATAGAGGTAGATCATCTGGGTCAGCGGAAGTTCACGAAGCTCGGCGTCGCTCAACAGGATTGCGGCCGAGACCAGACCGTTGATGGTGACGCCCTCCCGATGCCCGAGTTCGACCAGCGCAGCGGTCTCGGCGACCGACAGGTGGCACCGCGCGACGAGGGGTGCGTTGTGCCGATCGTCGTCGACGGGCGCTTCGGTGACGGCCGGTTCGGCGACCACGGATTCGGAGACCACCGGTTCGACGTCGGCCTCGGGCTGGGCCGGCACCGGCACCGGCACCGGCACCGGCGGCACCCTCTTCTCGATGCCGCGCTCGGCGAGCAGTTCCTCGATCGACGCCGGATACGGATGTACCTCCCGCTCGGGCGAACGCCCGGTCACCACATCGGTGTAGCAGGACCACAATTCGGCAAGCACAGCGAGCGAGTGATAGGCGTCCGCGATGCTGTGATGAGTGAACAGCGTCACGCTGGCGGTGTCACCGTCACGCACCACGGACACATGGCTGAGCACGACACGCTGATCGAACTTCTGGTCACGGATCAGCTGATGCGGATCACCGTCCACCACCGAGATCTCCGGTGCGCCCGACGTCCCGGCGACGAGATCGAAGCCACCGTCGTCCGACGGCTCCAGCCGCGCGCCGAGCACCGGATAGGCGCGCACCAGCGCTTCGTAGGCCGCGGTGAGTGCCGCCAGATCCAATGTGCCGGACACCTGGACCGCATAGCCCATGTACACGCCGGCTCCTGCGAACGTCACTTCGCTCGGAGCCAACGGACGGACAACAGTGGACGTGGTCATAGAGCTCCCCTTCTCCCTGGAGGTCAAACGGAAGATCAAACCCACTGCACTCGCGCAAAAGCAATCGGTTTTCCGGTGGCCGGACACCATTCGGGGTCGCGCCGGTCGCCACACCCGCTCAGTTCCCCTCGGTTCCGGATGGCCCTGAACTGTCGAGCCGTTTGATCCTTTCGACGGGGTACACGGCCAGTGCGCCGACGAGGAGTCCGTAGCCGGCCAGCGCCAGCAGGGTGGGGAGTGAGAGTCCGGCGGGGTCGGGCCCGCTCATTTGCGCGTAGAGGGGGTAGAGCGGTGCAAGGCTCAAGGCCGTGGCTCCGCTGTACCAGTGAGCCACCAACCTGTTGGCCTTCTCGGTGAGCGCCGCGTCGGCTGCCACCCTGGCAGGCACCTCGTAGCCCCGATCAGGGTCGCAGACCTGGCCCCGGTAGCCGGTGACGGCGGCGAACGCCGAGGCCACCGCCGCGAGTGCGAACACACCGAACACGACAAGGCCTGCCATGCGCTTGCACCTCCCTCGCTTGGGCGCAGAGGCGAACGTCTTTCTCGCCTGGATGCCGGGGCTGGATCAGATCCCCACCGTCGCACGGGGAACACGGGGGACGAGCCCAGGAGCCTGGGTCAGGGCGCGAAAGGCGGAAGTCACGTCCCGGAACGTCTGCTGCTGCCGTGCGCTGACGTGTGCACGGGGTGGCCGAACGAATGCGGTCGCTCCTGCGCTTGCCGGACAGGCCTTCGCGCGAGGCGGTGCGGCGCGACCTGGAAAGGGGGAGATACGTCCTTGTTGGGGGGCCGGGAATCACGGAGGCTTGCTTGCATGGCTAGCCGGAATGTTCTCTTTGTCCTACCCAGTGGGCTGGAGCCCCTCGACGTGACCGGGCCGATGGCCGTGTTCGACTGGGCGAACCGACTCGCTTCCCGCACGGCGCCCGACGCAGTTCTGTACCGCCTGCGTACGGCCAGCCCCGGCGGCGGGCCGGTTCGGGCCGGCGGCGGCCTCGTACTCCTGCCCGACGCCCGCCTCGAAGAAGAACCGCCACCGGACACCGTCGTGATCCCCGGCGCTCCCGTCGACCGCTGGGTAGTGGCGTGGCTGAGGCAGCACGCCCGCCGCACGCGCAGGGTCGTCTCGGTGTGCACGGGATCCCTCGCGCTTGCCGAAGCAGGCCTCCTCGACGGCCGCCGGGCCACAACGCACTGGAGCCGCGCAGAAGAGATGGCGGCTTCCTATCCGGGCGTGCGTGTCGACGCGGAGCCGGTCTTCATCCGGCACGGCAAGGTGTGGACGGCGGCGGGCATCACCAGCGGCATCGACTGCGCCCTCGCGCTCGTGGAGGAAGACCACGGCCGACAACTGTCCCTGGCAGTGGCCCGCCAGCTGGTGGTCTTCCTGCGGCGTAGCCACAACCAGGCGCAGATCAGCACACAGCTACAGGTGCAGATCGCTCACCGGGACAGCCTGCGCGAGGTCCAGGACTGGATCTCCGACCACCCCGATGCCGACCTCAGCATCGAGGCACTCGCGTGGCGAGCGGCGCTGTCCCCGCGGCAGTTCACCCGCGCCTTCACCAAGGAGACCGGAATGTCACCGGGACGGTACGTGGCCAAGGTCCGGCTGGAGACGGCGTGCCGACGCCTGGTCAACAGGCGCCACGACGCGATGGATCACATCGCCGCGTCGTCCGGCTACCCCAGCGCGGAAGCCATGCGACGGGCCTTTCAGAACGCGCTGCGCATGTCGCCCACGGAATACCGCGACAGGAACTGAGGCCGAGCGTCACCGTCGACACCCGCCGACGTGATGGGCGGGATCCACGACCTTTCCATCGGATGAGTTCGGGTGCATTGTGAAATTTGTCCAGAGTGCAGAAGCCGCACGCCACGCTGGCTGGTGAGCCAGAGCGAGTCGACCTCGTTGTGTGCGGGCCAGAGGAAGGGGTCGAACCGGTGGATTCACTGTGGTTGGTGACTGTTCCGACGGAGCGGACCACGGGCGGTCAGCGCGTCAGGGGCACACAGAGCTGGGTCATCAAGGCGGGGCAGCGCGACGCCGCTGTGCGGTCCGCGCTGGCACGGGCCACGACCGAACGTGCGCGGCGCCGCCGTTCGTACGCCACGATCGACCCCTCCCAAGTGGCCGTGCGCTCACTGGGCCAGGCGGCCGACTGACGCCAGGTCCGGCTCTGCTCGGATACGAATGCTTCGGCGGTCGACCGAGGCCCTGTAGGGCCCTCGGCATCGTGGTGCGCAGCGGGTCGGCCCACCGGCGGATGCCTTCCGCCCGGGTGTGACCCGGATGTTCAGGCGCCGGTGCCGGTGCGGGCGCCGTACTTCCCGCCGCGGGACGCCATCTCCTTGATGACGACCGCGGTGCGCCCGGTGACGTAGGCCCGCCGGAGGGTGTCGTCGGGGCGGGTGAACTGGCCCACCGCGTTCTTCCGTCCGAGAGTGACGGCCCGCGCGACATAACGCAGCGAGTACGGCTCGGGCTTGCGGCCCTCGATCAGGCGGGCCAGGGTGTTGGCCGCGTGAGCTGCCTACGGGGTGGCGAGCGCGCAGGCGAAACGGGCTCCGGGTACTGCCGCGCAGTCCCCCACGACGAAGATCCGTTCGTCGTCGACGCTGCGCAGGTACTCGTCCACGAGCGCACGCCCTTGAGAGTCGACCTGGAGACCGCTGCGTGCCGCGAGGTCGGGGACGCCCGCCACGACCGCCCACAGGGTCAGGTCGGAGGCGAGCTCCGCTCCCGACCGAAGGTGCACGACGCCGTCGGCGACCCCCGTGGCGCCGTCGTCCACGATGTCGACCTTCAGCCGTACCAGTCCGGACCGGACCCGCTGGTACGCCCGGTGGGAGAAGCTCCCGGCGACCGACGATCCAACGATCCGCACTCGGAGGTCCGGCCTCGCCTCGGCCACCTCGGCCGCCGTCTCGATGCCCGTCGCGCCGCCCCCGATCACCGTGACCGTGCTGCCCGCGGGAAGCGCGGCGAGCGCCACGCGAGCCTGTTCCGCCCCCTCCCAGGTGCCCACCGAGGAGGCCGTCGACAAGAGCCCGGCCGCGGTCCGTCAGATCGCCCATCGGGCGCGGGCGCACGTTGCCGCGCGCCGACCGCGTTGCGGTGCCGTTTCCGCGGCCGAGTCCCGGGCCGCGCTCGGGGCGTTCCAACGGGCGGTCGAGACGGGCGACTTGCAGAGCCTGCTCGACCTCCTCGCGCCGGACGTCGTCGCCCTGAGCGACGGCGGCGGCATCAAGCAGGCCATGCCGCAGCCCATCGTGGGGGCCGACAAGGTGGCCCGCGCGCTGGCCGCCGGCGTTGCGGTGTTCGGCCCCGTGTCGACGGTGGAGCCGGCACAGGTCAACGGCCACCCGGCTCTGATCATGCGGATCGACGGGCGGATCGACATGGTTGTGGCGATGCGGATCGACGACGGTCTCGTGACCGGGCTCTACTCCGTGCGCAACCCCGAGAAACTGACGCGCATGGAGCGGGAGACCGCCGTGAGCCGCTGAGTTGGCCCCCGATGGATCACGGCGGTGCCCATCGTCGCCTGCGCACCATGAACCCCGCGGTGCGGTTCGCCGGCATAGCCACCGCACCGCGCGGTGGCAGTGGCCCTCCCGCCGTCCGCCACGGCCCTGAGCGACCAGGCTGGTCGGGCGCCCCTGCGGTCGTCAGGCGTCGTTGCGCTTGAGTGCGAAGTAGCCGCCGGCCAGGGAGGCCGCGGCCCACAGCGCCATGATGCCGAGCCCTGTCCACGGGCCGTACGGCGGCCCGTCCGCCTGCTGCACCACCTGCATGACGCTCGTGCCCGCCTGGTCGGGAAAGAAGTAGCCGACCTTCCTGGTCGCAGGAACGAAGTTGAAGATCGGCGCGATCATGAAGAAGTAGGCCATCAGGACACTGAGGGAGAGCACCGCCTTGCGCAGCATCGTGGCGACGCCCACTGCGAACAGAAGCATGAGCGCCAGGTACACCCCGGCGCCGGTGACCGCCCGCAGCACGCCGGGGTCGCCGAGGGAGGCGCCGCGGTCGCCGAGGAGCGCCTGGCCGACGAAGAACGTCGCGACGCTGGTGGCCATGCCCACGGCCAGGCCCGGTACGGCGGCGGCCGCGGCCTTGGCGCAGTAGAGCAGGCCGCGCTGCGGCACGGCGGCGAGCGTGGTGCGGATCATGCCCGTGCCGTACTCGCTGGTGACCACCAGGACGCCGAAGGTGATCATCGCGAGCTGGCCGAGGCCCATACCGATGAAGCTGGTCATCACCGGGTCGAAGGCGGCCTGCTCCGCGGCGCCGAGGGTGTCGAACTCTCCGCCCAGGATGACGCTCAGGAGCGCACCGAGGCCGATGGTGGAGAAGAACGCGGCCGTCAGCGTCCACTTCGACGAGCTGACGGTCCGGATCTTCGTCCACTCCGCCCAGAGGACGGCAGTGGTTGCGGCCATGGTCATGACTCCTTCCCGGTGCGGGAGCGGATCAGGTCCGGCGCCTGTTCGGGCGACGGGGTCCCGGAGGGAGCGAGGACGGCGTCCAGGCCGGCGCCGGCCTGGTACTCGAGCGAACCCGCGGTGAGCCGCATGAACGCCTCCTCCAGCGAGGCACGCTGCGAGCCGATCTCGAGCAGGGCGATCCGGTGGGCGGCGGCGAGTTCGCCGAGCACCTCGGCGTTGCCGTCCTGGATCTCGAAGGCCCCGTCCCCGGTGAGGACCGGCGTGATCCCCTCGTCGGCGAAGACGTCGAGCAGCCGCTCCGGCTGGGTGGTGCGCAGCCGTACGACGGAGCGGGAGTTGTTCTCGATGAAGTCCGCCGTGGACGTGTCGGCCAGCAGCCGGCCGCGGCCGATGACGATCAGGTGGTCGGCCGTCAACGCCATCTCGCTCATGAGGTGGCTGGAGACGAAGACCGTACGGCCCTGGGCCGCCAGTTGCTTCATCAGGTTGCGGATCCAGAGAATGCCTTCGGGGTCGAGTCCGTTGACGGGCTCGTCGAGTACGAGCGTCTCGGGCTCACCGAGCAGCGCGGCGGCGATGCCGAGCCGCTGACCCATACCGAGCGAGAAGGCACCCGCGCGCTGGTGCGCCACGTCGGCGAGTCCGACTGTCTCCAGGATCTCTCCGACCCTGCGGTCCGGGATCCTGTTGGACCGCGCCAGCCACAGCAGGTGGTGGTATGCGGTGCGGGCGGGGTGCAGGGCCTTCGCGTCCAGCAGCGCGCCGACCTGCTTCATCGGCTCGCGCAGATCGCTGTAGCGCTTCCCGCCGATGCTGACGCTGCCACCGGTCGGCCGGTCCAGGTCCAGCATCATGCGCATGGTCGTCGTCTTGCCCGCACCGTTCGGGCCCAGGAAGCCGGTCACCGCGCCGGGGCGCACGGTGAACGTCAGGTCGTTGACTGCGGTTTTGTCCCCGTACCGCTTGGTAAGCCCGCGTAACTGGATCACACGACGCAATGTAGGTGGCAGGCGTGCCGGGAATGCGGCGTATCTGGCCGTCTATCCAGTGATGCTGCCCGGATGACAGGGGCAAGATGAGGGGTTCCCCCACGGGCGTTTTCCTCAGCAGGGGGCGCATAAGGGTTTGTGACGGCACGTCGGCCGTCGGCCACGGCGGCCACGTCGACTCGCCTTCGACGCCTCAGGGCGACGGTCCCCTGTCGATGAACCGGCCTTCGCGCGACGCCTACCCGTCACCGCGCCCCAGCGCGTGAAGTGCCTTCCGGCGGTGGCTCAGGGCCAGGTTCACCGAGTCGGGGCTGCCGGAGGCGCGGAAGTGGTCGGCCGCCTGCTGGTTGACGGCGACGGCCTCTTCGTACCGCCCCACATCCACCAGGAGGCCGCCGAGGAGGAGCAGAGCCGTGCCCGCTCCTTGAGCGTCCGCGGTCTCCCGGCAGATTGCCAGATACCGCTCGAACGTCGGGATGGAGTCCTCGTACTGCCTGAGTCCCACGGTGACGACGCCGAGCCGGAAGAGCGCCTGGCCTTCGTTGGCGCGGTCCCGTCTGGCGCGGAACAGCTCCGCGGCGCGTCGGTAGGCGGGGACGGCGTCCGCGGACCGGCCCATCTTCTCCAGCACCTGGCCGAGGTGGAAGTGGACCTGGCACTCCCGGTCGCGGTCGCCGGTTCGCGGGTAGACGGTGGCGGCCCGCCGGTAGACGGTGACGGCTTCCTCGTTCCGGTCCAATGTCCGCAGGGCGCGGCAGAGGTTGAGGAGCGCGGATCCCTCGAGGTCCGGAAGGTCTAGTTCCTGGAACAGGGTGGCAGTCCGCCGGTACGTGGCGATGGCCTCCTCGAACCGGCCCTCTTCCATGAATCCCTCACCCAGGCGGTAGAGGGCCAGACCCTCGCCGCGCTGGTCGCCGGACTCCCGGGAACGGGATGCTGCCTGCTGCACGACGCTGATGGACTCCGCTTCCCGGCCCGCCGAGGCGAGGGCGCCGCTGAGATGGCGCAGTGCTTCGGCCTCGGCACGGCCGTCGCCGGTCCCCCGGTGGATCTCAGCCGCCTGTGTGTGGACGGGGACGGCCTTCTTCGGCTTCCCCAGGCCCTGCAGGCCGCGGCCGACGACGGTAAGGGCGTGGGCCTCCCGCGGGCGGTCGCCGGACCGCCGGTGGATCCGGGCGGCATGCCGGCCGGCGGTGACGGCTTGCTCAAACCGACCCAGCTGGAGCAGAGATACGCCGAGTTCGCCGTACGCCGCCCCTTCGCCACCGATGTCACCCGCGGCGCGGAACGCGCTGACGGCCCGTTCACGGGCGGCGACCGACTCCTCGACGCGCCCCAGCTCCATCAGCACCGATCCGAGCCGGTCGAGCAGTTCGCCCTCGTGGTCGCGGTCTCCGGCCTCGCGGTAGCCGACGGCGCCCTGCTCGCAGACGGGCACGGCCTCCGCGTAGCGGCCCTCGTACACGAGGACGAGGGAGAGGCTGTGCAACGCCGTCCGCTCACTGCCGCGGTCGCCTAGCTCCCGGCAGATCGCGAGTTCCTGCTGGTACGCGGTGATGGCTTCGGCGGACCGGTGCACCTGGAAGAGATGGGTGCCGAGGCTGTGCAGCAGCACGCCCTCGCGTGCGCGGTTCCCCGCCTTGCGGTAGCCGGCGGCGGCCTGTTCGCAGGCGGTGACGGCCTCCTCGAACCGCCCCGCCTTGGCCAGGGCCTCGCTGCGGTTGGCCAGCGCATGGGCCTCGCGCTCGTGGTCCCCGGACTCCCGCAGGAGTGCGGCGGCTTTCCCGCATGCGGTGGCGGCATCCGCGTAACGACCCACCTCTGTACAAGCGTTGCCCAGGTTGATCAGCGCCGAGGCCTCACCCGTACGGTCGCCCAGCTCGCGGCAGACGGCGGCGGCCCGCTGGGTGGCGGTGACGGCCTCGTCGTATCGCCGAGCGTGCAACAGGGCGGGGCCGAGCCGGCCGAGTACCCGGCGTTCCTTTTCGCGGGCGCCGGTCTCGTGGTAGAGCGCGGCCGAACGCTGGTAGGCGGCGATCGCCTCGTCAAGCCGGTCCGTCTGGCGCAGGGCATCCGCGAGATTGCCGAGCGAGTCCGCTTCGCGGTCGCGATGGCCCTTCTCGCGGTAGATGGCGGCAGCCTGCCGCGAGGGGGCGATGGACTCCTCGTGCCGTCCTTGGCTGAGCAGGGCGTTGCCCAGGTTGTGGAGCGGCAGGCCGTCGCGCTGGCCCTCGCCGTTCTTGTCAGAGAGCGCGGCGGCACGTCGACTGACGTCGGCGGCTTCGGCGAACCGCTCCGCGGCCGTCAGCGCATTGCTCAGGTTGGTGAGCATCTCGGCCTCGAGGAGCCCCTCGCCGGTGTCCCGGAAGGCGGCCACGGCCCGTTCGCAGGCGGTGACGGCCTCGTCGGTGCGGCCCTCGGCGGCCAGGGCGGTGCCGAGGTTCGTCAGTGCGGCGCCTTCCGGGCTGCGGTCACCGGTCCGGCGGAAGTGGTCGGCGGCCTGCTCGTAGAGGGCGGCCGCGTCCGCGGACCGTCGCATGCCGAGCAGGACGTTGCCCGATTCGAGGAGGAGTTCGCCCGCGCGACGGCGGTCACCGGTGTCGACGTGGAAGGCCGCGGCCCGCTCCACGGCGGTGACGGCTTCCTCGAAGCGCCCGAGGCGGGCCAGGGTCTGGCCTGTCTTTCCCAAGGACGAGGCGTGGTCGCTGAGTTCGGCCGGTTCGGCGCCGGAGGATGTTTCGGTCAGCAGCCGGTAGAGCTCGGTCGCCTCGCGCGTGGCGGCCAGGGCCTCCTCCCGGATCCTCCTCGGGGCCCGCGCCAGTCTGTTGCGTACGTCCGCCTGCTCGGGGAGGTCGACGGTGGGGTGGGCGAGCGCCAGTCGCCGGTACAGGTCGTCCGCTTCTCGCGTGACCTCCAAGGCCCGCTCCTCATGACCCAGGGCAAGAAGCCGGGTGCCGAGGTTGTTGAGGACCCTGGCCAGATCGAGGCAGTGGGCGGCGAAGTCGCTCTCGGCCAACCGTCGTTGGATGGCCACCGCCTCCTCGGCCGGGGCGAGGGCCTCGTCCCCGCGGCCCAGGTCCGCGAGGAAGGCCCCGAGGTTGACCAGCGCCGTCGTCAGGTCGGGTTGGTGGGCGGCGGGGTTGGCGTCCGCGAGCTGCCGGTACAGGTCGGTGGCCACCTCAGTGACCTCAAGGCCCTCCTCGGCGCGGCCCGAAGCACGCAGCGCGGTCCCGAGGTTGGCGAGGGACATCGCGAAGTGATGCCGTTCCGCCTCGGGGTCGGCGTCGGACAGGCTCCGGTACAGCGCGGCCGCCTCTTCGCTGGCGGCCAGGCCCTCTTCGGTGCGGCCCGCGTCGATCAGCCGCATGCCCAGGTTGGTCAGCAGCCCGGCCCGGTCGGGCCGGTACACGGGGTCGGCGTCGGACAGGTGCCGGTACAGCTCGGCCGCCTCCTGGGTGACGGCCAGGGCCTCCTCATGCCGGCCGTGCCGGGAGAGCCTGTTGCCGAGCCCCGTCAGCGAACCGGCCAGGCGGTCCTGGTGGGCGGCGGGGTCGGAGTCGGCCAGGCGGCGGCTGATCGCCACGGACTCCTCGGCTACGAACAATGCCTCCTCCCAGCGGCCCGCGGCGGACAGCCGGTCGCCGAGTATGCCGAGGGAGTTCGCCAGGTAGGGAAGCTGGCCGGGGTTGCTCCCGGCCAGCTCACGGTGCAGGCGCACGGCCTCCTCGGCGGGGGCGACCGCCTGCTCCCGGCGGCCCGCGTTGGCCCGGCGCCACGCCAGCGTGCCGTACAGCCAGGCGCGTTGTGCGAGGTCCGTGGTCACGGCCAGACGGTGCCCGATCAGCGTCTCGACGACGGCGAGGATCCCGTTGTCCAAGTCCACGTGGCGGCCCGTGGGCAGCTGGGACTCGATGGCCTCCAAGACGGTCAGTAGGTCGGGGTCGATGCCCTGCTCGGGCCCGCCGCCCGCGTCGGCGAGCGCTGCGAGAGTCGTCAGGGCTGAGCTGCCGGCGGCGATCGCGAGGCCGGGTGCGGCCCGTAGCAAGGGGTAGAGGACCCGCTCGCCGATATGGCCCCAGCGGCCGGCGGCGGACGCCAGGAACGTCACGGCCCGAGGGGCCACGGCGGGTGCCAGCTCACCGTCCAGCAGGACGGCCGGGACGCCGGTCGCCCACGGGTCCGGGTCGTACGCGCTGACGTCGTGCCCGGGGGTGAGCAGGCCGAGGAAGTCCTCGGCGAGCCGGTCGGGGTAGAGCGGCTCCAGGACCAGTTCGCGGTCGTTGGGCGGGTAGCAGAACCGGTGGTCGAGGAGGAGTTCCTGCGGGTGGCCCGGCAGGTCGAGGGTGCGCAGCGCCCGTGTCGCGGTGTCGTGGCTCACCGCGCCGGTGAGGGCGGCGGTGAACACGGTCTTGGCCATGACCGCGGGCCGGGTCCGGTAGTCCTGCCCGCGCCCACCGGCGTCGAACAGCCGCTGCCACGCCAGGTATTCGCGGTCCAGGAGGTATGCCGACAGCTCGTGCGGCTGCGTGAGGGAGGGCCGCTCACCGCGCGAGTGGGCATCGACGGCGACCAGGGCGGCCATGTGCAGGTTCAGCGTCAGGCCGAAGTCGCGGCGGTCCAGGGAAGCGGGCGGTGCGACGGTCGCGGTGTCCGGCAGGTCGTACAAGTCGCTCGCGCCGTAGCGGTCCCGAGCGGCGGTGAACATCCGCAGCCGGTCCGCGCCCAGGGAGGGAAGGAGCAGATCGCCGGTGGCGGCGCGGCGGTCGGCGAGCTCACCGCGCAGGGCGGCGAACCAGCGGACGGTGCGGCCGATCAGGAGGACCCGCGTGGGCCGCTGCTGGTGCAGGACCGGTTCGGACAGCAGGCGTTCCAACTCGCTGTGCGCCCAGCGGTCGGCGTAGTCGACCAGGAGCAGGACACCGGCTCCCGCTGCGGGCGGGGCGGCCACATGGCCCGGGGTCGAGGCTCCGTCCCGGAAACCCGCCTGCAGGACCTGCCAGCGCTCGTCCGCCGGCAGATCCGGGCTACGGGACCGTTCGGCGAACTCCGTGGCGAGCCGGGTCTTGCCCTCTCCGCCGGGAGCGTGGAGCAGCAGCACCGAAAGTCGCGCGTCCCGGGCGTCCCGCCACTGCCGCAGCCGCTCCAGCTCGGTCTTCCGGCCGATGAAGGGGACGACGTGGCTGCGCGCGTCGAGGAGGCGGCTGGGCTGCGCCATCAGCCATGCGGTGTCCGGGGCGGCCGGGGCGGGTAACGCCTCGATCGTGGGCAGCCGCGTCCCGTAGTAGTGATTGACGGTCGCGCTCGCGTTCGGGCCCTGCGCCGCGGCCGAGCCGGCAGCGAGGTGCTGTTCGTAGCGCGACTCCGTCAAGATTCACCGATGGGAGCCTGGGCCGGCGAACTACCGGGCGCGTAATGGTGGTTGTTGATGGTCACGCTCGCCCCCGGCCCCTGTGCGCCCGCGCCGCCGTTGTGGATCACCTGGCTGTAGACGCCGCCGGCTTCCGTCCCGCTCAGCGCCGCCCCGAGGGCGCGGATCTCGCCCTCGGCGCCTGGCTGCCCGCCGATCAGCTCGCGCAGCAGCCCCTCGTACTCCGCCGAACGGTCGGCGCTCGACGCCAGGGCCGCCCCGAGCCGGGCCGCCCAGTCGTGGTGCGCTGCGCCCAGGGCCGACTCGTCGCCCCGCTCGTAGGCGGTGAGAACGGTCTCGCGCGCCCGCTCCAACTCTGCCTCGGCAGCCGCTCCTTCGTCGGCGCGGCCGAGTCCGAGCAGGCGGACGAAGCCGCGCTTGGTGTGCTCCCACGCTTCCGTCGTCATCGCGGTGACGAGCGTGGTCGCGGCGGTGGCGGCGACAGCCGCGACTGCAGGATCCAAGACGCTCTCCCTCTCCCGAGGCACTCGACCACTCAGAGAGCACAAGTGTGCCATGAGGCTGTTCCTGTGTGCCGGACAGGTGGCTCGTTCGACGTGAAGTTGCAGCAGTCGGACGCCGGTTGGTGAGCCGCGCTCAGGCCCCTGAGTCGCTAGTCGCAGGTGTGGAACGTGCAGAAGCGTAGATCGACGACCCCGGGCAGCCGCAGGATCTGCTCCTTGAGCCTGTCCTGGCTGTGCCCTTCCGCGAAGCTGTCGGGGATCCCCACCGTGAGTACGAGCTGACCAGGGCGGTGCTCAGCGACCGAAATCCGCGTGGCGCCGAAGTCTCGCAGCTGTTCCTTGCGCTGCAGGGCCGCTGGGATGAAGAGGAACATGCCGATGACGGCACCGATCAGCGCCCAGGCCAGCAGGCCCGCACCGACGACGAGGCAGGCTCGGGCAAACACCTTCGGCTGGTCTCGCATGACGAGCGGGATGGCGACCGCAACCGAAGCCGGACCCGGCTGTTCGCGACCCCGGTCGGCCCAAGGTCTTGCGGCCGCGGGACTGGTGAGACGCCGCGGCAAGAATTCGGGGCCTCATACGCAAAGACGCTCGGCCCGGAGGTCCCGGCCGAGCGTCTTCGTGCGTCTGCTGCTGCGCGCTGGTGGCTTAGTACCAGTGGTTGGCCGACCAGAAGTTCCAGGCCTCGACCGGGCTGCCGTAGCGCTCGTTCATGTAGTCCAGGCCCCACTTGATCTGGGTGGCCGGGTTGGTCTTCCAGTCCGCGCCCGCCGAGGCCATCTTCGAGGCCGGCAGGGCCTGGACCAGGCCGTACGCGCCGGAAGAGGCGTTCGTGGCGGTGTAGTCCCAGCCGCTCTCACGCGTGATGATCTTGTCGAAGGCGGCGAACTGGGCCGGGTCCTTGATCATCTGCTGGGCGATCGCCTTGGCGCTCATCGGGGCGGCCTGCGCGGGAACCGCGGCCAGCATGGAACCGGCGACGCCCAGGGCGACGACGGTACCCGCGAGGGTCTTCTTGGAAGCGGCGATGCGGCGGATGACTGCGTTGGACACGGATTGACCTTCCGAAGGGGACAAGGGCGGTCGCGGGCATGTCGAAGACATGCGTGAGCCACTCACGCGGAGGAGAGGGGTTCGTCGGCGGCGGGTGAAGCACCCCTGCCGCCCTGCGACTCATCCAGTTCTACAGACCGCCCGGGGCCCTGGCAACGACCCCACTTACTAACGACCCTCGCAGCTGGGGACTCAAGACACCCGCGGCACCCGGAAGGGTCCGTGCACGTGGGAGCCGTGCCAGAAGGCCATGGCCAGCGCTGGGAAGCTACTAACCCGCTTCGTACGTGACGTGGGTCCTATGGGGCGAGTCACCTCCAGGGCACCCAAATCTTACCGAACGTCACCATATGTACCCCTTCGAGAGACCAGGCTGCACAGCTGAATCACCCGGGAATCCAAGGACCGGAGTGCCGGAGGCCGCCCTTCCTGTGACTACAGCACTCCGGGACGCGGCGGCCGACCAGATGGCCCTGCCGTACCGGCTGTCGGACGGGTGGAGGTTCTCGTGCCGGACCAAGTGCGGCTACTCGGCCCGTAGCGCGGCCAGCCGCTGTGCGAATGGCACCACCTCGAAGCCGTCCGCCGGATCCACCGACGTGATCGCCCCCGTCAGTGAACGGGGCGCGATCGCGCCGGCGGTGTCGACGTCCGGGGCGGCGTCCCGGCGGACGGGCTCCATGAAGCGCGCCAGCTCGGCGCCCGCACGGGCGATCCGCTGCGCCAGCCCCTCCTCGCCCCAGTCCTCCGAGGCCGCGTACACGGCGGTCGGCAGGACGAGCGCGCGCAGGTAGGTGAACAGCGGGCGCAGGGAGTGTTCGGTGACCAGCGAGTGCCGGGCCGTGCCTCCGGTCGCGCCGAGGAGCACCGGCTTCCCCGTGAGGGCGTCCTTGTCGATGACGTCGAAGAACGACTTGAACAGGCCGCTGTACGACGCCGCGAACACCGGTGTCACGGCGATCAGGCCGTCAGCGGCTGCCACCGCGTCGAGCGCGGCCGCCAGCCGGGCGGGCGGGAACCCGGTGACGAAATGCTGGGCGATCTCCGTCGCCAGGTCCCTCAGTTCGATCACTTCGGGCTCGGCGTCCACGTGCCCCAGCGTGGCGGCCGCGAGCCGGTCGGCGAGCAGCCGCGTCGAGGAGGGCGAACTCAGGCCCGCCGATACGACGATGAGCTTCATGCCCGCGTCTCCTCCTTCGGGGTCTCCTGGGCCACCGCCACGCGGGCCGAGTGCGTCGGCGCGTCCGGCACTCCGGCCGGGCGCAGGTTCGCGAACTCCTTGCGCAGCACCGGCACGACCTCCTCGCCGAGCAGGTCGAGCTGTTCCAGGACGGTCTTCAGGGGCAGGCCCGCGTGGTCCATCAGGAACAGCTGGCGCTGGTAGTCGCCGGCGTAGTCGCGGAAGGACAGGATTCGCTCGATCACCTGCTGCGGTGAGCCGACGGTCAACGGTGTCTGGGAGGTGAACTCCTCCAGGGACGGGCCGTGGCCGTACACCGGCGCGTTGTCGAAGTACGGCCGGAACTCGCGCACCGCGTCCTGCGAGTTCTCGCGCATGAACACCTGGCCGCCGAGCCCGACGATGGCCTGCTCGGGGGTGCCGTGCCCGTAGTGGGCGTAGCGCTGGCGGTACAGGTTCACCATCTGCTCGGTGTGGGAGGACGGCCAGAAGATGTTGTTGTGGAAGAAGCCGTCGCCGTAGTACGCGGCCTGCTCGGCGATCTCCGGCGAGCGGATGGAGCCGTGCCACACGAAGGGCGCGACGCCGTCCAGCGGGCGCGGGGTCGAGGTGAAGGACTGCAGGGGCGTGCGGAACTTGCCCTTCCAGGTGACGACGTCCTCGTCCCACAGACGGCGCAGCAGCGCGTAGTTCTCGATGGCGAGGTCGATGCCGTCTCGGATGTCCTTGCCGAACCAGGGGTAGACCGGACCGGTGTTGCCGCGGCCCATCATCACGTCGACGCGGCCGTCCGCGACGTGCTGGAGCATCGCGAAGTCCTCGGCGATCTTCACCGGGTCGTTCGTGGTGATCAGCGTCGTCGACGTGGACAGGATCAGGTTCTCGGTGCGCGCGGCGATGTAGCCGAGCATCGTCGTCGGAGAGGAGGGGACGAACGGCGGGTTGTGGTGCTCACCGGTGGCGAAGACGTCGAGGCCGACCTCCTCGGCCTTCTGCGCGATGGCGAGCATCGCCTTGATGCGCTCGTGCTCGCCGGGCACGCGCCCGGTCGTCGGATCGGCCGTGACGTCGCCGACGGTGAAGATCCCGAACTGCATGGCTCCCCTTCCGAGGTTGTTTATGATTCAACTATACCCGGGAACCGCGGGTGCGACCGGGGTATTCCCGATGGGGCGCGGGGCTGGAGGCAGCCGGGCCGGGGGCGTCGCGGGTGCCGTGCCGCGGACCGCGCACCAGCGGCGGTGCTCCGCGGACTCGGGCGGGCTGCGGCTGTCGCCACTTTCCCGCCTCGGCGGCGCGGGGGGCTACGTGCCCGCCACCGCCTGCTCCGGCAGCATTGCCGGCCGCGCGGCAAGCGGTGTCCTCGGCGCAGCGCCGGCGGACGGCGGTTCCTGGCACCGGAGCCCCCTGCCCTTCGACGGCGGACCGGCAGGCGTCTGCCGGCCGGCCGGACCGGTCGTGGCGGTCGTCGGCCGGGACACGCGGTTGCAGGTGCTGACGGACACCTCGGAAGGCTCCGGGCCGGCCAGGGGCACCGACGACGTCGCTTCGCCGCGAACCGGGGAACCGGGGAACCGGGGAACCGCCAACACTCCGGCGACCCTGCCTGCCCCCACAAAGACCGATTACGGTACAACCCTCAGGCCGGCCCGCTGAGTTGTCTCAGCCACCCGTGTCGCGCACGCCGCGATGATCGCGGGCGTGACCTGCGGCAGGTCTTTCGAGCCGGGAGCCGTGTTGACTTCGCAGATCGTGAACGTGCCGTCGCACTCGAAGAGGAGGTCGACCCCGGCCAGGTCCGCTCCTACGGCGGCAGCGGCCCGGCGGGCGAGCCGCTCCCCTTCGGGATAGCGCCCAAGGCAGGGTTCCGACGTGCCGCCGAGCGCCACGTTCGACTTGAAGCCCTTGATGCTGGACCTCACCTTCGCAGCCACCGCGCGGCCGTCGACGACGACCACGCGCAGGTCACGGCCCGGGCGGAACCCGTGGTAGCGCTGCAGGACGTACGGGACGTCGTCCCGGAGACTGCCGTGGAGATCCTCGAGCATCTCCCGGGTCGCGCGAAAGACGCGGCTACCGCCGCTGCCATGGACCGCCTTGACCACGCACGGGTCAGGGACTCCCGCGTTCGCAACGTCCGGCAGCGCGGCATGGACGGAGCAGTAGGTGTCGGGGACCGGCAGCCCGGCAAGCGTGAGCAAGCGGAGCTGGCGGAACTTGTTGGCGCAGTTCAACCGCGCCTCGACGGAGTTGAAGACGACGCTCCCCATGGCTTCCAGATGCGACACGAGCGAAAGACCGCAGTCCACATCGGCGTCAAGGCGCGGATAGACGACGCTCGGGGCCCGTACCGGTCGGCCCTCGAGGTCACGGAGGACGAGCTGCCCGCCGTCGACGCCCATGACCAGGCGGTCGTACATGACGACGGACTCCGGCCCGAACGCGTCGCGGAAGGCGCAGACGTCTTCCTCCGGATAGCCGAGGTTGTACTGCCGTGGTCCCAGCAGCAACCACATGTCAGGGCGGACACCCTCTCCTTTGACACCGTTCACCACGCCCGTCGCCTCCCTCACGAGTCTGGATCTCGAGTCTTCAGCACCCTGGTGGGACAGCGCGCGCACTTCGCGCAGACCCCAAGCCAGTCGGCGGAGAACGCGCGGCCCGCGGGCACTTCCCCTCCGAGGCCGCCGGCTGTTGCGAGGGCGCCTGGCCGTGGAAACCGAGGGCGATCCAGGAGCTGCCGGCCGGTGATGCCGCCCGGTGACGGATCGGCGGCAGGCTCCGTGCCTGCCTCGGACGATGGCAGACGGCGTGCGCACCCGCCCCGGCTCCCGTGGGGCGGGCGCGCAGCAGACCCGTGAGTAAGGGAGACGGCCTGCATGGCGCCTCCAGGCGCAGGTCTGGCCGGTAGTGCCGACCTCGACCGTTCGGCCGTCCGGGATCCAGGTCCAGTGCTGCCAGCCCATGCTGCGGGGCCGCCGCCGGATCCCCGCAGGCGTTGTGCGGCGACGCCGTTGAGGGCCACCACCGCTCCTTTACGCGGACCCGGGGGGCGACCCAGTCGGCGAGGCCGGCCACCTCGCCGCATCAGCCGTCGGCATCGAAGAAACTACTTCACCGATCCCGCCATCACGCCCTGGACGAAGTGCCGCTGGAACGCGAAGAAGACGATCAGCGGGACCACCAGGGACAGGAACGCTCCCGGCGCGAGGACGCCGATGTTGCTTCCGAACTGCCGCATCTGGGACTGCAGAGCGACCGTGAGTGGCTGGGAGTCGCTGTCCGCGAAGAGCAGCGCCACGAGCATGTCGTTCCAGACCCAGAGGAACTGGAAGATCGCGAGGCTCGCGATGGCCGGACGGCCGAGCGGCAGCACGAGCCGGGAGAAGATCCGCCACTCACTGCCGCCGTCCATGCGGGCGGCTTCCAGCATTTCGCGCGGTATCTCGGCGAAGTAGTTGCGCAGCAGGAAGATCGCGAACGGCAGCCCGTAAGCGACGTGGAAGAGGACGACGCCCGTGATCGTGCCGAACAGTCCCACCGCGCCGAAGAGTTTGGCCACGGGCAGCAGCCCGACCTGCACGGGTACGACGAGCAGTCCGACGACCAGCAGAAAGATGCCGTCCCGGCCGGGGAAGTCCAGCCACGCGAAGGCGTACCCGGCGAGGGATGCGATGGCGACCACCAGGGCGGTGGTGGGCACGGAAATCAGGAGGGTGTTCCCGAAGGCCGCGGCGATTCCGGAGTCCTCCAGCAGGGCGCTGTAGTTCTCCAGGGACAGTTGGGACGGGTCGGCGAGCGCGGTCCACCAACCGTCGGAGGCATTGTCCCGCTCGGAGCGCAGCGAGGACAGGAACAGGCCCGCCAGTGGAGTGATCCATACGAGGGCTACCAGGATCAGCACGCCCTGGACGACGCTGTTGCTCAGCAGGCGCGCCGGCCAGCTCCTGCGCCGCGGCCCGGGCGCGGTCGGCGCGGGGAAGGCTCGGACGGCCGCCGCCCGCCGGGGCGGTCGGCGCTCGATGGTGCTCTGGCCGCTCATGCTCCACTCCTTCGGAAGCGCCGGATGTTGAAGACCATCGCCGGGACGACCAGCAGGAGGAGCACCACGCTGAGCGCGCTGCCGAGACCCTGGTCGTTGCCGCCGCCGAAGGAGACCAGCCACATTCGGGTGGCCAGCACGTTGGCCTCTTCCTGGACGGGTCCGGGCGCGATGATGTAGACGAGGTCGAAGACCTTCATCACGTTGATCACCAGGGTCACGAAGACGACGGTGAGCACCGGTGCCAGCAGGGGCACGGTGATCCTGCGGAAGATCTGGCCCTCGGTGGCGCCGTCCATCCGCGCGGCCTCCAGCGCGTCGCGTGGGATGGCTGCGAGGCCGGCGCCGATCAGGACCATCGCGAACCCGGTCCACACCCACAGGTAGGCGCCGATGATGGCCGGGGTCACCAGCGCCGGCCCGAGCCAGTTCACCCCCTTGTAGGGGGCCTTGAAGTTGGCCGCGGGCAGCCCGAGGGTGTACTCGGCGTCGTCCAGCCCGGTGAAGCGGAACGACCCGTCGTCGGCCGTGGTGGCGGTCGCGACCACCCGCCCGTCCCGTACTGCCTCGACCTTGATGCCGGGCAGCCCCTTCTCCCCCGGGTCGATCTTGCCCGGCGTGCCGGCGCCGCCGGGAGCGAAGTCGAGGTAGACGACTCCCCCGATTGCCTGCGTGCCGGGCGCCGGGGCGGCCGCGGCCTTGGCGCCGGCGGGCATCGCGTCGGGTGCCACCCCGACGAAGCCCAGGCTGACCGAATGGCCGGGGCGTACGGTGTCCTCGGTGCTGTACGGGCCGCCCGCCCCGCCGGTCAGCCCCTGGTCCTCTCGGGCACGGGCCGTCGGATAGGCGGCAGCGTCGTCGAAGGTGTCGTGGACGCCGACGACGGCGGCGTTGAGCACGCCCCGCGCCGGATCCTGTTCGTAGGCGAGCCGGAAGATGATGCCCGCGGCGAGGAACGACACGGCCATCGGCAGGAAGAGCACCAGCTTGAAGGCGGTGGCCCAGCGCACCTTTTCGGTGAGCACGGCGAGGAGCAGCCCGAGTCCGGTCAGCAGCGTCGGGGCGACGACGACCCAGATGGTGCTGTTGCGGATCGCCTTCAGGGTGGCCGGGTCGTTGATGATCGCCGCGTAGTTCGCGGCTCCGACGAAGCGCTCGCCGCCGGCGTCGAAGAGGCTGCGGCCGAAGGAGAAGAGGACCGGGTAGACGACCAGCGCGCCGAGCAGCAGCAGCGCCGGCAGGACGAAGACGACCGCGAGGCGGCGCTTCCTTCGCTGGGCCCGGCGCCGCGCGTCGGCGGCGGCGGGGGCGGGGGCGGTCACGGTGTCAGCCATGGGAGCCGCCTCAGTTCCCGTAGGCCTTGGCGGCCTCGGCCTCGAGCTTCGCTGCCGTGCCCTGGGGGTCCGACGGGTCGCGCAGGAAGTCCTGGAGGAGCTTCCACTCCCCCGCACCCTTGGTGCCGCCGAACGCGGCCGGGGCCTGGTCCGACATGTCGAAGCGGATCGAGTCGCCCGCCGCGATGAGCGACTCGGCGGTGCTGCGGGTGACGGGGTCTCCGTACGAGGCCATGTCGACGCGGATGCTCGGGGACAGGAAGCCGCCCGAGGCGGCCCAGATCTCGGCCGCCTCGGGGCCGGCCAAGTACTCGACGAGCTTCATGCCGGCCTTGCCGTTCTTTCCCTGCTTGAGGACGACGGCCGCGTCACCGCCGCTGACGACGGGCGCCTTGCCGCCGTCGACCGCGGGGAACGGGAGGAACTTGGCGTCCTTGCCGGGCTGCTTGCCGAACTGGTCCTTGGCGACGCCGCCGACGAAGTCACCCTCGTAGACCATGGCCGCCTTGGGCTGGGGGCCGAAGACCTGCTCGACCGAGGTGGGGAAGTCGGTGGCCAACGCGCCCTGGGCACCGCCGGCGACGAGCTGCTTGTCCTTGAAGAGCTCCCCGAGGGTGGTCAGCGCCTTGACGACGCTATCGTCGGTCCACTTGAGCTCGTGCCGGGCGAGCTGGTCGTACTTCTCCGGACCGGCCTGGGAGAGGTAGATGTTCTCGAACCAGTCGGTGAGGGTCCAGCCGTCCTCGCCGGCTATGGCGAAGGCCGGGCGGCCGGAGTCTGCGAGGGTGCGGCCGGCCTTCAGCAGGTCGGCGTAGCTCTTGGGCTCGCTGACGCCGGCCTGGGCGAAGGTCTCGGGGGCGTACCAGATGGTGGACTTGTGGGCGGCTTTGAAGTACAGGCCGTAGTACGTGCCATCGACGGTGCCGTAGTTCTTCCACACCGGGGCGAGGCTCGAGCCGGCCGTCTTGGCGGTCTGGTCGGAGAGGGGCTGGAGCCAGCCCTCCTGCACGAACTGCCGGAGCACGCCCACCTGGGGAACCATCACGACGTCGGGCGCGTTGCCGCCCTCGATCTTGCTTCCGACGAAGGTGGAGACGTTGTCGCCGGAGGGGACGAAGACCGTGGTGGCGCCGGTCTTCTCGGTGAAGGCGTCCAGGACCTTCTTGAAGTTCTTCTGCTCGCTGCCGGTCCAGACGCCTGCCACGGTCACGGTCTGGCCGGCCAGTTCACCGCCGCTCGCGGGCCCGGTGGTGCCGCCGCAGGCGGTGGTACCGAGGGCGAGGGCGAGGACCGCGGTGGCGGTGGCCGTGGTCCGTCGGGTGGTCTTGCCGGGTCGTCGCATGATGAGGTCCTTTTCGAGGGGGCGCGGGGGCCACCGGGTGGCCTTCGGCTGCACTTGGAGGGGATTCGCTCGGGGAGGGGAAGTCAGGGGCAGGGGGGTCACCGGACCGGGCACTCGCCCGTCCACCAGGCGGCGGTGGCCGCGGGGAGCACCCCGTCGGGGCAGGGTCCGCTGGCGAGCAGCGGAGTGCCCGGGACCGGGGCGGGCACCGGCTCCGCGCCGAAGTTCACCGCGCAGACCAGGCCGTCGCCGCGGGCGATGGCCAGCACCTGCGCGGGCGCGTCCAGCCAGCGCAGCGTGCCGTCGCCGAGCTGCGGCAGGGTGCGCCGCAGTTGGAGACCGTCGCGGTAGAGGTGCCAGAAGGAGCGGGTGTCGGCGAGGGCACGGTCCGTGGCGTGCTCGGCGAACCACGCGGGCTGCGGCAGCCAGGGTTTGGCTCCGGCCGCCTCCTGGCTGAAGCCGAACGGAGAGGCGTGCCCGGACCAGGGCAGTGGTACGCGGCAGCCGTCCCGGACGTGCTTGCGGCTTCCGGTGCGGTGGAAGATCGGGTCGGTGAGGACGTCGTCGGGCAGGTCGAGGACCTCGGGAAGGCCGAGCTCCTCGCCTTGGTAGACGTAGGCGGCGCCGGGCAGGGCGAGCATCAGGAGGGCGGCGGCGCGGGCGCGGGCGGCTCCCAGTCCGCTGCCTTCCACGCCGGGCTCGCCCGCGTAGCGGGTGACGGTGCGCACCTGGTCGTGGTTGTTGAGGACCCAGGTGACGGTGGATCCGGTGCCGGCGATGTCGCGTATCGCCTCGGTGATCGTCGCCCGGAAGGCGTCGGCGTCCCAGGGCGCGCTGAGCAGGTCGAAGAAGAACGCCTGGTGCAGTTCGTCGGGGCGGACGTACTCGGCGTGTTCGCGTGCGGTCGGTACGGACACCTCACCGACCAGCAGCCGTTCGCGGCCGTCCCGCGTGGCGTACTCGTCGCAGACGGAGCGCCAGCGGCGCCACACGTCGTGGACCTCGGGCTGGTTCCAGGCGAGCTGGTTGACGGCGTCGCGGGCGCGCTCGTCGGCTCCGGGGTCGTCCGAGTCGGGCAGATCGCGGTGCTTGAACAGTCCCGCGGCGACGTCTATGCGGAAGCCGTCGACACCGCGGTCCAGCCAGAAGCGCAGCACCTGCTCGAAGTAGTCGCCCACAGCCGGGTCGCGCCAGTTCAGGTCGGGCTGCTCGGGCGTGAAGAGGTGCAGGTACCACTCTCCGGGGGTGCCGTCGGGCTCGGTGGTCCGGCTCCAGGCGGGGCCGCCGAACATGGCGCGCCAGTTGTTGGGCGGCTGCGCCCCGTCCGGGCCGCGGCCGGGCGCGAAGTGGAAGCGGGAGCGCGGCGCGGTGCCCGGCGGCGCGGCGAGTGCCTCACGGAACCACGGGTGCTCGCTGGAGCAGTGGTTGGGGACGATGTCGAGGAGCAGCTTGAGGCCGAGCCGGCGTACGTCGGCCGCCAGCCGGTCGAACTCCGCCAGGTCGCCGTAGACGGGGTCGACGCCGCAGTAGTCGGCGACGTCGTAGCCGTGGTCGTGCTGCGGCGACGGATAGAAGGGGCTGAGCCAGAGGCCGTCGACGCCGAGCTTCCTCAAGTACGGCAGCCCGGCCCGTACGCCGGCCAGGTCGCCGATGCCGTCGCCGGTGCTGTCGAGGAAGCTGCGGACGTAGACCTGGTAGATCACCGCGTCACGCCACCAGGGTGCGGATGTGGTGGCGGTGCGGGAGGGGTGGCCGATGTCGGCCGGAAGGGTGCTGAGCATCTCGCGTCGACCTGTTTCTGCTGAATGCGAGAGCGCTCCGAGTCGGTGCGCTGTTATGCATGCATGTTAAGTAGCAGGGAATGCAAGGTGTCAACGGTGTGTCCGGAAACTGCGGAAAGCTGGGGTAGTTTGTGCCCAAGTGCCCAGATGCAATGACAAAGGGCCTCTACTTAACATGTAAGTAGAGGCCCTCGGAGTGAGCGGGGGATCAGCCCTTGCGGGAGATGGTTCCCAGTTCGCGGCCGAGCCGCGCCACGGCTTCCTCGGGGGTCTGGCGCAGCGCCATCACGTCCTGCGCCACGGCCTGCACGGCGAGGCTCACCTGGTCGTAGCTCGGACTCTTCGGGCGCGGCACCGCAGACAGCACGCTCTGGCGGAGCGTGGGCAGGTACGGATACGCGCGGATCAGCTCGGGGTCCTCGTACAGCGCGGCGCG
Source organism: Streptomyces sp. LARHCF249 (assembly GCF_052871255.1). Lineage (NCBI taxonomy): Bacteria > Bacillati > Actinomycetota > Actinomycetes > Kitasatosporales > Streptomycetaceae > Streptomyces > Streptomyces sp. LARHCF249. Next base: position 315,099 of record NZ_JBIXJQ010000001.1, read on the forward strand.
CACCGGTGGCAGCGAACCCTGGGTGAGCACCTTCCGCTGGACCCGTTCACTGGTGAGGTAGGAGATCAGGTCGGCCGCCGATGCCGGATGCCGCGCATGACTGCTCACGGCGAGGTTGGAGCCGCCCAGCACGCTGCTGCCGGGCCCGTCGGGTCCCGGGAGCGGCACGGCGCCGAACCTGCCCGCGATCTTCGACCCTTCCCCGCCGGCGTCCGCGTACACGTACGGCCAGTTCCGCAGGAACAGCAGCCGGCCGTCCTGGAACGCCCGCCGCGACTCCTCCTCCTTGTACCCGAGCGCGTCGCGCGGGATCCAGCCGTCCCGCACACCGTCCGCGAGGAACCGCAGTCCGGCGCGCGCCGCGTCGGAGTCCACGCTCACCCGCGCGCCGTCGTCGCGCAGGATCGATCCGCCCGCCGAGTGCACGGCCTCGGTGACGTTGACGGTGAGCCCTTCGTACGGCAGGAACTGTCCGGCGTAGCCGTCCAGTCCGTACTTCGGGGCGATCGTGCGTGCCTGGCGGACCAGCTCGGCCCACGTGCGCGGCGGTTGCTCGCCTTCGCGGTCCAGGATGTCCTTGCGGTAGTAGAGGAGCCCCGCGTTCGTGACGTACGGAACCGCGTACAGCCGGCCGTCGAAGGTCGCGGTGTCGACGACCGGCGGCAGGAAGGCGTCCAGCGGGAAGCGGTCACGCGCGAGCGGGGAGATCCATCCGGCCGCCGCGAACTCGGACGTCCAGGCGACATCGATGTTCAGTACGTCGAACCGGTCGCGGCCCGATCGCAGTTCGCTGATCATCTGGGCCCGGGTCTCGTCGGCCGAGTCGGGCAGCTCGACGAGAGTGACGTGCTCGCCGGGGTGGTCGCGGTTCCAGTCGTCGAGCAGGGGGGAGAGGTAGGCGGTCAGGTCTCCCGCCGTCGCGAGCGTCAGGGGGCCGCGGCCCCCGGATGCCACGTCGGCACCGGCATCGGCGTGGACACCGAAACCGGCGTATCCCGCCAGCACCACCGCCACGACCAGGAGAGCTCTACCCGCGGCACGCATCCACCGCATAGATTCCTCCCAGTACATGATCCGGCTGCGCCGCCGACCATCACGGCCTATATATACCCGTTAGGCATGGGCGATACTAGACGCCCAGGCAGACGGGACGGATGCCGGCACCAACTCCGTCCGGTGCAGAGTGAACCGTTGACTACGGAGCGGGAAGGAGGGGGAGCGAGTGCGGCTGGCGCTCCTTGCACTCCTCACCCGTAGCCCTGCGCACGGTTACGAGCTGAAGCAGGACCTTGAGAAGCTCCTGGGCGCCGCGTACCCTCAGCCCAACGTCGGCCAGATCTACGTCACCCTCGGCAGGCTGGAGAAGAGCGGCCTGATCGAAGGCGAGGACGTCGAGCAGTCGGGCCGGCCCAACAAGCGCACGTACAAACTGACGGACGCCGGGCGCGAGGCCGTGCTGGCCTGGTTCGAGGACACCGCTGAGGAGCCTCGCGTACGGGACGAGTTCTTCATGAAACTCGCGCTCGCACCGCAGTCGGGTCTGGCCGACCCCGTCGCGCTGATCAACAAGCAGCGGCGGCAGTACCTCAACACCATGCGGGACCTGTCCAAGCTGGCCGCGGCGGAGGACCGCGACAACAAGATCTCCCAACTGCTGATCGAAGGGGCCATGCTGCATCTGCAGGCCGACCTCGACTGGCTGGAACGCTGTCAGGAGGAGCTGGAGTGAGCGACGACGACACCACCGCTCCTGCCGTGCCCATCGTGCGCGCCGAGGGCCTGACGAAGACGCACTACGGCGAGGGCCTTCCGGTGCATGCCGTGCGCGGGGTGGACCTGTCCGTCCGGCCGGGCGAGTTCGTCGCCGTGACCGGGCCGTCGGGGGCCGGGAAGTCCACTCTGCTCCACCTGATCGGCGGCCTCCAGCGGCCCGACCGCGGGAAGCTGTGGCTGGCCGGGGAGCGGGTCGACGGGTACAGCGAGGCCCGCTGGGCGGTCCTCAGGCGCCGCAGCATCGGCGTCGTCTTCCAGTTCTTCAACCTGGTCTCCAACCTCACCGTCGCCGACAACGTCGAACTGCCCGCCCTGCTCGCCGGCGCCTCCCCGAAGGCCGCCCGTGAATCCCGCGCCGAACTGCTCGCCGAACTCGGCCTCGAAGGGCGCGAGCGGTCGATGCCCGGCGAGCTGTCCGGCGGCGAACAACAGCGGGTCGCGCTCGCCCGCGCGCTGGTCAACCACCCCACGCTGCTGCTCGCCGACGAACCGGCCGGCAGCCTCGACAGCAAGGGCACGCGTGAGGTACTGCGGCTGCTCTCCCGGTTCCACCAGCGCGGCCAGACGATCATGATCGTCACCCATGACGCCCGGATGGCGAGTGCGGCCGACCGCGTCGTCAGCTTCTTCGACGGGCGCATAGCCGACGACGCGCAGCTCGGCGGCGGTCGCCGCGAGCCGGCCGACGGCGTCCGCGGTGTACTCGAACTGAAGGAGTGACCGTGCGGGCCACTCTGCGCTGGGCACACGCCGACTTCCGTGCACGCCGCGGCGAAGCGCTCTTCGTCGTGCTGGCCAGCGCCGGGATCATCGCCTCGCTCCTGCTGGCCGGCGCACTGTTCAGCTACGCCGCGAATCCGTGGCAGCGGATCTTCAACCAGTCGCAGGGCGCGCACATCTGGCTGCACACCCGCGCCGGGGCGGACACGGCGGCCCTGACGGGCGTGGACGGGGTCGCCGCACTCTCCGGTCCCTTCCGCACGGCGGCGACGACCGTCGAGTCGCGCGGCGCGCGGGCCGGGGTGACTTTGCGCGCAGCCGTGGTGGCCCCCGAGACGGGGCGGCCCCTCGTCACCGCGGGCAGCTGGCTGGTCCCACCGGACGGTGCTGCCCGGGCCGGCACCGTCGTGCTGGAAGCCTCGGTCGCGCAGGCGCTCTGGGCCCGGCCGGGCGACACGGTGCAGATCACCGGTCCGGACGGCGCCCCACACGCGCTGCAGGTGAGCGGGATCGCCGAGGCGGCCGAGCCCCGCTACCAGCCGGGCGGCGGAGGCGGCACCGGCTGGGTACTCCCCCGCACCCTCGACGAGATCGCGCACGGAGACACCGGGCAGAGCGTGGGGCTGCGGCTGAGGGATCCGGACGATACCGACTTCATGGTCCAGCGCGCCGTGACCGTCCTCGGTGCCGACCGGGTGGCGAGCGTCACCAAGTGGCAGCAGGCCCGGGCCGAGGCGGGCGGCGACGACCGTCTCCTCGGACAGCTTTTCGCCGTCTTCGGGCTCGGCGCACTGCTGACGGCGGCGCTGGCCGCGTCGGGAGCGATCGGCGCCCGGGTCCGCGGCCAGCTGAGGGACATCGCCGTCCTCAAGGCCGTCGGCTTCACCCCCGGTCAGGTGACCCGCGGCTTCCTCGTCCAGCACCTGGCCTTCGCGCTCATCGGCGTCGCCCTCGGCACGGCGGCGATCGCCCTGCTGGGCGCCCGGATACCGGGGCGGATCGGGGAGGCGGCGGCGGTGTGGCAGGGCCTGCCCGGCCACACCGCGCTGATGATCGGCGTCCCCTGCGGCGCGGTGCTGCTGATCGCGGCTGCCACCGGGCTCTCGGCCTGGCGGGCCGGACGGGTACCGCCGGTACCGGTGGCCCGGGCGGCGCTGCCGTCCGCCGCGCCGATGACCGCGCTCGGCAGGCGGGCCCTCGGGATACGGGTTTCGCCGGCCCTGGTCCTGGGATGGCGCGCGGCGTTCCCCCGACGCGCCCGGACGCTCGTATCGGTGGCCCGGCTCGCCCTGCCCCTGGCGCTGATCACGGTCGCGCTCGTCGCCTGGTCCACGCTGGACCAGTTCCGCAGCCGGCCCGCGCAGATGGGACTGCCCGCGGCGCTGACCGTACGGGCCGAGCAGCCTGCCGGGCCCTCCGACGCGGAGCTGGTCAAAACCCTCGAGGCGATCCCGGGCATCGCCGCGGTCCATCCGGGCGTGGAGATGGCGGCGCTCGTGCCGGGGCAGACCGGCACCATCACGCTGCGGGGGCTGGGTACGGCCGGGAGCCCGTTCCCCTCCACTGTGGTGGAAGGGCGTGCGGTCCGCGGTTCGGACGAGGCCGTGGCCGGGCAGGGGCTGCTGGATCTCCTCGGGGTGCGGGTCGGCGACTGGGTGCGGATGACCGTCGCGGGACGGCCGCAGATCCTGCACCTCGTCGGCCGCACCATCGAACCCGAATCCGGCGGCCGGGTGATCACCACGACCGTCGACGCGCTGCGGGAGCGTGATCCGAAGCTGCGGCCCGAGTTCCACGCTGTGGTCCTGCGCGACGGGGCGGACCCCCGTGCGGTGAGCGGCACGCTCTCCGTCGCGGCAGGCGGAACGCTGGAGATCCGGGAGACGCCCAATCCAGGCGACCGGCTGGAACCAGCACGCGGAGTGACCGCTGCCCTGGTCGTGGTGTTGGCACTGATCGGGCTGACGGACCTTCTGACGCTCATCGGCACGGGCGTGCGCGACCGGGGCCGCGACCTGCTCGCGCTGAAGGCGATCGGGCTGACGCCTCGGCAGATCGGCGCGATGATCATGACGGCCGCCGGTCTGACCGCGCTCGTATCCGCGCTGGTGGGGACGGCGGTGGGCGCTCTGTCCGGCAGGTGGCTGGTGGATGCTCAGGGCGCGTCGAGCGGGATCGGCGCGGGGATCGCCCACCTGCCGGGCTTGCCAATGCTGTTGACGGTGATCGTCGGGGCGGTGCTGGGTGCGGTGGGGGCGGCGACACTGCCGGCCACACGGGCGGCACGACGCCGGCTGGCTGACTCGCTGAGCGAGGCGCTCTGACCCAGAGCCCTGGAGAGGGGTGGGGGCGGTAAGGCGGCCTGCGGCGGCAGTTGGCCGACGGTCTCTCAGAACATCACTTCCCCGGCCGGATAGCCGCCGCCGATCCTTGTGCGGGGCCGGTACGAGCCGGATCCGTCGCCCCGATGCAGCCACAGCACGCCGGCGCCGTCGCGGGCCAGCAGGTCCGGGGAGCCGTCACCGTTGACGTCGCCCGGTGGCACCAGCGCGTTGTACGTGTTCCAGCCAGTGCCGACCCGCACGCGCGAGGCGAACGCGCCGGCGCCGGCGGCGCGGTACAGCCAGAGCACGCCCGCCCGGTCACGCGCCAGCAGGTCCGGGCGGCCGTCTCCGGAGAGGTCGCCCGGCGCCACGACGGCGGTGTAGATCTGCCAGCCGGTGCCGATGCGCACCGGCGCGGCGTAGGTGCCGTCTGCCCTTCCGGCGTGCAGCCACAACTGCCCCGCCGTGTCACGTGTGATCAGGTCGTGCCGGCCGTTCCCGGTGGTATCGCCGGGTGCGACCAGCGCGTCGTACCCCTGCCAGCCCGTGGCAGTACGAGTGCGGGTGCTTTCCCGGTAGGCGCCCGTGGCGTCGGGCGAGTTGCGCCACAGCCGGCCGGCGGTGTCGACCGTCAGGAGGACGTCGGAGCCCGGCAGGCGCACCGCGTGCCGCGTGTCCTGCCAGTTGCTGCCCACCTTGCAGGGGCCGGAGAAGGTGCCGTCGCCCTCGCCCGGGATCCGGAAGAGCGCACCCGAGGCATCCAGGCGGAAGTACGTGCCCCGGCCCGGTTCGTACGGGCCGCAGTCGGACCAGGCCGCTGCGGCACGCAGCATCCGGTGGTCGGAGACAGGCGTGTCCAGGGGCCGTACATCGGCCGCCGGGTTCTTGAAGTCCGCAGCACTGAAGAAGACGTAGTCGAGCTTCTTCTTCAGGGCGGGCACCGTCGCCTCCCCCGAACGGCACGAACGGGTGACCCCGACGGTGCAGGCTGCCGGGTCGAAGAAGTCCCGGTCGTCCTGGTCGGCCTCGAGGAAGCGGCCCATCGCGCCGTCGCCCATGGTCCGGTCGTAGAACCGGGTGAGGGTGGAACTGCGGGGCGAGTGGTTGAAGTCGCCGCCCAGGACCACCGGGATGCCCTGGTCCTCCCAACTCCGGGCGCGGGCGGCGAGCCGGTTCGCCTCGGGAACGGCGAGCGTCCCGTCGTCCCAGTACAAGTGGACCGAGCAGGCCCAGTTCGGCCGGTGCTGCGTGGTGCTCTTCAGGCAGGGCACCCGGATGGGCTCCTTCTCCCCGCCCACCGTCAGGTCCAGGTCCAGGCTGTCCAGGACCTCACCCCTGACGAGGACGGCGTTCCCGTAGTCGGCGTCGCCGCAGACGCCGGGCCTGCCCAGTACCGTCCTGCTGAACAAGCCGCGGTAGCCCAGCCCCCGTAGCCGGGCCAGCACGGCGTCGTACTGGGGCCGGCACACCTCCTGGAGGAAGATCTGATCGGCGTCCCACGTCGTGACGCCGGCCTGGGCAACGACCGTGTCGATGCGCCGCTGGTTGTCGTACGGAGCCGAACGGCAGACGTTGCCGCAGATGTTGTAGCTGACGAAGCGCAAGGGCGGCGCCGTGGCCGGAGCGACCGTATCGCTCCTCTCTCCGGACGCCTGGGTGCCGTGCGCCGCAAAGGACGGGACGGGGCTGCCCGCCACGGCGGGAGGCGCGACCAGCGCACCGCCGACTGCCAGCACGGACAGGACCGCAGTGGTCCAGGCGGATCGGGTCCGGCATCGCATCAGATTGGTCCCCCCGAAACAGCGAAGGGCGGCCCGACGCCGCGTCGCACCAAGCGCGCCGGTGCGCAGCGGACCGCCTCGGAGAAAAGTGTGATCACCACATCACGTGACGTGCGGTCAGGGAGGCTCATCCGTCGCCGCGGCGGCCCGATTCACTCGCCTGGACGGCGGGCGGACCCGACTCCCGGCCGCCTGCCCGCTGCCCCGTGCCCGTGCACGCGCTCGTCAGCCGCGCCGCCAGACCACGTAGCGCTGACCGCGGACGTCCCTGTCGACGTGCCATCCGGGCGGGGCGCTGCGCCAGCTGTCGGTGGCCGGGGCCTGCTCGTCGGAGAGAGGGAGCACAGCCACGTCGGCCTGCGGCGGCGGGGCCTGGTTCTCGGCCAGGTCGCGGGTCCAGATCCGGCCGTCGAGCACGGCGAAGGCCATCGTCGTGCGTATCTGCCAGCGCAGGCCCTCGTCCATCACCAGGCGGTCGCCGGGCCGGATGCCGGCCTCCTGGACGAACCCGGTGGCATCCCCGTGGCGCCAGCCGGTCGAGGGCTTGCCCCGCCCAGTTGCCCTACCCCACACCGGAGCCTCCGCCGACCACCGCCACGAGGTTCGTCCCAGCAACGCCCTTCAGTGGCCGGGGAGTACGACATGCGCGGGGTACCGCCCACGCTCGCTCCCCGCAACCGATCGGCGGACCTTGCGGTAGTCGGGCCGAAATCAGGAGTTCACGGCGGCTCGGTCGGACTCGCTACGCAGAACACAGAATTCATTGCCTTCGGGATCAGCGAGGATCGCCCAGCCTGAACCATCAGGATTCCGGTGATCAGCGACAAAGGTGGCACCGAGGCCCAGCAGCCGGTCCACCTCCTGATCGCGCGAGGCCTCAGGGCGCAAACAGAGATGGATTCGGTTCTTGATCGTCTTGGCCTCGGGCACCTGGTTGAAGTACAGCACCGGGCCCTCCGCCAGCAGCACCTGAGTCTCCCGGGCGCCCGGTCCGTCCTCCGCATGCAGCGGACGGCCAGTCACACTGCTCCAGAACCGAGCCAACTCGTAAGCATCCGCACAGTCAATCGCCACGTTCTGCACCACCGAAACCATGCGGCCCAGCCTTCCTGATCTCCACGCCGAACGCCACTGAACTGCGCCCATTTTCGCGCACACGGCTCGGACCCCTGGCAGCACGATACGGCCACGGCCGGGCCCCGGGGCGTCCACGCCTGTCAGGGGCCGAGCTCAGGGGCACTCGCGCGCAGAGCGTCCCGGATCAGGCTTCGCCTCAGCTGTCCCGTGGCGGCCGTTTCCGCGGGCGTATCTCCCTGACGGCGGCACGCACGCACGCCGCCGGAGTGCCGTAGGCGACGACGATCAGCTCTGCGTCCCCGGCCGACTCCGCCTCGATGCGCGGCTCGATGCCGTGCTGCATCTCCTGGGTGCGTGCCGCGCACTCGGGCGTCGCGCCATCGCTCCTGGGCGGCTTGCGGGTCGCCGTGGACTGACCTCGGCACGCCCAGTGTCCGAGCCGGGCGGCCGTTCTGGCGCAGGCGACCCCGCGCGGCAGCCGGTCGTGGGCGGCGAGACGGGTTTCGGCCGGGGAGTACGAATCACTGCTCTGTACGAGCGAGACTTCGCGGGCGGGACCCATGGACGGCCGGGCCGATGGGCAGTCTGACTGCGTACAGCGTGCGCGCCCGATCGCACGTCACGTTTTCGGAAGGGCCCAGGCATTGATGATGCCGACGACCTGCGTGCTCGCCCCCGTGATGGCACTGTCCCTGTTGCAGGGCGTGGCTCCCCTGGAAGGATCGGCCACACCACCGTACGACGGTCAGCCCGCCCACAGCTCGGCCTTGTTCAGCGTGAAGGCGACGAACAATGCGGCGGCTCAGGCGTTCACCACCGAGAACCGCCGTATCTCCCGCGTGAGCGTGTACGTGGCGAGTCAGGCGGCCACCGGTCGGATCACGGCCCAGATCAGGACGGACAAGAGTGACAGCGCGTCAGCCATCGCGACCGGAAGCATCACTCTGGCGTCCATCGGCGGAGCCGGTGCGGGATGGCTGGAATTCCCCCTGACCGCCGACGTCACCCCCGGCACCACCTACTACCTCCATCTCCAGGCGACCACCACGGAGAGCAAGCCCGTCGCCTGGTACGGGACCGTGGCGTCCGTGCCGAACTCCTTGACCAGCTGGAACTACGACAAGGCGTACTGGGGCGGATGGCACGCCTACTCCTCCAGGCTGGCGTTCTACGTCGACCCGTCCGGCAGCGAGCGGTGCGGTGAGGCGGAACCGTGCTACGTACCGGCCGCGTCGCTCGCCGCACGGACCGCCGGCCTGCTCACCAACGGGACCGCCACCGAGGCCGTGCTTCCCGGCTTCGCCGTCGGTGCCTCCTACGTGGACGGCAGCAACGTACTGCGCCTGCCCTCCGGCCGCTGGCGGTACCTGCCCGACGACGCGCAGACGTCCATCGTGGTGCCCGCGAACGACCCGGGCGCGCGGGCACAGATCTCCGAGAACGGGCGCTGGCTGGAATCCGGCACCGTGCCAGGCACCACGGAAGTCCAACGAGCCGCAGCACGGCGCGCGTTGCTGTCGATGCGCGCGCTCCTGCAGCCCGACGGAGCGTTCGCCGCCGCCTGGTCGCCCGCCTGGAAGTACTCCTGGCCCCGGGACGGATCCTTCGCCGCGGTGGCATTCGCGGCCACCGGGCACGACCAGGAGGCGTACCGCATCCTCCAGTACAACGCCCGTACGCAGCGCGCCGACGGGACGTGGGAGGCCAGGACCAAGCTGGACGGCAGCGGCCCTCCGGACCAGCGGGCCTGGCAGCTCGACGGCAACGGCTGGGTGCCGTGGGCCACGTGGCAGTGGTATCAGGCCGCCCCCGGCGCAGACCGGGACGCGCGGCTGCGCGCCCTCTACCCGATGGTGCAGAAGGCGGCGGACTACGCCACCCGGTCCCTGGGCGCCAACGGGCTGCCCCCGGCTTCCCCCGACTATTGGGAACTCCCCACCGACACCACCAACATCGGCACCGCGGCGCCTCTCCTCGCGGGACTCAACGCCGCCGTCGACCTTGCCTCCCGGCTGGGACAGGACTCCGACCGAGTGCGCTGGGCGGGCGCGGCGGAGCGCCTTTCCGAAGGCATCGCCCGGTACTTCGCCCCGCTGGGCTACCCCCGCACCATCGACGGCCGGCACGGCCGGGACAGCGCCGCGGCGTTCATGGCACCGCCCTTCAACCAGGCTCCGGCCGACCTGCCGGCCGCCCTCGATTCCACCTACCGGGCCCTGCTCCTTCCGAACGGCGGACTGACACCGGGCAACGACCCCGGGTTCAGCTGGGGTTCTTACGCGTGGACGGCGAGCACCTCCTTCTTCGCCCTTGCCTGGGCGCACCTGGGCGAGGAGGAGCGGGCGGACGCCGTACTCCGCTGGGTGTTCTCCAAGCGCAACGGGCTCGGCGAGCTGCCCGAAACCGTGAACGGCTCGGGCCTGCCCTCGTCCGTTGCGCCGCTGGGCTGGACGGACGCCCTCGCGGTCATGGCGCTGCGCGCCCTGCAGGGCGACCCGCTGCACACTCCGCCGCTCCGGCCGGGCCGGGCGTCGGTCACGGAGGGCGAGAAGTGAACTTCGAGTGACCTGCCCGGGTGGGCCCCGCATCACCCTGGGCGTCCACCCGGCGGGGGATCTCCCCTTGGCCCGGGGAACCGGACTGAGGGTCACGCCTCAGTGCGGTGCCACCAGTTTGATGCCGACCCCGCGCACGGTGCGCAGGTAGCGCGGCGCCGCGGCCCGCTCGCCGAGTTTGCGGCGCAGCGCGGAGACGTGCACGTCGATGGTCTGGTCGTCGATGTACGCCTCGCGCCACACGTCCGTGAGCAGGCGGTGGCGGGAGACCACCGCGCCTGCGTGCCGGGCCAGGAAGGCCAACAGGTCGAACTCCCGCCGGGTGAGCGCCAGCTCGCGCCCCGCCAGATGGGCCGACCGGGCCAGCGGGTCCACGGTGAGTTCGCCGACGGTCACCGGGCTCATCGGGTCGGCGGGCCTGGGCTGCCCGGCGGCCGGGCCGGGCGCCGCGGTGCGGCGCAGGACCGCCGAGAGCCGCGCGATGAGCTGACCCCCCGAGAACGGCTTCACCAGGTAGTCGTCGGCTCCTGCGTTCAGCAGCTTGATGATCTCGTTCTCGTCGTCCCGGGCGGTGGCCACCAGTACGGGCACGGCCGATATCCCCCGGATCATGCGGAGGGCGTCGCCGCCGTCGAGGTCGGGCAGGCCGAGGTCGAGCACCACCGCGTCCAGGGGGCCCTGGGCGACCTCCCGCAGGGCACCGAAGCCGTCGCCCGTGCTGCGTACCGTGTAGCCGTGCTCGGAGAGGATCTCGATCAGAGAGGCACGGATGCTGGGGTCGTCTTCCACCACGAGTACGCACGGCATGGCGGACACCCTACAGCCGCCCTCGCGCAGCATTTTCGCGGCGGCCATCGAGCTCAGGTGACGTAGTGCGCCGGGCCGTGCGGGCCCACGGGGTCCCGGCGGAGCAGTCCCTCGGCCCGCAGATGGGTGCAGGCCCGCCGTACGTGCTCGGGGCGCAGGCCGAACTCCTGGCCGAGCAGACCGGTCGGCAGGGCTTGTCCGCTGCGGTAGCAGCCGGCGCGGATGCGGGCGCGGACGGCGGTGACGAGGGGGAGGTCACGGGGGTGCATCTGGCCCGGGCTCAGGACGATGCGGATCTGTGGGCGGCAGATCGCCACCTCTCCGAGGGTGTCCAGCTGCCGGACGGCCTGCCGCACCGCGTTGTGGGGCAGGCCCAGGTGCCGCGCGATGACCGCCAGGGGGTCCAGCAGATCGCCGGGGGCGTACGACTCCCGCACGTGGTCGCGCACCCGGCGGAAGACGGCCGCCTCGCCGCGCGGCCGGCCCGTCACGGGCGTCGGCGCCACTTCGTCTTCCATGGTCGTTCCCCCCAACTTCCGTACGGCCGTGCGGCACCCGGCGGCACGGGTGGCCTACGGCACGGCACGGGAAGATCGTTGGCATTGTGCGCACCCCGGCCCGCCCTGCGGCACGGCTTCAGGTTCCCCTCAGGTACCGCTGAGGTTCCGCGAGGGTGGGACCGCGGCGGCCGTCAGTACCAGTTGTGGCCTGCCGCCTCAGCCGTGGACTCGCGGCCCGGCGGACCGGCCGGGTGGCGGGACGCAGAGGTCTAGCCTCCTGTGGAACGGCCTGCACAGGGCCACGGCCAGCCCGGCCGTCGCCCGCAGCGAAGGGGGCGGTGCGGTGCTCACCCGGCCACCGTACGGCCTGCCCCCGCCCTTCGCCGATCGGCACGAGGTCACGGCCGGGCTTCCCGGCACGGCCGCGGTGGCGGCACTCTCCACGGGAGCTTAGGTTCGGACCATGGACGCGCCGCGTCGCGAGCCGGCCCCCGATACTCCCCGCGGACTCTCCGCCGGGCCCGTCGCCCTGGCCTGGCTGACGCAGTTCCTCGTCGGAACCGACCTGTTCGTCGTGGCTCCGCTGCTTCCCGCCATCGGCGCGTCCCTCGGGGTGTCCGCGGCCAGTACGGGTCTGCTGGTCACGGCCTTCGCGATCGCTTACGTGGTGGCCTCGCCGTTCGCCGGCTGGCTCTCCGACCGCCGGGACCGCGCCACGGTTCTGGTGTGGGCCCTGGTGCTCTTCTCGGTGGCCAACGCCGGCACCGCCCTCGCGCCGAACTTCGGCCTGCTGCTGGTGACCCGCGTGGTGGCCGGGATCGCGGCCGCCGCCACCGGCCCCACCGTGTACGCGCTGGTCAGCACCCGCGCGCGACCGCAGGCTCGGGCCCAGGTGCTGGCCGTCGTGGGATCGGGCCTGCTGACCGCCCTGTGGGTGGGCGCCCCCGCCGGTGCGCTGCTGGGCCGCCACGTGGGCTGGCAGGCCGCCTTCGTCATCCTGGCCGCGGGCACGCTCGTACTGGCCGTCCCCCACGCGTTCGTCTGGCGCGCCCGGCCGGTCCCGGCGGCCGCCCCGCCACGGGCTTCCGGGACGCCCGCGCCGACCGGTCCGGGGGTCGCGGTGTCCGCGGTCGCGGTCACCGCCCTGTGGGCCTTCGCGGTGTACGGCCTGTACACCTTCCTGGCCGTCGCGCTCCACTCCGACGGCAGGGCGGGTTCCGTGACGTGGCTGCTGGTGGTCTACGGCATCGGCGCCGTCGTCGGCGGGCAGTTGGGCGGCCGGATCGCCGACCGGGCCGGGGCCGTGCGGGTCACCATGACGGCATTGGCGCTGACGGCGGTGCTGGAGGCCGTCGTCGCGCTGGTCTACCCCGAGACCTGGGCGCTGGCCGTGGCGCTCGGCCTCTTCGCCTTGGCGGCGTACGCCTTCTTCCCCGCGCAGCAGCGCCACCTCGTGGACATGTTCCCCGAACGGGCGACCGCGATGCTGTCCTGGAACAACAGCGCGCTGTTCGTGGGCCTGTCGGTGGCGGGCGCGGCGGGAGGCCAGATCCTGCACGCCCTCGACTACCAGGCGCTGGTGTACATCTGTGCCGCCGTGGCCGTACCGGCGTGCCTGGTCGCCCGGGGACGGCCGCCACGGCCCGCCGGGAAGGGACCCCGGCGATGACGGCCCGCCCCCGGGCCGCACCCGCGTGACACGAACCCTGTGAAGCGAGGCGGAGATGGCGATCGACCCGGTCCTGCAGGAGCTGCTCGACAGCATGCCGACCACGGCTCCCGACACGGTTCCCCTGGAGGACATGCGCCGTTCGAGCATCGCCGGCGCCGCGGCGCAGCCGCGGGCCGCGCAACTGCCGCGCGTGGAGGACCGCACCGCTGACGGAGTGGGCGTACGGCTGTACTGGCCGCGCGCCGGCGCGACCGGGATGCCGGTGGTGGTGTACTTCCACGGCGGCGGCTTCTTCATGGGCAACCTCGACACGCACGACAACGTCGCCCGCACCATCGCCGCCCGGGCGGACGCCGTCGTCGTGGCGGTCGACTACCGCCTGGCCCCGGAGCATCCGTACCCCGCCGCCGTCGAGGACGCCTCCACGGTCGTGCGCTGGGTCGGTGAACACGCTGCGGAGCTCGGCGGCGATCCGTCACGCCTGGCCGTCGCGGGAGACTCGTCCGGCGGCAACCTCGCGGCCCTCATGGCACTGCACGCGCGCGACGCGGGCGGGCCCGACCTGTGCTTCCAGCTGATGTGGTACCCCGTCACCCACTTCGACCCCACCCTGCCCTCCGCGGTGGAGAACGCCGGAGCACCGCTGCTCTCGCGCCGGTCCTACGAGCGGCTGATCGCCTGGTACCTCGGCGACCGGGACCCCCGTACCTCGGGCGCCGCCCCCGCCTACGCCGCCGGCCACGCCGGCCTGCCACCCGCCTACATCGCCACCGTCCAGACCGACGTCCTGCGCGACGAGGGAGTCCGCTACGCCCGGATCCTGAGGGACGCCGGCGTAGCGGTGGAGCACCGCAACCACACCGACCTGGTCCACGCCTTCTGCACACTGGCCTCCCGCGTTCCGGCGGCCGCGGCGGCACTCGGGGACTCGCTGACCGCCCTCGGGAACGCTCTGGCCCCGGTCCCGGACGCGCGGGGGCGTAGGCCACACTGATGCGGTGCCCCGCCTCACGCGCTATCTCCTCATATGGCTGTCGTGCACCGCAGCCAGCGTCACCGCGGTCATGCTCACGGTGTACTTCGTCATCGGGCTGACCCGGCCCGCACCGCCTGCCCCGCGGTCGGTGCAGGCCGTGTACCCCTCGCCCTCCGCCGTCATCGGCGCGGCCGCGTCGTCCGCCGCACCCGAGCCGGGGCCCGCGGCGTCGCGGACGCCCTCGCCCACCCCGCCGCCGGCGAGCGCCTCCACGCCCGCGCCCGCATCCACCCCCACGCCCCGCCCCTCGCCCCAGTGCAGCGGGGGGCCGGGACTCCACACGGTCCCCTCCCAGGGTGGCAAGGTCACCGTCCAGTACGGGAAGCGGAGCGTGTGCTTCGTCTCCGCGGTGCCCGCTCCGGGATTCCGCACGACCACCGAGCAGACCGCCTCGGACACCCTGGTGGTCGTCTTCACCAGCGCCGACCACCGCTCCCAGATCACGGCGACCGTCGTGCCCTCCGCGAAGGCGAGCGTGCGCGAGACCCGGCTGTGACCCGGCTCTGAACCTGTGCAGTTCCTTAAGAGCGCCTGATGAGACCCATCAGGAGGGCCCCGAACGCCCCTGCCGCACCTAGGCTCACGGACGGTCAGAACGGCTTGCTCCACTTCCGGCGGACATGACGCCCGCCGTGTTCTGGCCCCGCTCCGACGGCCGCCTCCCGGCCCAGGAGACCTTTCCGCTGACAAGGGGTTACTTCGTCATGGCCGCACACCGACGTCAACGCGCCGCCCGCATACAGGGGCTCGTCCGCTTCTCCGCCGTCTCCCTGACGGTCGCCACCGCCGCCGCCCTGGTCACCGCCTGCGACGCCGACGACGCGAAGGAGGGGAAGGCGCGGAGCGTCTCGGCGTCCGTGGCGCCTGACGCGTCCGCGTCGGAGAGCCCGCTCGGCACGGTGGCCGCGGGCGAATCGGCGTCCTCCTCCCCCTCGGCCTCGGCCGCGGACCCGGTTTCCCCCTCCGCTTCCCCCTCCGCCTCCGCGCCCGGCCCCAAGAGCTCCGCGAAGCCCGCGGCGTCGAAGCCGGCCGCTCCCTCGAAGCCGGCCGCGCCCACGAAGGGCGGCTCTGCACCGGGCTCCTCCGGCTTCGCCCCGGGATACGACTCCGGCGCCGACTCGGCCAAGGCCGTCAAGGCCGCGATCGCCGCGGCAAAGGCCGACGGGAAGAAGGTGCTGATCGACTTCGGCGCCAACTGGTGCGGCAACTGCAAGGCCGCGGACAAGGTGTTCGCGCAGAGCGGCGTGGGCGCGATCCTCGATGCCTCCTACCACGTCGTCAAGGTCGACATCGGCAGCCAGAACTCCGCCAACTTCGACCTGCTGCGCGGCTACTGCTCGGGCAAGGGCGCGTACAAGATGCCGGTACTCGTCGTGCTGGACGGCAGCGGCAAGCTCGTCACCGAGACCCACTCGACCGGGAACCCGTCCCTCACCGCCGACGGCCTGAGCGCGTTCCTGCGGCAGTGGGCCTGATGGCCCGGCACCACCCGGCCCACCGCGGACCGGCGGCGGCCGCCCTGCTCCTCCTCGCCCTGGCGGCGGCCGGCTGCGCCGGCCCCGCACCGCAGGCAGCCGGATCCGGTACCGAACCGGCCGCCCGATCCGCGGGTACGGCGCCGAACGGCGGGGCCGGTACGGCCGCCACGGCGGCGGTGCTCCCGGTGGACGGGCGCCGGCCGGCCCCCGATACCTCCGGTACCGCCCTCGACGGCCGGGCGGTCGCGCTCCGCTCCTACCGCGGCGAGGTCGTGGTGCTCAACGTGTGGGGCTCCTGGTGCGCCCCCTGCCGCACGGAGGCCCCCGAGCTGGAGGCGCTCCGAGCCGCCGTGGAACCCCGGGGCGTACGGCTGCTCGGGATCAACGTCCGCGACCGGTCGAAGGGACCCGCCCGGCAGTTCGAGGAGACCTACGGACTGCGCTACCCCAGCATCCACGACCCGCAGGGGGCCCTGCTGCCGGCCTACCCCCCGGCGCTGCTGAACCCCCAGGCCATGCCCTCCACCCTGGTCATCGACCGGAAGGGCCGGATCGCGGCCGCGATCTCCGGGCCGGTCACCCGCGCCCAACTGGAGCCGCTGGTCGCCCGCGTGGCCGAGGAGCAGGCATGACCGGCCCCACGTGGACCGCCCTCGCGGCGGTGGCGGACTCCGGCACGGTCTCGGGCACCCTGCTGCTGGCCGTTCCGGTGGCCGTGGCCGCGGGCCTGGTGTCCTTCCTCTCGCCGTGCGTCCTGCCGCTGGTGCCGGGCTACCTCAGCTACGTCACCAGCCTGTCGGTGGCCGACCTCTCCGACGCGGACGGGGGCCGGCGCGGCCGGATGGTCGTCGGAGCCGCCCTGTTCGTCCTCGGCTTCAGCACGGTCCTGGTGTCCGGCGGCGCCCTGTTCGGCCACGTCGGACGGAACCTGATCGCCCATCAGGACACCGTCTCGCTGGTGCTCGGACTGTTCACCATCGCCATGGGCCTCGCCTTCGCCGGGTGGCTGCCCGGGTTCACCCAGCGGGAGCTGCGCAGCCGGCGCCGGCCCGCCTTCGGGCTGATCGGAGCCCCCCTGCTGGGCATCGTGTTCGGCGTGGGGTGGACCCCCTGCATCGGGCCGACGCTGGCCGCCGTACAGGCCCTCGCGTGGAACGAGGCGAGCGCCGGACGGGGCGCACTGCTGATGGTCTGCTACTGCGTCGGGCTCGGAGCCCCCTTCCTGCTCACGGCGCTGGCGTTCCGGCGGGCTCTGGGCGCGTTCCGCTGGGTCAGGAACCACCACCGGACCGTCATGCGGGCCGGCGGCACGCTGCTCGTCCTGGTGGGCGCCCTGCTGGCCACGGGCATCTGGTCCGACATGGTCTACGCCCTCCAGCTGCGCCTCGCGGACGGCTCCGCGGCCCTGTGAGCACGCCCACCGGGCACCGGGACCGCCCCACACCTGCTGCCGAAACACCCGCTCCCGAAACACCTGCTTCCGAAGAAAGTGAAGAAAGCACGCACATGAGACGACGACACGCATCCGACGAGCACCCGGCCACCGGATCCGGCCGGACCGGCGGACGCACTGCGCGACCCCTCCCGGTCTGGGCCACGGCCGCGCTGCTGGCGGCCACCGTACTCACCGGATGCGGGCAGGAACCGGAGCGGGAGCCGCAACACCCCGCCGCGGTCGCCGAGTTCAACGAGAACGGCGTCACCGTGAAGCTGAGCGTGTCCGACTGGGAGTCCTCGGCGGGCACCCTCGTCGCCACGTTCACCCCCGACGAGGCCGGCTTCCACCTCTACAGCACCGACCTGCCCGCCAACGGCGTCGAGGGAGTGGGCCGTCCGACCGAGATCCGCGTGGCCGGCGTCGCCGCGGCGACGGGCCCGCTCAGCACGGACGCGCCGGTCAAGGAGATCCGCGTACCCGGCGTGAACAGCGCCGTCCCGGTGTACCCGGACGGACCGGTGACGACCACGCTGCCGATCCGCGCGACCGCGGCGGGCGAGGCGGAGGTGGTGATCGGCTACGCGAGCTGCAGCGCGACCGCGGGGTGTACGATCCCGGTGGCCGGCCGGACCGTGGCCCTGCACGCCACCGCGGAACACCTGTCGTTCACCACGGGCTGACAGCGGTGACCGGGCCCGCCGCGGGCGCCGCTCCCCGGGGCGTCCGCCCGGTGGCGACGGTACTGCGGACCCGGCCTGCGGGCCCGGCGTCCGCCGTCCCTCCCCGCCGGAGCCAGAACCGTGCCGCCCGCGCGGCCCACACCGTAGGAGCGCCGTTCCCGTGACGCGAGGGCCCCGGAGACCCGGCGACGAACGCGGGGCGCAGCGGTGAGGCGCTCCCTGGCAGGCGTGGCCCTGGCCGTCACCTCGATGGTCGCCCTGTCCTTCCTGATCCCCCTCGGGGTGCTGGTGATGTCGCTCGCCCGCGAGCAGAGCATCACCTCGGCCGAGCAGAGCGCCGCCGCGATGGCGCCCATCCTGGCGCTCACCACCGACCCGGCCGAGCTGCGGGAGGCCGGGGCCGGCCTGCGGGCGGCCGAGCACCTCGTCATCCACCTCCCGGACCACAGCGTGGTCGGCGGCCAGGGGCACGCGCCGCGGGAACTCCTGCGCAGGGCGGGGGCCGAACGCGAGTCCATCTCGCGGGACGTTCCCGGCGGCTGGATCTACCTGCAGCCCGTGATCCTGCCCCAGGACCGGGTGGCCGTCGTGGAGAACTTCGTGCCCGACGACGAGCTGACGCACGGGGTCGCCGTGTCGTGGAGCGTGATGGCGGGCCTGGCCGTCGTACTGCTCGCCGGCTCCGTACTGGTCGCCGACCGGCTCGGCTCGGCCGTCGTCACCGCCGCCCAGCGGCTGGCCGAGGCCTCCCGCCGGCTCGGCGCGGGGAACCTGGACTCCCGGGTTCAGCCCAAGGGCCCGCCCGAGCTGAAGGAGGCGGGTACGGCGTTCAACACGATGGCCGACCGGATGACGGACCTGCTCGCCGTGGAGCGGGAACTGGTCGCCGACCTGTCCCACCGGCTGCGCACCCCCCTGACCGCGCTGCATCTGGCGGTGGAGCGGATCCCGCCGAGCGCCGAAACCGGCCGCATCCACGGCGCGGTCACCGAACTGGAGAAGGAACTCAACGCGATCATCGCCGCGGCCCGGACCCCGCTGGCCGTGGGGCCCATGGGCCGGGTGCTGCGCGGCGAAGGCGCCGAGGACACGCCGGGCCCGGGGGGCGCGGAGCGCTGCGCGGTGGCCGACGTCGTCCGCAGGCGGGCGGCGTTCTGGGCCGTGCTGGCCGGGCAGCAGGAGCGCCCCTGCCAGATGCGGGTCACCGACGAGCCGACCACCGTCGGTCTGCCCGAGTCGGACATCACGGCCGTGGTGGACGCTCTGGTGGGCAACGTCTTCCGCTACACCCCGTCGGGCACGGCCCTGGAGATCGCCGTGAGCCGTACCGCGCACACCGTGGAGCTGACGGTCCAGGACGCTGGCCCGGGCATCGCCGATCCGCACGGCGCGCTCGCCCGGGGCGGCAGTACGGGATCCAGCGGTCTGGGTCTCGACATCGCGCGCCGGGCGGCGCTCGCCTCGCAGGGCGAGGTCCGCATCACCCGCGGACCGCTGGGGGGTGCGCAGATCACCGTGGTCTTCGGCCTGGCCCTTGCGGCGCCGCAGGACCGGCCGCGCTCGCGCCGCCGGGTGCGCGCCTCCGGCGGCCGCGGCACCTGAGCCGCGTACGGGAGCGGCGCGTGCGCCGGCCCACCGGCCTGGTCGTTCGCCGTCCCCTGCGCGGGGGGGGCCGGGCAGGTGTGCGCGAGGGCCGGTCGAGGCCGGTCAGGTGGGCGGCGTCCAGCCCCATGCGGTCGGCCGTCGCCGCCTTCGCCCGGTCCAATGCCGTGCCGCAGGCATCGGCGTACAGCGCCCGCTGGACGGTCTTGTTCGCCGCGATCTCCCGGGCCCTGCAGACGGCGGAGCACACCGCGAGGACCTGAACGGGACCGCCGCACGCCCGACGGCTTCGGGCCGGGGGCGCGGCGTGCTCATGTCCTGGGGTGGAGCGGCGCCACGGGACGGTCGTCCGGGCCGTGTTCCCCGACGGTTCCGGATGGCCGCCACGCCGTGTGCAGCGCCTTCCAGAAGTCGCTCCAGGCGGCCGTTTCCGTGGGCCCGTGCCCCTCGATTCCCGCCAGCGTGTCGCACGAGACGACGTAGCCGTCGGGCGTCAGGCGAACGGTCGGAGCGGACATGGCACAGTCTCCCCTGGCATCTTTCGGGTAAATCCAGTGTCCGCCGCCGCGGCCCGCCCCGCACGTCCGGACACCTGCTCACCAGCCAACACGCGCCTCGGCCACCGCACAGACCTGGGCCGCCCGCCGGTGTGGCGAGCTGTGCGGCCTGGGTGTGTCGTCCGGCCGTCGGAGCTGCCGACGCCGACGCGGTCCACGGCACGGAACACCCAGGACGGTACGCGGGGTCCCGCCCGCGCCGGATCGGCCATCGGAACCCCGATGGCACGGCGCCGGAGCCCTGAGGGGCCTGGACCCACGGCTGCGGGAGGGGTTGACCCTGCCCCTGCGTCAGGGTTGGAGGCTGGTCGCATGACGGACGACAACACTTCCCCGGTTCGGCTCGCCCCGCCGATCGGAGGGTTCCAGGAGATCGAAGGCCGCCGCATCTTCGTGCGTCGCTCGGGCAGCGGCGGACCGGCCGTGGTGTTCCTGCCGGGCGCCGGCGCGGTCGGCCTGGACTATTTCGGTGTCCAGCAGGGCGTTTCGCAGTTCACCACCGCCGTTGTGTACGACCGCGGCGGCACGGGCTACAGCGATCCCCTTCCGCTGCCGCGCACTGCCGCCGCGGTCGCCACGGAACTGCGCGAGCTGCTGCGAGCCGAGAACATCGCCGCCCCGTACGTCCTGGTGCCGCACTCCCTCGGCGGCTTCTACGCGCATCGGTTCGCCCAGCTGTACCCGCAAGACGTGGCCGGACTGGTCTGGTTGGACGCCTTCCACCGCGACTGGGACGACTTCATGCCTCCCGAGGCCGGTCTGGCCGCGATCGAGCAGATGGCACCCGATGGGGAGCAGCTGGAACAGATGCGCCCGGCCCTGCGCGAGATGAGGGCCGAGTTGCTCGCGGACTACCCGGAGCACGTGCGGCAGGCGCTGGTGGATGCCAAGGCGAGTGACGAATGGACCCGCGTCGGCATCGCCGAGCGCACCGAGCTGGCCGTACTCGCCGGCGAACTGCGGGCCGGGCCGGACCTTCCCGACGTACCGGTGGTGGCTCTCTCCGTGGTGGGCATCGACCCCGGCCGGCAGGCGCTGGCGTCGGAGCGGACGTTGCGCGAGATGAACGACGGAAAGACGAGAATGGACGCGGCCCTGGTGAGCGCGGTCTCGCACGGGGAACAACGCGTCATCTCCGACACCAGCCACCACCGGCTGTGCTTCGACCGCCCCGATGCCGTGGTCGAGGATCCGCGACGTCGTCGACCGGGCCCGCCCCTAAACTCGGCACGACCACTGCACGAAAGACCCGAGGACGACGGTGCTCACGATCAGCCAGTTCGCGGCAACCGCCGGCGTGACCGTGCGCACCGTTCGTCACTACCACCATGTCGGCCTGTTGCCCGAGCCGGAGCGCGATGCCTCCGGCTACCGCCGGTACAGCGCGCAAGCGGCGGTGGATCTCATCCGGATCAGGACCCTCGCCGACGCCGGGGTGCCACTGGCCCGCATCGACGCCCTGCTGCATGCACAGCCGGCCGAATTCGCCGCGGCCGTCACCGACATCGACGCGGAATTGCAGCGCAAGATCGACCAGCTCACCGAATACCGCCGCCGGATCTCCCAACTGGACAGCGGCGAAAGGCTCGTCCTGCCCCCTGAGGTGGTCGCCATCCTGAACCGGATGCGCAGTCTCGGCGTCAGCGAACGGAGGGTACTGCTCGAGCGCGACTCGTGGATCCTGATGCAGGCACTGAACCCGCAGGTCATGCCGCAGCGGATACGGGACAAGAACGCCGGCTTCGACGATCCCGAGACGACACGCCTGTATCTCGCCTGTGACCAATCAGTCGACTGGGATCCGTACGATCCGCGCCTGGACCGGCTCATCGACGACCTGGACGCATGGGAGATCAAACACGAACGGGACAGCAGCCGGGGAGAGTACCTGAAGCTGGTCTCTTCCCGGATCTCCGAGGCATCGCCGGCATGGCAACGCATCGTCGACGCGCTCGCCCACCGCGCCGAGCGGCGCCGAACCGCCGGGCACGACAAGACGCATGACCGGCGCCCTCCGCGCGGTTAGCATGCCGGCATGGAGATCCGAGTGGGCCGGGTGCTGGTCCACTACGTGCAGCACGGGACCGGTCGACCCGTGGTGGTGCTCCACGGGGCCGGCGTCGACCACCGCGAGGCCGAGGCTTGCTTCGAGCCGGTTCTCGACGGAGTCCCGGGGCTGCGGCGCATTTATCCCGACCTCCCCGGAATGGGACGGACAACCGCTCCCGAAACACTGCGCAGCGCCGACGACGTCCTCGACACGCTGCTCGACTTCACCGACGAGGTCACCGGCGGGACTGCCCACCTCCTCATCGGCCACTCGGCGGGCGCGTACTACGCGCAGGCAATGGCCGCGAGGCGCCCGGCACGAGTAGCCGGTCTGGCGCTCGTCTGCCCATTGCTGCCAGGACTGCGCGACGTACCGGAACACCGCGTCGTCGCCGGCTCCGGTGAGATCGGCGACGACGTCTTCCGGAGCTACTTCGTGATCCAAACCCCGGAGATGCTTGAACGGTACGAACGTTACGTCGCCCCGGCCACCGCGCTCGTCGACCGGGCAGCACTCGAGCGAATCGGCGAACAGTGGGCCCTGACCCCCGATCACGCGCCGGCCTATCCGGGTCCGACCCTGCTGGTGGCGGGGCGGGTGGACTCGACCGTCGGCCATGCCGCCGCCACCGACCTCGTCGGCCACTACCCACACGCCTCGCTCGCCGTGGTCGACGACGCGGGACACGCCCTACCCCACGAGCAGCCGGAACTCCTGCGCGCCCTCCTCGCCGAATGGCTCACGCGCGTCCAGCGCTCGAGCTGACAGGGCGCGGGCGGTCACCGTTGGCCGCTCCCTGCTCATGAGGCGACTGCTGCCCTTGCTCTTGCCCTTGCCCTTGCGTCGGCCGAACGGCGCACGTGGACGAACGCGCGGGACGGCTCCGCGACGCCGCCGGGCGCCGGGCGCCGGGAAGGGATCCTCCGGGCCGTCCTGGCCGACGCTGACTCCCGGGGGCGGGTGGACTGGAGCATGGCGAGCGTGCACTCCACTTCGTGCCTGCAAGATTCATCTTGCTGCGGAGGGTGGGCGCTGGCCGCTGGCCTTCCTGGTCACGCCGGGCCAGTGGGGGACAGCCCGCAGTTGATCCCCGTTCTCGAGCGGATCCGGGTCCAGCGCCGCGGCAGTCGAGGAGGTAGGCCCTTAGCGGCCTTGATCGCCTGGTTCGGCGCGGACGCGCAGCATGTAGCTGATGTCGTCGAGCCGTCCCGCGCCCAGGCTGCGGTGGTTCTTGATGCTGCGGCGGATCTCGTCGAGTACCGGCAGGCCGCGCTCGTCGCCTCGCAATGCCAGCCCGGCAGCGGCTTCGATCCTGGCGTCGAAGTGCGAGTCCGTGAGATGGGCCGCCATGACGGCACGCAGCTCGGGAGTGTCGACGGGGGACATGGTGAACGCGTAGAGCGCGGATGCCCGGGTATCGGGTACGGGATCCGCCGCCAGGCGGACGAGGGCCGCAAGGACCTCCGGTTGGTCGGCCGTGACGAGGGCGCTGTTGGTGGCGAGCTGCGAGGCGACGCAGCGGCGGACGCCCGGCTCGGCGTGGTCGGCATGGACGAGGATGGCCCGGACCTCCTCGGTGGGGCAGTAGGAGGCGAAGGCGGCGATGACGGTGCGCAGGGCGTGGGGATCCTGCTCGGTGTCCAGCAGGGGGCGGAGGAACTCGGCCGCCTTCTGGGTGAACGGCAGTTCGTCGTACTGATCCAGGTCCAGCTCCGGGTCGTACGGCGAGTCGAGTCCGAAGTTCAGGGAATTCAGGGTGTCGAGTCCGAAGCGCCTGCGGTCGAGCGAGGAAGAGTCGCTGGCGACCGTGCACGCCCAGTTGAACAGCTCCTGGTCGGCGCGGTATCCCAGCTGGATGAGCGACTCGGCCCAGTCGTCGTGGTCGGCGCGGGCGTGCACCAGGGCACGCGCCATCAACTCGTCCGGCGAGCGGTGTATGCCGAGCACGGCCTCCAGATGGCTCACGATCGCCCGGTGGGCAGGCGGTGGCCCGGGCTCTACCGCTACTTCGGAGTCGATGGCGGCCTGTGCCTCGCGCAGCGCACGGCGGTGCGGGCTGCCGGCGCGCAGGGGGTCGCCGCTGCGGATCAGAAGGGCCAGCAGGACCGGGTACGCGCCGCGGCGGGCCGCCCACGTCACGGGATCGACGCCGCCGGCCCAGGGACGGGCCACATCGACGCCATCCTCGACGAGTCGCCAGACCACCTCGTCTCGTCCAGCGTAAGCGGCGGCGGCCAGCAGGGTGACGGCGTCGTCGCCGGTGAGTTCGTGACTCGGAACGTCGTCCAGAAGGTCGAAAACCGTACGGTCGTCGCCGCACTCGACGGCGGACAGCAGCGGGGGAAGGCGCACCGGGTGATTGTGCCCGTGGCAGCCCTGGCGGGGCGAACGGATATTGGCTCGCGCCGCCGTGGTCCGCCGGACAGAGCCTTGTCACCGACCGGGCTCGGTGTGTTCGTCGTCCGCTTCACAAGCCGGCCAGCAGGCGTCCGGTGTAGCCCGCCATCACGGCCCAGAACAGGCTTGAGTAGCCCCGTTCGCCGATCTTGGTGTTGAAACGCCGCCCGAGGAACGTCGCGAACACCATCAGGGGCAGGCACGCGAGAGCAATCAGGTAGTCCTCGCCCACGAGCAGCGACGCGTCCGTCCAGATCGCCGTTTTGGTCACGTCACCGACCAGCGAGGTCAGCGACAGCGCGCCGACGAGATGCAGACGGTCCAGCGCCAGCCCGCGGACGGCGAGACCCTTCAGGGGACCGGAGGTGCCGCTGAACCCGGACGTCGCGCCCGAGGCGAACGCCAGCAGCGGTGAACTCAGGTGCCGGATACGCGTGAACTGGAAGGACTCCACCAGGAATGCCACGGCGAAGCTGAGGATCACGGCCAGCGTCACGGCTCGTTCCGGCGCGGAGACCAGCAACTTCGCACCCAGGGCGGCGCCGACGGCGACAAGGACGATCACGGGAGCCGCCTGCCGGTACGGCAGCGTCTTGCGGTACGCGATGACCTTGACCACGTTGTTGGCCGCGAGGAGAAGGGCTGCCAGCGCCACCCCGGGCTTGGTGCCCAGCACCAAGGCCAGCGTGGGTACGAGGATCAGACTGCCGCCGAACCCCGCTGCCGCGGAGACCGCGAAGGCGGCGAACACGGCAATCAGCACGACCGGGACAAGGTAAGGCTCCATTGGGGCTCCTCAAGTCCCTCGATGCCCGCGTCGAAGAGGGCCCGTGACCGAGCCTCGGCGCTCAGTCGTCCCGATACCCGACACCCTGGCGCCCCCTTCCAATGTGAGGCGCACCCCGGGGATCCGCCACCCGTGAACGACCACCCCCGACGACAGCTCCCGCAGGGCATGGAGGCGTGCGACAAAGGCGAGGTGCACGTCCGCAAGGGGAAATATCTGTGTTCGCGGGGTGAGAATTTGGCGGACCGCGCCCTGAGGGTTTTTCACGGCTTCAAAGAGGGCGCCGATATTTACGACCCGGGTCACCGTGCCGTGCTACTGTCGATCTCAGTTGCAGTTGTGGTTCCCAAAAATTTCAAGCACCCAGTCGGATTCGCGTCCGCTGCAAGCGCTTGTGCATTTCCGGTCCTTTTGGTCCGGCGGGGCAATCATCGCGGCGACACGTGATCCGCACGTTGCGGATCGCGTTGTACTGCCCCAAAGGAGATTTGACATGGCTACTGGTACCGTGAAGTGGTTCAACGCGGAAAAGGGTTTCGGCTTCATCGAGCAGGACGGTGGCGGCGCTGACGTGTTCGCCCACTACTCGAACATTGCCGCCCAGGGCTTCCGCGAGCTGCAGGAAGGCCAGAAGGTCAGCTTCGACATCGCGCAGGGCCAGAAGGGCCCGACGGCCGAGAACATCGTTCCCGCCTGACGCTGACGCGTACTGTGCAGCTGGGGCCCGCATCCCTCGGGGTGCGGGCCCCAGCTGCGCGTTTTCCCCGCAGTGAGTTCACCTGGGGGACGATCCGATTAATCCGCGGCCCACCGCACGAGATCCTCATCCGGGGAACCCGCCTTCGCGCCGCGTCCCCGTTTCCAGCGCCTGAGCCCGCACGTATTTTCGTCGGCCAGATTCGCTTTCACGTTCCATTCGGCCCATTCTCGCAATTCTCCGTGCGCGCGTCGCTGTGGGAATTCCTTGATATGCGCCGCATTCGAGGAAGGTTCCGCATGAACCGCACACGCACGAACACCCGCTCCGCCGCCTCCCGCACGGGCGGGAGCCGGTTCGGCTCGGCCGCCCCCAGCCGTTCCGGCGGCCAGGCCCGCTCCGGCGGCCAGGCCCGCTCGGGAGGGCAGGGCCGCTCCGGCGGCTACGGCCGCCGGCCCGCCGCCGTACAGGGCGAGTTCGCCCTCCCCCGGACGATCACCCCCGCGCTGCCCGCCGTAGAGGCGTTCGCCGAGCTCGACATGCCCGCCCCGCTGCTCGCCGCCCTCGGCGCGGAGGGCGTGAGCGTCCCGTTCCCGATCCAGGGCGCGACCCTGCCGAACACCCTCGCGGGCCGCGACGTGCTCGGCCGTGGGCGCACCGGCTCCGGCAAGACCCTCGCCTTCGGCCTCGCGCTGCTCGCCCGTACCGCCGGACGGCGGGCGGAGCCCCGCCAGCCGCTGGCCCTGGTGCTCGTCCCCACCCGCGAGCTCGCCCAGCAGGTCACGGACGCCCTCACCCCCTACGCCCGCTCCGTGAAGCTGCGGCTGGCCACGGTCGTCGGCGGCATGTCGCTCGGCAAGCAGGCCGGCGCGCTCCGCGGCGGCGCCGAGGTGGTCGTCGCGACCCCCGGACGCCTCGCGGACCTGATCGAGCGCGGCGACTGCCGGCTCGACCAGGTGGACATCACCGTGCTCGACGAGGCCGACCAGATGGCTGACATGGGCTTCATGCCGCAGGTCACCGCCCTGCTCGACCAGGTGCGCCCGGGCGGCCAGCGGATGCTGTTCTCCGCGACCCTCGACCGCAACGTCGACCTGCTCGTGCGCCGCTACCTGAACGACCCGGTCGTCCACTCCGTCGACCCCTCGGCCGGCGCGGTGACCACGATGGAACACCACGTGCTGCACGTGCACGGCGCCGACAAGCACGCCACGACCACGGAGATCGCCGCCCGCGACGGCCGCGTGATCATGTTCCTGGACACCAAGCACGCCGTCGACCGGCTGACCCAGGACCTCCTCAACAGCGGCGTACGGGCCGCGGCGCTGCACGGCGGCAAGTCCCAGCCCCAGCGCACCCGCACCCTGGCCCAGTTCAAGACCGGGCACGTGACCGTGCTGGTGGCCACCAACGTCGCCGCCCGCGGCATCCACGTCGACAACCTGGACCTCGTGGTCAACGTGGACCCGCCCACCGACCACAAGGACTACCTCCACCGCGGCGGACGCACCGCCCGCGCGGGAGAGTCCGGCAGCGTCGTCACCCTGGTCACCCCCAACCAGCGACGCGACATGACCCGCCTCATGATGACCGCCGGCATCACCCCGCAGACCACCCAGGTCCGCTCCGGCGAGGCCGAGTTGCAGCGCATCACCGGCGCCAGGACCCCGTCCGGCATCCCCGTCGTCATCACCGCGCCCGTGAGCGAGCGCCCCAAGCGCAGCGCCGCCTCCCGCGGACGGCGCGGGCGCCCCTCGCAGGCCTCGCGCCGCGGCGGCCAGCGCCAGGGCACGTTCGACGCTGCGGCCTAGTGCTGTGGCCGGAAAGGTTCACCGACTCCTTTCCGGCCACAGCACCAGCGCGCCGGCGCGCCCAGGCCACAAGCCACAACCCTTTCCGTACTTTCCCCTTCCTCTCGTGAGTGAGGCATCATGCGCTGCGTCATCGCCCGGTTCCCGTTCGACCTCACCAAGGCCGGCGTGCTGGAATCGATGAAGGGCGTCAAGCCCGAAACCGTCGTGTGCGAATCGGTGATCATCGGCCGTCGCGTCTATCCCGTCATGCAGGTGGGACAGGTCATCACCCGCCAGGACCGCCGCGACTTCAGCGCCGGCGAAGTCATCCGGGCCATGGCCCAGCTCGGCTTCACCGTCCGCGGCCTGTCCGAGCCTCCCGCCCCGGCCCTGAGCCCGCTCCAGCAGGCGTCCGCGATGCTCGGCAGCCGCGTCTCCGTCTGAGCGGCAGAACGACACCGAAGGCCCCGACCGGCACACGCCGGTCGGGGCCTTTGCCGTGCGCGGCGTCCGCGAGCGCGAGCACCCGCCCTCGGGGACGGAAACACACCTGGGCCTGCGGATGGTGTTGAATTCCCTCCGGGGCCCTGGTGCGTACGGTACCGGGGCCCCTCGACGCGCTCCCAAGAAGAGGTGCAAATGACAGCGGACGACTCGCTCGGCGACCGGCTGGACGACGATGACTACCCCGCCTACACGATGGGCAGGGCAGCGGAGCTGCTCGGTACCACGCCCGGCTTCCTCCGTGCCATCGGTGAGGCGCGCCTGATCACCCCGCTCCGCTCGGAGGGCGGACACCGCCGCTACTCCCGCTACCAGCTGCGCATCGCCGCCCGCGCCCGGGAACTCGTCGACCAGGGCATGCAGGTCGAGGCCGCCTGCCGCATCGTCATCCTCGAGGACCAGCTCGAAGAGGCCCAGCGCCTCAACGAGGAATTCCGCCGCGCCGCGGGCACACCACCCGACACGTCCGGCTGACCCGGCGCCGCGCCGCCGCGCGGGAGGACAAGGGCAAGCGGGGGGTGCAGGGGCGCGCCCTGCTGCCGGTGCGGGCCGCTGCTAGTAGCGCGCGGCGATACCCCTGGCCGCGAGAATCTCCAGTGCGCCGGGAACCATGTACTCCAGCGCGCGGCCCCCGGTGAACGTATATCAACGGGGTCCGACATCCCCGGCCGGCCCGGGGGCGTTCCTCCAGCGCTCACGGCGAGGGCCTCGAACGACAGTTCGTGGCAGCTGGTAGCCTCGGCCTTCCTATGCAGTCTTCCCCCATCAACGGCACGGTTTCGGCCCACCTCGCGCGTTCCCTCGTAGGCGCCATGACCGGTGCGGACACGGGCAGGCTCGCACGCCTGCCCGACCTCGCCGCCGAGGTGCTGGACAACGACCTGTCCAGGATCTCGACCCCGTCGCTCGTGACGGTGTGGGAGAACCTGGTCCTGATGGAACCGCGCACGCTCATCGGTCCCCTGGTCCTCGAGGACTCTCCGATCGGAACCTTCGGCATCTGGGACTACCTGATCACCACCGGCCCCACCCTGCGCGATTCGCTCACGCAGGCCGTGGATCTCATAGCCGCCCTCGGCGATCCGGCCGCGGAGAAACTGATCGTGGAGGATGACGGACCTCACTTCACCGTCCGCCACGCCACGGGCAGTTGGGGGCCGGACGTGGTGCAGGCAGTCGACCTCTTCGCGCTCTCGCTCTTCCTGACCCGAGCCCGGGCCGCGACCGGCCGCCACGTCATCCCGTCCCGCGTCACCATCACCCATCGTCCACCACCACGGGCCCGGCAACTGGCCGGATTCTTCGGCACGGACCGGATTCACTTCGACGCGCCGTACAACTCGATCTCCTTCGGCGAGGACGACGTACGCGCGCCGCTGCCCAAGGCCCAACCGGGCATGGACCGGCTCCTGGCGCACCACGCGGAACTGGTCCTGGCGGCATCCCGGCCCGTACGACAGTGGAGCGACCGTTTCCGGACGGTGCTGACCGCGGCCTTCCAGGAAGACAACGTGAGCCTGGAGAACGTGGCGCATCGTCTGGCGACGAGTCCCCGCACCCTCCAGCGACGGCTTGCCGAGAACGGCACGACCTGGCGTGCGCAAGTCGAGTCCGTACGGCACGAGCACACGATGGAACTGCTGCGCAGCACCGATCTGCCCCTGCAGTCGATCGCGGGCCGGGTCGGGTACAGCGATGTCCGCACGCTGCGGCGTGCGGTGCGCCGCTGGGAGGGGCAGGCCCCGCGCGAGGTCCGCGCCGGCGCCCTCTCTTGACGTCTTCTCAGAACATGGGAAGAGAGGGCGTTTGAGGGAGGGAAGCCGGGTTAGACGCGTGGATACCGGAAGCTGCCGCCTGCGGGTCGGCGGCTTTCGGAGCGGGCCTCAGCCGCATGGCGGCACTACACCGGCGCCATACGGCCGGCTCGCCCGCACGGCGGGCTGCCGCCCGGACCAGTACGGAACCCGGCCGGCCCCGGGTTCCCGGCTCCTCCCCGGCCGGGAACCCGGGGCCGCGCCCGGCGAACCCCCGACGACGGCGCTCATACCGCCGCCCCCGGGCCATGGACCCGACGGCAGCAGCCCGCACTCCCCCACCGGACGGACACGCTTCAGCGGCTACGCCGGGCGCCGCCACCGCGGTGCGGGCGGCGGCGGGAAACCGCTTCGGGAGCGGCCTCGGGGGAAGAGAAGCCGCCGGCCACGGCCACACGTGCCGGGCCCGGTGAGGTCGGGACGGGCGAAACGGGAGCGGATGCCGCGGAGGCTCGAGCAGCCGTCGGGCGCTGGGCCCGGCCGAGGACGGCGGTGTGGGAGATCAGGGGTGCGCAGCCCTGGCAGATCTCGGCGAGGGTCCAGACTTGGCCGACGGCCGGGTTGTGGATGAGGACGAGCAGCGGGGCGCCGGTGCAGGAGGCTCTGGTGTCCTCGTGGAAACCGCATTCGGCGGCCCGGCAGGCACACGCGGCGTCGGGGCGCACGGTTGCGAGCCGGGCGTGCGCACGTACGTGCTCCGCGGCGAACCGTCGCATGGCCGTCGTGTCCTTGGACCGGGGCGGCATGCGGCACGCCTCGGTGCTGCAGCTGACGGAGACGGTGTGGTCGCCGTGGCCGGTCAGACGGACGGTCCAGGTCCGTCCGGGGACACGGGATCCGGGAATCATGGTCAAGGCAGAGTTGTCCGTTCACATAAGCGGTGGTTTGCCCGTTGTTCGACGAGTCTCAGGTGGAGACGGGGATATTCACGCGACGCCGAGGCCGACGCCGCCGCCAACCCCGGCTCCGGGAAAGGCATCGGCTGGTACGGCGGCCCGGTCGTGAGGAGAAGCGCACCTCAGATGAGGGGCCCGAGGGGGCAGTTGCCGAACACGCCCTGCAGTCTTTGTCGCACGCCGTTCGGCGGGTGTCAACGACATGCACCCGTTCCTGGCGGTCCCGCTCGCGCAGGGAACCGGGCGGATCGGGGTCAGATGGTCCGAAGCCGGGAGGCCGCGGCTTCCGCTTCGCGTACGACGCGGCCGGGATCCACGTCGACGAGGCGTCCGTCGAGCTTGAGCGGCCGGCCGTTCACGAAGACCGCATGGACGTTCTCCGGTCGGCCGTTGAGCACGATCTGGTTGATCCAGTCGAACCGTGGGGCGAAGTTGAGCGCGGCGGGGTCGATCACGATGACGTCGGCGCACTTGCCGGGCGTGAGCGACCCGATCGTGTCCGCCATGCCGATCGCTTCCGCGCCGCCCAGCGTGGCGATGCGCAGCACGTCCTGGACCTGGGGGAACACCGACGCCTTCAGGGAGCGGACCCGCTGCAGGCCGACGGCCGTCTTCATGAGGGCGAAGAAGTCCGAGGTGTCGTTGGTGCCGCCGTCCTGGCCGAGCCCGACCTTGACACCCCGGCGGCCCAATTCCGGCAGCCGCATGATTCCCGAGGCGAGCCGCATGTTGCTGAGCGGGCAGTGCGAGACCCTCACGTCGTGCGAGGCGACAGCGGTCAGCTCGTCGTCGGTCAGGTGGATCGCGTGGTTCACCAGCAGTCGCGGGCCCAGTGCGCCGATGTCCGCCAGGACTCCGATCGGGTCGTCCGCGCGCTGCTCGCCGCGTTCGAGGACGTGGCTGTTGAGCATGACGCCGAGGTCCTGCGCGATCTCCCAGTGAACTCGGTTGAGGCCCTCGATGGCCCGTGCCGCGTGCGTGGCGACCTGCGCCGAGGCGAGCGGCACCGGGTCGATGAGCTCCCTCTTGGCCCGGGTGATCAGCGCGGCGTCCCGCTCGGCCTGGAACATGGCGTAGGTGAAGCGCACGCCCGTATCGGCCAGGGCGCGGACGTACTGGACGGTGGTGTCGTACGGGATGGCGTCCACCCAGTCCACGAGCGTGGTCACACCGGACTGCAGGGAGTCGAGGGCGCCGAGGCGGACGAAGCGGTACATGTCCGACGGAGCGATCCGGGAGAACGTCCCCCTGTTGCAGTCGGCCAGCCATCCGAAGAGGTCACGGTCCGCACAGCCCCCTCGCATGGACGACTGCCACAGGTGTGTGTGGACGTCCACGAACCCCGGCATCACCAGCTTCCCGGCGGCGTCGATCACCCGGGTGCCGGGCGGGGCCGGCAGCCGCTTGCCGACTGCCGAGATGAGGCCGTCGCGCATGAGGACGTCCGCCTGCTCCACCGCGCCGAGCGGGCCGTCGCCGAGGCCGCGGTCCATGGTGAGCACGAGCGCGGCGTTCCTGAGCACCGAAGCGCGACCCGTCGGCTTTCCTTCCTGCGGCTGCGTACGGCCGGCGCCGAGGACGAAGGGAACGGCTGCGGCCAGGCCCAGGCCGGCCAGTACCCCGCGGCGGCTGGGCGGCTCGGGGCGGGGATGGGGGTGCGGAGCCGGATCCGCCGGAGCTGAGGCGGTGCGGGGACATTCGCGGAGCTGGTCCATGTCGTGTTGCCTCCCAACGGCCACGGATGGATCGCCCTTCCTGCGCCGACGCGACGTCAGACGAAAGCGGAAGAGGGTTCCTGGATCGTCCGGCAGGCGAGGCGGCTTCCGATAGAGGCGCGTCAACATTTTGTGGAATTTTCTCCGCCGCCGCAGACCGGCGGGACCCCGACCGCGGGCGGGGCGGCACGGTACAGATAGGGTCGTTGCGGACGTCCCCGGCCGACACACCCGCCCGGGCCACCCCTGCCTCGGCACCACCCCCGCCCGGCGCCCTCCGCCCCGCCCCCGGCCTGTCGGCCGCCCATCCCGGAAATTTCGCCCATGAGTACCCACGCGGCGCTGCGCCCCCAGCCCACGCTCGCCCCGACCGACGCCACCACCCCGCCGGACCCCACCGCGCCGCGCCAGGGGGCGAAGGGATCCGTTCGGGCCCCGGCCCGGCCCACCCCGGCAGCGGCCCTGCACAGCATCGGCGCGGTGACCGCCGTCCTGCTGGGACTCGTAGCGATCGGCGCGATGATCCGTGAGCCGGTGCTGATACCTCCGCTGGCCGCCAGCGCCGCGTTGGTCCACAGCGCCCCGACCCTGCCGCTCGCCCAGCCGCGCAGTGTCGTCATCGGCCACCTGGTGGGCAGCGCCGTCGGCTACGCCGTTCTCGCGGCGGCCGGCAGCAGCGCATGGGCCGCGGCCGTAGCGGCCGGTGTCACGCTCGCCCTGAACATGGCCGCCCGCACCCCGCACTCCCCGGCCGTCGCCACCGCCGTGATCATCGTGCTCCAGACCCCGCTCCCCGGCCGCTTCGTTCCGCTGCTTCTCGGTTCGGCGGTCTTGCTCGTACTCACCGGATACGCCGCTTCCCGTGTGCGCCGCAAGGCTCCGAGGTACCCCGCCTACTGGTGGTGAGCCGGCGGAGCCGACGCGGCGGCGCGGTCAGCGAGCAGTGCTCCCGACTCGGAGAGGGGTGGGGTGGTGGCGCTCGGGGAAGTCTGCCGGCGATCGGTACGGGTCGTTGTCGAAGGGGATGGCTGCCATGCGCACTCTGACGTTCATTGTCGGTACGGGCCGCAGCGGGTCGACCGCGCTGTCGGGCATCGTCCATGCGCATCCGGACGTACTCAGCCTGAACGAGCTGTTGTCGTCGGTGCAGAGCCGGGGCTTCCCGGAAGGCTGCCTGGAGGGAGGGGAGTTCTGGCGGCTGCTGGCCGATCCCAACCCGCTGTTCGAACGGATGATCCGCAGCGGCGTGCCGATGCCGGAGTTCGTCTACACGCGCCGCCCCGGACGCTTCGCGACAGAAACCACCGGCATCCCCGCCCTGTCCCTGATGGTGCTTCCGCACCTGACCGACGACCCGGACGGCCTGTTCGACGAGCTGGAGAAGCAGGTGTGCGGCTGGCCGAACCGAACCGCCGTCGGCCATTACGAAGCCCTGTTCGAGCTCCTGTGCGCGCGATTCGGGCGTAGCGCGGTGGTTGAGCGGTCGGGCTATTCGCTGGAGCGGGTGCCGCTGTTGCGCAAGGCCTTCCCGCAGGCACGCTTCGTACACCTGTTCAGGGACGGGCCCGACTGCGCGCTCTCCATGAGCCGGCACACGGGGTACCGGCTGATCTTCCTGCTGCGGGACGTCCTCGCCCGGACCGGCGCCGAGCGCGTCGAGGACCTGACCGAGGACCAGGTCCGTTCCCTGCCGCCCGAGCTGTCGCAGCTGCTGGCCGAGCGTTTCGATTCCGCGCTGGTGCTGGATGCCGAGCTGCCGTCGCCCGGCTTCGCGGCGCTGTGGTCGGACATCATCGTCCGGGGTGTGGCCCGTCTCAGCGAGGTGCCCGCACGGGTACGGACCACGCTCGCCTACGAGGACCTCCTCGACGATCCCCGCAAGGAGCTGACGCGGCTGGCCGGCTTCATCGGTGTCGAGCCGCTCCCGCAATGGCTCGACGCCGCTGTCGCGCGTCTGGACGGCAGTCGGCGCGGCGCGTCCCTGCGCCTGCCTGCGGCTGAGCTCGCGGCACTACGAGAGCGCTGCGCTCCCGGCGCACACGCCCTGGCGGGCGCCGACGGGAAGTAGGGCCGGCCACAACGGTGCCCTCACCGCGCCCAGCGCATGTGAGGGCCGCCGGGGCACCGGCCCTGGGGTGCGGCGCACCGGCTCTGGGGTGCGGCGGACCGGCCCCTTCCTCAGTGGTCCTCACTGCGCGACGGCCGCGGGCCGTCCGGGTCCGGCCGGGCCTGTTCCTCGCGGCCGATGCCCGGACGCCGGCGCTTGGCCGCATGGCCTCCGGCGTCCGCGTCGCCGCCGCCCGAACGCCGGACGACGGCGTCGTCGGCCTGCTGGCGGGCTTCTCGGTCCCCGCTCTCCCCGACCGCCTCGGACGGGGTGGTGCGCGGGTGACCCCGGGACTTCTCGTGAGCCGTCATATCGGCCTCCTCAGGTGGTGCTGGTCTTCAGCGACTACCCCGCCCCGTCCCTCTTAGACGCACCTCTCGGCGCAGCAGCACGAGGCCGGGGGTCAGGCGCGCTGTCCAGGCGACCACCCCGGGTGGGTGAAGCGGTCCGGGTCGGCCGCCTGCCACTCGGATGCCCACTCGGCGGGCGGCGACGCCAGCAGCTGCCCCGGGGTGAGCCACGTGTACAGGTCGGCGTAGGAGCGGACGGTGTGCGGGGCCACCCGTTGGAGGAGCATGTCGGGTCGCAGTCCGCGCGGATCGTCGACGCCCATCGAGGCCATGATCTGGAGGGTGCTCTCGACCGTGGCCTGCTGGTAGCGCCGTACGCGCTGCGACTTGTCGGCGATGTCGACCGCGCGGGCGCGCCGCTCGTCCTGGGTGGCCACCCCGACGGGACAGGTATTGGTGTGGCAGCGCTGGGCCTGGATGCAGCCGATCGCGAACATCATGGCGCGGGCGGCGTTGGTGTAGTCGGCCCCTTGGAGCAGGCGTTTGACGAGGTCGCTGCCGGTGGCGACCTTGCCGCTGGCCCCGATGCGGATGCGGTCGCGCAGCCCGGCGCCGACGAGGGCGTTGTGCACGGCCATCAGCCCCTCGCCGAGGGGCAGGCCGACGTGGTCCGCGAACTCCAGCGGCGCCGCGCCCGTGCCTCCCTCCGCGCCGTCGACGACGATGAAGTCCGGTGTGCTGTCCTCCTCGAGCATGGCCTTGCACACGGCGAGGAACTCGCGGCGCGATCCGACGCACAACTTGAACCCGACGGGCTTGCCGTCGGCGAGCTTCCGCATCCGGGCCAGGAAGCGCACCAGGTCGCGCGGTGTGGAGTACACGCGGTGGAAGGGCGGCGAGACGACGGTCTTCCCCGGCCGGACCCCGCGGACCCTCGCGATCTCCGCGTTCACCTTGGCGCCCGGCAGGACGCCTCCGATACCGGGTTTGGCCCCTTGGCTGATCTTCAGTGACACGCACTTGACCTGGTCGAGGGCCGCCTTCTCGGCGAACTCGCGCTCGTCGAAGCCGCCTTCGTCCGTCCGGCAGCCGAAGTATCCGGTGCCGATCTCCCAGACGAGGTCCCCGCCCGGACGCAGGTGGTACTCCGACAGGCCGCCCTCGCCGGTGTCGTGGGCGAAACCGCCCAGCTGCGCACCGGTGTTGAGGGCGAGTACGGCGTTGGCCGACAGAGAGCCGAAGCTCATCGCCGAGACGTTGAGCAGGGCCATGTCGTAGGGCCGGGTGCAGTCGGGGCCGCCGATGCGGACCCGTGGCGGGGCGGTGCGCACCGGCCGGGGAGCCATGGACGGGACGAGGTACTCGCTGCCGGACCGGTAGAGATCGAGTTCGGTACCGAACGGCTCCTCCGCGTCGGTGCCCTTGGCGCGCTCGTAGACGATGCTGCGGGTGTCGCGGTCGAAGGGGCGGCCGTCGAAGTTCCGCTCGATGAAGTACTGCTGGAGTTCCGGCCGCAGCGCCTCCATCGCGAAGCGGAGGTGCCCGAGCAGCGGGTAGTTCCGCAGAACGGAATGCCGTCGTTGCACGAGGTCGTGGACGGCCACCAGCGTGAGGAGGATCAGGGGGGCGCCCGCGGCCGACCACCAGGGTGAGACCCGGACGGCGGCGACGGAGGCCGCCACGCCGAGCGAGCCGGGGACAGCCACCACCAGTAGTTTCAGCACACCGTGCTTGTGTCCCGAAGTCCGGCCGCCAATCGGCCGGGTTGTTTTCGTTTCACCACACCCTCGGCGCCCCGGCCGCGAGCGGCTCGGGCAAAACCGGCGGTATCCGGTCAGCCTGGATGGCCGTTCAATGAACCGCGCACGACCGACAGCAGGTCAGCGACCCGCCGACGGCCGTCCCGCCCGCTCTCACCGTCCGCCGGGGCCGGCGGCACACCCCCTCTGAACTGCCCGAACGACCGTTCGGTTGCCGACAAACGAAGCAGATGTCTGTAAATCGGTGATCGATGTGCAGGCGCCCTTCACACCCGACAAACTCGGCAGCGTCCAGTCGATATATCGCAGCCAACTGCTGCATCCACCCTTCGAATCGAAAGAGAGTTTTGTCGTGCGTCACCGCATCGCTGTCGTCTCCTCCGCTGTTCTCCTGACCCTGGCCGGCGCCACCGGCATCGCGGAGGCACAGCCCGCCGGCCTGTACGCCCCCTCCGCCGTGGTCCTGACCGTCGCTCAGGGCGAGGACGAGGCCACCGTCGTGCGGGCGTCCACCCTCAGCTGCGCACCGACCGCGCAGGGAACGCACCCCGACCCCGAGGCCGCGTGCGCGGCCCTCGACGCCGCCGCCGGCACCCTCGACACGCTCCTGGACGCCCCGGACTCGGACCGCGCCTGCCCGATGCACTACGACCCCGTCACCGTCACGGCAGACGGCGTCTGGCAGGGCAGCCGCATCTCCTGGAAGCACACCTTCTCCAACGCGTGCGTCATGTCCGCGACCTTCAACGGAAACGCCGTCTTCGCGTTCTGACCGGCCCCCTCCCCGCGTGCCGCCCCCGCCCCTCCCCGGGCGGGGGCGGACGTGCGTCCCCTCTGGACGACGGCGACCCTCGCAGCAGTGTGCGACCCGACCAACTGCATGCCGGAAGCCCTGTCCCGGTACGGCGTGGCCGTCGTCACACCCGCGTGCTGTCACATCCGGCGCCGCTGCGCTGTCCCCGCTGCGGAACCGAGAGAAGGGATCGTCAGGATGAAGGCCGTCATCGTGTGCGTCTCCGTGTCACACGGCAATACGCGTCGTGTCGCCGACACCATGGCCCGGGTGCTGGACGGGAAGGTCGTCTCCCCCGAGGAGGCCGACCTGGAGGAGCTGGCCGACGCCGACCTCGTGGGCTTCGGCGCGGGCGTCTTCTACAGCAGGCTCCACCCCCGCCTCACCGACTTCGCCAGGTCACTTCCCACCGGCCGCGGCCGCGCGTTCGTGTTCGCCACCAGCGGGCTCCCCGAGCTACCGCTGGCGCCCTTCACCCGCCCGCTGGTCCAGCTCCTCGAAGGCAAGGGCTTCGAAGTGGACGGGAGCTTCTCGTGCCGGGCGTTCGACACCTGGGCGCCCTTCAAGCTCGTCGGCGGTATCAACAGGGAGCGGCCGAACATAGGGGACCTGACCGCCGCTCGGGCATTCGCCGAACGGCTGCGGGACGGGAGAGGGCCTGTTTCCTGACCGTGCCGCGTCGGGGCTGCCCGGCCCGCTGTCCTCGGCGAATGGACTACGCCGGTTCCAACAGGACAGCCGGCAGGGCACCGCTCACGATCGGGTCCTTCGGCAGCGAAAGCCCGAAGAACCCCTCGACGATGCCCAGCACGGTGCGGTGTACCTCTCTTCCGTCCCGCTCCGGGTCAGGGAGGCCGGCGGCGGTCAGCAGCTCCTGTACGCGGGCGGCCGTCGCCGGGTCGCCGTCAACCCCCTGGTAGCCCCACGAGGCGTCCAGGTGCAGATTGCAGGCACTCAGCAGGCGGCCGTCGTGGAAGTACTGGAACTGCGGCGGGACCGGCTTGCCGTTCTCCTCCTCGTACTCCAGAAGGCAGACGTGCACGCCGCCGCGCGAGACCGGTGCCAGCGGACCGAACTCGCCCGGCCAGCCGCCGTAGGCGACCGCGTACGTCCAATCACCGGCACGGCCGAGACGCAGTCCGATGCCGTCGTAGGAGTCGCCGTAGGAGTCGTCCATCAGCTCCAGAAGGGAGCTTCCGGTGTGCTCCCCCACCGCCACGGCAACGTGCCGCGTCTCGTACAGCACGGCCGCGGCGAGGCGATCGGCGAGCTCTTCCGGCGACAGGCCGCGGGCGAGCACCACGTGGTAGCCCCCGAAGGCGATGGATTGGGGGGCAGCAAGCCAGGTCATGTCGTCCGTCATGACCGTCATTCTGACGGCCGCCTCTGACAACGCGGCCACCGTGGGGTACCGCACCCTGCGAAGGCCCTGACCCCGTCCCCACGACGGAACCGTCACCACCGCATACGAGAGCTGTAACGGTCCGGGCGGGGGCGTGAATCCAAAGCGGGGGCGGGCAACCTGTCCACACCAATCCCAGTACGTCAGCAGCCACGGGGGCTCGTGATGCGCACTCTCCGCAAGACCACCCACGCCCGGGCGCTCGGCGCCCTCGGCCTCGCCGCCGCCGCGCTCCTTGCCGCCACGGCCTGCGAGCCGGGCAACGACAAGGCGGGCGCCACCCCGCCGCCGAAGTCCTCCCCCTCCCCCGCCGCATCGCCTTCCACCCCCTCGGCCTCCGCGCCGTCCTCTGCCGAGCCCTCCGCGTCCCCTTCGGCACCGGGCCGCCCGGGCGAGGCCGAGGGCGACCCGAAGGGCATCGACGGCAACTGCCCCGACGAGTACACCGACGTCAAGGTGGAATGGGCCGTGCCGCCCACGAAGGACGACTCGAAACTCCTGCTGACCGTCACCAACACCGGCACCAAGCCGTGCAAACTGCGGACCTATCCGGTACTCCGGCTGGAGGACGGCCACGGCCGGCTCGTCGGGGTCTTCGAGAACTCCAAGCCGCAGCAGGAGGTGACCCTCGCCCCCGGCAAGGAGGCGTACGCGGGTCTGCTCCTGCGCCAGGGCAACAGCGACGTCAGCACCCTCGTGAAGAACATGGCGCTCGCGCCCCACGGTCAGCGCCCCGACGGCAACACGGGCGAGGGCGTGCTCCTGGAGATGCCGAAGGGCGGCGTGCGCGTGGACGACAAGGCCCGTGTGACGTACTGGAACAGCAGCTCGGAGGCCGCGGTGTCGCCGCTGTTCGCCCACTGACGCGGGCCACCCGACACCGGTCGCGGTGGGGGTCGGCACGGGCTGGACGACGGCTTCCCACCGTGCGGCAGCGGGCGACGATCTCGCCCGTGGGATGCCTCTAGCGTTGCAGCATGATCTGGACCGCCTCTCAGGACGCCCTGCCTCCCGTGCCGCCCGCGCGGCGACTCGACGCCGCGCCCGAGAACCTCGCCGAGGCCGTCGAGCTGACGGCAGCTCATCTCGACTCCCGCGCGCACACCGTGGCAGAGTTCGAGCGCTCTCTCGATGGGCTGGTACGGCAGGCGCACCGCGACCGCCACCCGCTCGCGCGGGCACTGTCCACCGCGCTGGGCCACCGCTACACGGAGGAGGAGATCGAGGCACACGAGCTCGCCGGGGTGGACGTCGTGGTGGCCTCGCTGTTGGGGCGGATTCCGGGGTACAGCCTCAAGCCCGCGTACGTGCGGCGCCATCGGGGGCACGAGGAGTGCGCGCAGGGCGGGCTGGAGCTGGTGATCGCCGCGCGGGTGCGCGAGATCGGGTACGCGCTCATGTCCAAGGACCCCCTGCCGTTCCTGCTGTCCACGCCGACCTGGGACACGGGCACGCTGGAGGCGGCCGAGCTGGTCGAACGGCTCGTGGAGTACCGGCGGTTGGACGTCGAGCCCGGACCTGCCGACCTGGGGCAGGCCCTGCTGCGCGTACGCCGTGACGATCCGGCGGCCGGAGCGGCGGCCGAGGCCGCCGCCCGGCTCGGAACCGCCGAAGGCATTCGGCTCGCCGCCTGGCTCGGCCCGGACGGTGAACCGGGCCCGGCGCTCCGCCGGGTCGTCGAGCCCGACCCGCGGGCACACCGGGCCTGGGAGCGGACCGGTGCCGCGGTGCCGCAGGTCGCCTTCGTCAGCGGTGAACGTCCCGTCCTGGGGCGGGAGTTCCCGGAGGCCTTCCACTGGCTGGGCCGTCCGCACGAGGGATTCACGCAGTGCTACCACTGGCACGACGGGCATCCCGTACGGGCGGCGGTGCTGCCCGAGGACCGGAACGCCCAGGCCGCGTGGCTGCTGCCGCACGTCACACTGGCAGCGACGGCCGGCGATCACGGCGGAGCCTGGATGCTGCCTCACCTTGCCGGGCTGGGCGGGCCTGCGGGACCGGCGCTGCACGCCGCCGTGGCGGCGGGGCTGGGCGGCCGGTACGCGGAGAGCCGGCGCCCGGCGGTGGAAGCCCTGCTGGTGCTTGCGGCCCGGGGCGAGCTCGACGCCCCGCTGCTCGGCCGTGAGCTCGCCACGATGGTGGCCTTGGGAACGGTCAAGCCCAACCGGCTTGCCGAGGCAGCGCGTTCGGCTGCGGCGGCGGGTGCGCATGCCACGCTGTGGACCGTCCTCGCCGAGGTACTGGCGACGCTCCTGCCGTCGGCGCGGGGGGCGGGCGAGGTACTGGCTGTCGCCGCCGCGTGCGCGGAGCGGTGCGGGGCCGTGGGTCCGGTCCCGGACGGAGTGGCGGCGGCCGCGGCCCGTCGCGGGTCCTCTCGGCTCGTTGCCGAGGCCCGCCGGCTGAGTGCCGCACTCACCGGCGGGTGACCCGGACCGCGTTCCGGAGGTGTCCGTCCCGGGAGGCGAGATCGATTGTCAGTGGTGGGTGAGACGGTAGGTACATCGAGTCGGAACGAGGGGGAGCGGCCATGTCCGGAAACCAGAACTACATCAACCACGTTGCTCTTGTGCTGGATGCCAGTTCGTCCATGTCGCACCTGAGCAGCAAGGTCGTCGAAGTCGCCGACCAGCAGATTGCCTACCTTGCCCGCCGATCGGGGGAACTGGACCAGGAAACCCGCGTCACGGTGTACGTCTTCGCGGACAAGGTGGAGTGCGTCATCTACGACAAGGACGTGCTGCGGATGCCGTCGCTGAAGCAGCTGTACCGGGTCGGTGGAATGACGGCTCTGCTGGCGGCCTCGCTGAAGTCACAGCGGGAGCTGGCGCAGACGGCTCAACTGTACGGCGACCACAGCTTCCTGACGTTCGTGCTGACGGACGGGCAGGAGAACGCCAGCCACCGCTGCCCGGATGCCCCTGCCAGGGATCCGCGTGAACTGGTGAAGGCCGTGGCGGAGATGATCGCGACGCAGCAGGACAACTGGACGCTGGCCGTCCTTGTGCCGGATCAGATGGGCAAGCGCGAGGCCATGCAGTGCGGCTTCCCGAAGGAGAACATCGCCGTCTGGGACGCCACGAGCACCCAGGGTCTGGAGGAGGCCGGGCAGGTCATCCGGGAGGCCACCGAGAAGTTCATGGTGGGCCGCACCCAGGGCATCCGGGGATCGCGGGCGGTGTTCTCCACCGGTGCGGAGGCGGTCAACAAGGACACCATCAAGGCGGCCGGTCTCGCTCCGGTGAATCCGTCCGACTACCAGCTGATCCCGGTGGCTCGTGACGCGGCGATCCGGGACTGGGTCGTCGAATCCGGGCACACCTACCGCACGGGTGGCGCGTTCTACCAGCTGAGCAAGCCGGAGAAGATCCAGGCGCAGAAGCAGATCGCGGTGCTGGAGAAGAAGACCGACCGGGTGTACACGGGCCCGGAGGCCCGAGCCCTGCTCGGCCTGCCTCACACGGAAGCCCGCGTCAAGCCGGACCACAACGACGACTTCACGATCTTCGTACAGAGCACCAGCGTGAACCGGAAGCTGGTACCGAACACGCGGCTGCTGCTGATGGGGTGACGCCGGGCACGCCCCGCCGGGCCGCCGATGCCGCTACGTGCTCGCGGCCGCGCGGGCGGTTTCGCTCGCCGGTCCCGCCGGGTCCTGCGGTGTCCGCTGCTCCGGCCGGGGAGCGGGATTGGGCTGGCGGCGCTACGTGACCGTGGTCCTGGACGGCCGCGGAAAACAGCGAGACGAGACGGTTCGGGCCGCAGTACGCTGGTCCTATGTGCGTGTACTACTTCTTCCTCTGATCCGTCGCGCGATCCGGTCAAGCCGCCGTGCGACCGGTTCGCGCTACCCCTCGCCAGGAAGCAGGTTCACGCCCCCAGAGGATTCCCATGCGCCCGACCCGCCCCACCACACTCACCACCAACAGCGCTCACTCCTCCACCGCGCCCGTCTCCCAGCTCGCCCTCAGCGACGTCTCGAAGGCGTACGGCGACCGCGTCGTGCTCGACCAGGTCTCGTTCACCCTGCGCCCCGGCGAGAGGGCCGCCGTCATCGGCGAGAACGGCTCCGGCAAGTCGACCCTCATGCGGCTGATCGCCAGGGCCGAGACGCCCGACCACGGTCAGATCG
Organism: Streptomyces sp. LARHCF249; assembly: GCF_052871255.1. NCBI lineage: Bacteria > Bacillati > Actinomycetota > Actinomycetes > Kitasatosporales > Streptomycetaceae > Streptomyces > Streptomyces sp. LARHCF249. The sequence goes on from NZ_JBIXJQ010000001.1 coordinate 358,233, forward strand.
TCAGCCGCTTCCCCGGCGGCGTCGGCCACCTCGCGCAGACCCTCGATCTCGGGCCGGACCACACCGTGCGGGACGCCGCCGACGCCGCCCTGCACGAGATACGGACGCTGGAGCGCCGGATCCGGACCGCCGAGGCCCGGCTCGCCGACGCCGGGCCCGCGGAACTCGACGCGTACGGAGATCTGGTCACCGCTTACGAGGCCCGCGACGGCTACACGGCCGACGCCCGCACCGACGCGGCGCTGCACGCCCTCGGCATCGGACACATCGGCCGCGAACGGACCCTCGGCTCGCTCTCCGGCGGGGAGCAGTCCCGGCTCGCCCTCGCCTGCGTACTCGGTGCGGCACCGGAACTGCTGCTGCTGGACGAGCCGACCAACCACCTCGACGAACCCGCCGTAACGTGGCTGGCGGAGCGACTCCGCGCGCACCGGGGCACGTCGGTCGTCATCACGCACGACCGCGCGTTCGTCGAAGCCGTGGCGACGACCGTACTGGAGGTCGACCGCGATCTGCGGACCGTCACGCGGTACGGGGACGGCTGGGCGGGCTACCGGACCGCCCGCGCCGCGGCCCGCCGGGCCCGCGAGCAGCGTCACCAGGAGTACCTCGGGGAGCTCGCCCGGACGCGGAGTCTCGTCGAGGCCGCCGGGCACCGCCTGGCCGCCTCGGGCAAGGACCCCAAGCAGGGCTTCGGCAAGCACCGCCGCTCGCACGAGGCCAAGCTGTCCGGGCAGGTCAGAGCGGCCCGACGGCATCTGGACCAACTGCTGCGCGAACCGGTCGCGGCGCCGCCCGCGCCGCTGCGGTTCACCGCGCGGATCGACGAGGACGGCGGGATCCTGCCGCAGGACGCGCCCTGCGTGGCGGAACTGGCCGAGGTCCGGGTCGGCGGACGGCTGGCCGTACCGGAGCTGACGATCGGGCCGGGCGCCCGGTTGCTGGTCTCGGGTCCGAACGGGGCCGGCAAGTCGACGCTGCTGCGGGTGCTCGCCGGCGAACTCGCCCCGGACCGGGGCACGGTGCGGTGCGCGACATCCGTCGGCTACCTCCCGCAGGAAGTCGTGTTCGATCCCGGCCGGCACCCGCTGCTCCACGGCTTCGCAGCCGGGCGCCCCGGCGACCCGGAGGAGTACGCCGAGGAGCTCCTCGGCCTGGGGCTGTTCCGCGGGGAGGACCTGCACGTGCCCGTGGCCGCGCTCTCCGTCGGCCAGCGCCGCCGGCTGGAGCTGGCCCGGCTCGTGACGCGCCCCGCCGGACTGCTCGTACTCGACGAGCCGACCAACCACCTGTCGCCGGCCCTGGTCGAGGAACTGGAGGAGGCCCTGGCCGCCTTCCGGGGCGCGGTGGTCGCGGTCTCCCACGACCGCCGCTTCCGCTCCGCCTTCACCGGACCCGGACTGGAACTCTGCGCGGGCACCCCGGTGGCGGGCTCGGCACGACACGTCACAGGTGCTCGGGTGGCACCGTCGCCCGGCGGTGCTTGATGTTGACGGCCGAAGCCTTGGCCAGCGCCAGGGGGTTCAAGAAGCGCAGCGGACCGATCAGGCGGGAGGCGAACAGGTGCATGTGCCGCGCCAGCGCTGCATCGCGCGCCGCCGCCGAGAACATCAGCCGCTCCACGGGGTTGAACGCACGGGCCTTGGCGAAGTCGGCGGCCAGGTACTGGTGGCCCCGCAGTCCGCGCCGGTGTCTGCGTGCGTACATTGCGAGCGACCTGTCGAGGTCGCCCCGACCGGTTGCGGCCGAGGCGACCGCCTCTGCCAGCCACTGCGCGGACTGCAGGGCCCACCCGCAGCCCACGCCCCACAGGGGATCGCCGGTCAGGGCGGCGTCGCCGATGAGCGCGACGCCCGGTGCGGTCGGCTTGCGGCTGTGGAGCGGGTAGTTGACCGTGCCGATGATCTTCGTGATGCGCTCGGCGGAATCGATGGGCGGTGCCTCGGGTAGCGCACGGACGAATGCGACGAAGCTGCCCTCCAGGTCATCCCGGAAGGCCGGCAGCCGCTTCTTCTCCGGGAGCACCGCGATGACGGTCACCCCGTCGTCGTTCGGAAACGCGTAGGCCATGTCGGGCTCGAGGAACCAGGCCTGAGCGATCCCCTCGTGCAGCGGCAGATTGCGGAAGTGCGCGAGATAGCCGAACCGCGTGTTCTCGTACAGCCGAGCAGGCACCCCGGCGAACTCGGCCACGGCCGAGTCCTTGCCGTCCGCGCCCACCACCAGGCGGGCCCGGATCTCGCGCTCGCCCTGCGGTGTCGACGCGCGCACCCCCACGGTTCGCCCGGCCTCCCGGACCAGTCCGGTCACCTGGTGGCCGAGGAGCAGATCGACCCCGGGGGTTTCCCTCGCATGGGACCTGATCAGCGGGTCGAGGGTGCTGCGCCGGATGTTGTACGCGTACGGCAGCTCGGGGCCCTTCGGCGCGGCCCTCGGCTCGATCCATCCCCAGCGGGTGTACCAGCGGGCCTGGTTGCGGACGGCCCCCGCCTTCTCGAGAGCGGTGATGAGGCCGAGTTCGTCCAGCACGGGGTAGGCGCAGGCCGTGAGGGAGTGGGTGCACAGCACCTTGTACGCATCGGGGTCCGAGCGGCGTTCCAGCAGTGCGACGCGGACACCGCGTCGAGCGAGCAAGATCGCCGCGGCGCTGCCGGCGAGGCTGGCTCCGCTGATGACGACGTCGTAGTCGTGTCCCGCGCTCTCAGGCTCGGTCATGGCGCTGAGCGCTCCCTTCGGGGGGTGTGGTGCCGTTGGTGGGAGTGGTGCAGTCCACAGCTGTCAGGTACATGAACAGTTGTCAAGGGGTGGGCACACCTGGCACACGGTCGCCGTTCCGCCGCGCCCCTGCCCACCCCGTTCCGTACGCTGGCGGCATGCGCATGCGCCCCACTCTGAGCTGGACCCCTCCCGAGGACCTGCGGCCCGGCACCACGGACCTGGAGCCGGTCGCCGATCTGCTGAGGACCGGCGGTGTGCTGGTGCTCAGCGGGGCGGGCATCTCCACGGAATCGGGCATCCCCGACTACCGGGGTCAGGGCGGGAGCCTGAGCCGGCACACCCCGATGACCTACCAGGAATTCACCGCCGACGCCCGGGCCCGGCGCCGGTACTGGGCGCGCAGCCACCTCGGCTGGCGCACGTTCGGCCGCGCCCTGCCCAACGCCGGGCACCGCGCCGTGGCGGCGTTCGGGCGGCACGGCTTGCTCTCGGGTGTGATCACCCAGAACGTCGACGGCCTGCATCAGGCCGCGGGCAGCGAGGGCGTCGTGGAACTCCATGGAGGCCTGGACCGGGTCGTCTGCCTTTCCTGCGGTGCCTTCAGCTCGCGCAGGGAACTCGCCCGGCGGCTGGAGGAGGCCAATGCGGGCTTCGAGCCGGTGGCCGCCGGACTGAACCCGGACGGGGACGCCGACCTCACCGACGAGCAGGTCGGGGACTTCTCCGTAGCGCCCTGCTCGGAGTGCGGCGGCATCCTCAAACCGGACGTGGTGTTCTTCGGGGAGGCCGTTCCCCCGCGGCGCGTCGAGCACTGCCGCGCGCTGGTCGGTGCGGCGACCTCGCTGCTGGTCCTGGGCTCCTCACTGACGGTGATGTCCGGGCTCCGGTTCGTCCGCCAGGCAGCCCAGGCCGGTAAGCCCGTGCTGATCGTCAACCGGGACCCGACCCGCGGCGACCCGCACGCCGTCACCCGGGTCGCGCTTCCTCTGGGGCCGAGCCTCACCAGCCTGGCCGGCCGACTGGGCATCCCCGTCGACGGCCAGACAGCGGCCCCGGTCACTCCATGACAGCCATGACCACGTTCAACGGGTGCACGGGATCGGAGCCGGTTCGGGGGCTCGGTGATCAGCCCGAAGGCGGTGGTCAGGCCGGGGCGTTCCAGGCGGTCGTCAGCCCGTCCAGCCACGCGGGCGGCAGCTCCGCGGCGTCCCACTCCTCGCGCAGCTCCCGCGGCGCGGCGAGGAGCCGCTCCAGCACGGCGATGCTCGTGGCGGAGTGGAGGAGCGAATAGCGGCCGTGCACCGTGATGGCGCTGTCCGGTCCGTACGCCGCGAACAGCCGCTCCAAACGGGCCCGGTGGGCTGCGGTGAACTCCGTCAGCCGCCCGGCGTACCCGGCCCGCTGCCGGGGGCTCATCGTGGCGAGGACGGCGGCGAGCACCTCCTCGGTGACCTCCGGATCCAGCTTTGAGCCCGCGGTGAACGACAGGTACAGAGGTGTGACTGCGACCCGCGCCCGCTCCACCTCCATACGCCCGGCCCGAGGACGTTCCCCGGCTGCGCCCAGCCCGTCTGCCCCCACGACCTCCAGCAAGGTCCGTTCGACGACGGCCCCGAGCTCCTCCTGAAGGCTCCCGGCGCCGTCGAGCCAGCCCGACTCGTACGCCTCGCCCTTGTCCCCCGGGACGCTCCAGCCGCCGCTCAGCTCCTCGTGCGCGAGAGCCAGCGCACCCGCCTCCAGGAGCCCGATCAGTTGCCGCGCGTCGTCGGAAGGGACCCCCGCCCGCGCGAGGAGCTGCAGCAGCGTCGTCCTCGCGTTGTCGACACTGACCTCGTCCGGCCACTGCCGTCCCTCATCGGCCGCGCTCATCGGATCCTCCTCGTCGCTCGGGTGGTGCGGGGGTGTGGAACGAATCGCTCCCCCACCGGTCCAACGCCCAACAGCCGGGCCGTGCTCCCCGGCGGGCGCAGCCCGGGCAGTCGGCACTCTGGTCCCCGCCGCCGACCTGCTCGCGCGCTGCCCACAGGCATCCAATCAGCCGGACCCCACAACTGCCGCCAACCATCCGCCCCGGCCTCGCCGACATCTGAAGAGGTCATTGCCCTCGCCCGGCGCTCCGGGCCGTCCGGGTCTGCCGCCACTGCTCCATGGCCTTCTGGAGGGACTCGCTCACGAGGAGGAGGAACTCGGCGGAGGACTCGAAGCGGGCGCCGGCCGGGGTGGCGGCGCCGAGGATCTCGGTTGCGCGCTGCGACGCGGCCACCAGGGCGTCGTTCATCTGCACCGCCGCAAGGGTGGCCCGGAGCCAGACCTCGTCGTCGAGGGCATAGCGTTCGCGGCGCCCGCCGGGAGTCCGTTCCCGTCTGAGCATTCCCTGCTGTTCGAGGAAGGTGACGGCGTGCGAGACGGACGCCGGGCTGACGCGGAGCCGTTCGACCAGGTCTGCGGCGGCGAGGGCGCCGGAGTCGGTGATGTACAGACAGACCAGCACCCTGGCCGCCATCCGGGGCAGCCCCTGCTGTTCCAGGAGAGCGGTGAAGGACTCCGCGAAGTCCTGGACCTCCCGGGGGTCGCGCCCGTGGCCGCTGTCGGGGGCCGGGGGCGGCGGAGGCTGGGCCTGCTTGCGGCGGCGCGCACGCTGCTGTGTGGCCTCGTGTGCGCGGGTCGCCCCGTAGCCGTCGGGCCCGCCGTTGCGGGTCACCTCCCGCATGACGGTCGAGGCGGGCCGCCCCAGGCGTCGGCCGATCTCCGTGTAACCGAGTCCCTGGGCAAGCCCCGTAGCGATGTGCTGGCGCTCCTCATTGGTGAGCCTGCCTCCGGGCATCGGCGCCCTCCTCCTCCGTCGACCAGCGGGGCTCGGGTCCCCACACTCCGCTGCGCAGTATGCATTCACTCAGAGTCCATTGCAATATTCGCCTCGACCACCCCCCTTGCGTTCAGCGTCACGGTCATTGCAATTTTCTGCCATTCTCCCAATCAGCAGGACCTAGTTGAGCCTCATGGTGCGTTGACAGAATTCTAAACGCAATATAGCGTCGCCTTCGTTCAGTGGTTCTCGAATACTGCGGGCAAGGGGGCTCATCATGGGAACGGGCAACGGCTTCTCCAAGGCGGGGCTGGACAGGGTGCGCGACGTGCTGGCACGGCACGTCGAGTCCGGGAGGATTCCCGGACTCGTCGCCCTGGTCAGCCGGGGCGACGAGACGCACGTCGAAGCGATCGGCACGATGCGTCACGAGGGTGGCGCGCCGATGCGCCGGGACACGATCTTCCGGATGGCGTCCACGACCAAGCCGGTCACGATGGCGGCGGCGATGGTCCTTCTCGACGAGTGCAGGCTGCGGCTGGACGACCCGGTGGAGCGGTGGCTGCCCGAACTCGCCGACCGCCGGGTGCTGAAGCGGATCGACGGCCCGCTGGACGACACCGTGCCGGCGCGGCGACCGATCACCGTGCGGGACCTGCTGACCTCCACCTTCGGGCTCGGCATCGATCTGACGGCACTGGGCTCGCCGATCATGACAGCGATCTTCGAGCGGGGCGTCTTCAGCCAGGGCGCGACGCCGCTGCCCGAGCCGGACGAGTGGATGCGCCGCCTCGGCATGCTGCCGCTGATGCGCCAGCCCGGAGAGCACTGGCAGTACCACCTCAGCCACGACGTACTCGGCGTCCTCGTCGCCAGGGTCTCGGGCCTGCCGTTCGAGACGTTCTTGCGCGAACGCGTCCTCGACCCGCTGGGGATGAAGGACACCGGCTTCCACGTGCCCGCCGGCAAGATCGACCGGCTGCCGCCCAGCTACGCCCCCGATCCGCAGACCGGAGAGTTCACCGTGTGGGACGAGGCGGTGGGCGGCCAGTACAGCGCACCTCCGGCGTTCCAGGCAGGCGGCGGCGGGTTGGTCTCGACCGCCGACGACTACCACGCGTACTTCCGGATGCTGCTGAACCACGGGATGCACGGGACCGAACGGATCCTGTCCCGGCCCGCCGTCCAGCTGATGACCACCAACCGCCTCACGCCCGAGCAGGAGACCGCCCGAACCGCCCTGGCCCGCAACGCCGTCCACGTGTCGTTCGGCCAAGGGCAGCAGGGCGGCTGGGGCTTCGGGATGGCGGTGCGCACCTACCGCGGCGACTACGCGCCCATCGGCCAGTTCGGCTGGGACGGCGGAACCGGCACCTCGGCGTACGCCGACCCGAACGAGCAGCTCACCGGAATCCTGCTCACCCAGGTCGGGCTGTCCATTCCGGACCCGGCGCAGCTCATCCACGACTTCTGGACGACTCTCTACCAGGCGATCGACGACTGACGCCGAGCCGCTCGCGGCCTCACGGGGACGTCGGCGGCGTCCATCCCGGATCACGTCCGCTCAGCCCCACTGCCCGGTCCAGCAGCGGGGCGTCGTCCGGGACGGGCACGACCTCTCCGAAGATGTCCGCCCGGCCCTCGTCCTCCAGGGCCGCCAGCAGGAACGCGTACGAGGCATGCAGCGCGGCCTGATCGGGTGCGTACTCCTGGCCGGTGGCCCGGGCCAGGTCCCAGCCGTGGATGACCAGTTCGTCGACGGCCACCGCGGCCGCGATCTCGCCGGGCAGGTCCACTCCGCCGGCCCGGGTCGCGCCGGTCCAGGCGGCCGGATCCCTCCAGGCCTCGGCCAGTTCGCCGAGGACCCGGGGCAGTTCCTCGCGCCAGCCGGCGGGCAGGGAAGTAGCGGCCGCGCCGGGATCCGAGTCCGTCGTCGGGCCGAGGTCCTTGCGGGCCGCATCGCGGAACGCGGCGGCGAGGCCCGCGATGTGGCCCAGCAGGTCGCCGACCGCGTAATCGGGGCAGGGCGTCGGGTCGGCGAGACGGGCGTCCGGGACCCCCGCCGCGAGACGGGCCACGATCCGCGCTTGCGGTCCGAGGTCGAGAGTGGTCGTATCGGGCATCTGCCGCTCCTCCGGAACGATGGCTCTGAAGGGTAGACCGACGGCGGAGCCCGAACTCATCGACACACTGATGTCCCTTCCCAGCCGGTTCCAGCACGTCGGCGTGGCCCTCGTCTGCCGCGCCGACCCTTGCAGCGCGTATCGATTATCGATAGATTCTCATCGTGAATCGATCGAGGGAGTGGTCATGGGAAAGCTGACAGTGCTCGCGCTGCGCGCCGTGCTCGTGGTGCTGCTGGCCGGCACGGCGTTCGTACAGGCAGTGATGGTGCCGCTGTTGGCCGCGGACCTGAACGATCTCGACGGGGACCTCGCGCACCTGCGCACCCCGATTCTCGTGATCATTCTCCTGGGCGTCGTGACGGTCCAGGTCGTCCTGGTCTGCGTGTGGCGGCTGGTGACGATGGTGCGACGCGGAACGGTGTTCTCCCACGCCGCCTTCCGGTACGTGCACTTCGTGATCGGCGCGCTCGTGGCGGCCGCCCTCCTGGTGTTCGCGCTCGGGGTCGTCCTGGCGCCGGGCGAGGCCGTGCCCCCGGGCATGGTCCTGCTGATCGGCGGGGCCGGCTTGGCGGTCCTGGGGGTTGCGCTCATCGTGCTCGTCCTGCGGATGCTGCTGGCCCAGGCCGTGGCGCGCGACGTCGCGGCGGCGCAGATGCAGGCCGAGCTGGACGAGGTGATCTGATGCCGATCGTCGTCGACATCGACGTGATGCTGGCACGGCGGAAGATGTCCGTGGGCGAGCTCTCGGACCGCGTCGGGATCACGCCCGCCAACCTGGCGGTGCTCAAGAACGGCCGGGCCAAAGCGGTACGGTTCACGACCCTGGCCTCGCTCTGCGAGGTCCTCGAGTGCCAGCCGGGAGACCTGCTGCGCTGGGAGTCCGAGGACGGGTGACGTCGGCGGACGCCTCGGTCGCCCCTGCCGTCCCGGACGCGGACGCGTGGGGCAGGGCCGCGCCGGAGGCCCGTCCACGCTCGTGCCGGGCGCCGGAGCGCCGGCCCTCTCACTCTGACGGCACCCCCCGGCCTGAGCGGCGGCGCAGGCGCCCGCGCAGGCGGCCGGTGCGCCGGCTGCGGGTGTGGTGGTCCAGTTCCTCCAGCAGGCGCTGGGAACGTTTGTCCACGCCCAGTTCGTCGAGGACCCGGTCGATCTCCGCGAGCAGTGCGCCGTGCAGCTGCCACTGGGCCGGGTCCTCGCCGACGTCGGCGAGCAGCAGGTCCGCCAGCCGGTCCCGGTGCGCCCTGGCCACGGCCAGCTCCCCCGTCAGGCGGGCCTCGGCCTCTTCCGCGTTGGCGCTGACCTGGGCGGTGATCAGCTGGGCGAAGCTCTCCACGGCGAAGGCCGTGTGCACGAGCACCTGCCGCAGCGCGATCGTGGTCCGCGTCGCGAAGAGCGGACCGTCGGGCCGCGCCTTGGCCAGGTCCGTCAGCGTGCGGCAGGCCACGCGGAGCACCACCGCGCAGATCTCCAAGGTGTCCAGGCCCGTCCGGAGCACCAGCCGGAAGAGCAGACCCTCCTTGACCCGCGGGTTGAGGCGGAGGCTGTCCTCGGCCTGTCGCAGGGACGCGTCGACCTGCGCGATGTCGTTGTCGAGCCGGCGTGCCTCGTGCAGCCGGGCGGCGGCCTGCTCCACCTTGACGGTCCCGAGGGATTCTTCGCCGAGGTGGTTCAGGAGCCGGCTCATGCGCGTGGCGAGGTCGGTGATCGCCGTGCCTGCCGGGCCGACCCAGAGGGGCGGCGCGACGAGCAGGTTGACCAGCAGCCCGACCGCAGCGCCGATCAGCGTCTCCAGGACCCGGTCCCAGGCGGTGTCCGCCACCTGGGTGACCCCGAGGACGAGCATCGCGCTGATCGCGACCTCGGGGACGAACTCGTCGACCCGGACCAGGTGGCCCACGACCAGGGAGGCCAGGATGAGCAGGCCAAGGCTCCACCAGGTCAGGCCCACCAGCACGCTGAAGGCGATCGCGATCAGGACGCCGACGACCACGGAGTTCACCCTGCGGATGCTGGTGGTCAACGTGGAGTAGAGGGTGACCTGGACGACGAGCAGGGCGGTCAGCGGGGCGGTCAGCGGGTTCGGCTCGCTGCTGAGGCGGAGCGCGATGACGTAACTGACGACGGCCGCCGCGGTGGACCGCAGCGCTTGGACCGCGACGGGATCGCGACGGCGGCGAGCGATACGGGCGGCGAGGCCGCTGATCATTTCCGGCATACCTGCGCGCATTCCCCCGGCGGAGCCGGGTGACGCGGTGCGCGAGGTTTTCGACCCCTTGGCGGCGACGAAGTACACGTGTGAGCACACGCGGCAGCAGGCGCACTGCGCACCGCCCGCTCCGGGACCTGCCGGACGAAGCACCCGGGCGACTCCACGCCCATCAGCCTGACCTCGGGGTCCTCACGGCCGAAGACGGAAGGCCGCGGCCCTGCTCGGTGGACAGGAACTCCTGAAACACTCGTGCGGAGCGCGGGTTCTGGCTGCACTGCCACACGCCGTGCGGGCAGTAGTCGGTAATGCTGTGGTAGAGCGGTTCGTGCTCGGCGATCCATGCCAGCATGCGCCGCATGTACTCGGGGTTGTCGCCGTTCCGGAACAGCCCCCACTCGGGGTACGAGATCTGCTTGCCGTGCGCCCTCGCGAAGTCGACCTGCTGCCGGAGTCCGTACGGCTGGGCGGCCTGCTCGTCGAAGGTGCGGCCGGGCTCCTGGTCGTAGGAGTCCATGCCGATGACGTCGACCACGTCGTCCCCGGGGTAGCACGTGGTCCAGGCGATCGCGTCGCTGCCGCGGTTGGGGGCGAAGTCGAAACGGAACTGCTGTCCCTCCACCGAGCGCATGGCAGCCACGATGCGCCGCCAGTACCTCTTCCAGTTCTCGGGGTCGGGCCGGCACCGGTGGGTGTAGTCGAAGCCGTTCATCTCCCAGCCGAGCACGATCACCGTGTCCGGCACCCCGAGGTCGACCAGACGCTCGGCCAGCCGCTGGAAGTGGTGGTCGTACTCGCCCTGCGCGCCGGAGCGGATCAGCTCGGCGACCCGGCCGTCGGGGACGCCGGCCTCGTTGCCCTCCAGCATGGGCACGTTCAGGACGAACAGCCGATCGGCTCTCGCCCTGCGCCACTGTGCCCAGCTGCGCAGGGAATCGGGTGCGCCCTCGATGTTCGACCAGGTGTCGCCGGGCAGGTAGGTGTGGCCGGCGCGCAGCTCGGTACCGCCGAGCCAGCGCGAGAGTCCCTGCATCCTCTCGACGCCGGGCGAGCCGTAGTGGAGATAGGCACCCACTGCGACCTCGTCCCCGGCGTTCCTGCCGGGAGCCTCGTGCGGCGGCGTGGCGAGGACGCCCCCGGTGGCGAGCAGGCCGGCTGCGACCGTACCCATGCAGGCGCCCGCCAGCCGGCGGCCTCGATGGGACATGGCGTCTCCACATGCTTCGCGAACCGATATGTCTGGCAACGACGTTAGGCATCTCATCCGATCGCGGCCTGTCCGGTGCCCCGATGCTGGGCCGTTCGCAGTAGACGGCCACTTTCGCTTGGTCCGACCAGGTGAACACCGCCACCCTCCTCCGCGCGTACCGGTGGCCCACACGCCGGCCGGGCCGACCGCCATCGCGTCGCCACCGCCGCCGTCCAGGAACACATCGCCCAGGGCCCGGAAAGAGCCGTCCCAGAATGTCCGATTATCGACCCCCTCGGGGGGAACACCGCGTGCGGTCCCGTCAGTTCACCGAAGGAACCGGGGCGAGCCCGCACGACTCGTCCTCGACCGTCAGGACAACGGCAAGGAGAACCCGTGCGCATACTCTTCACCGGACCGGCCGCGGCCGGCCACCTGTTCCCGATGATCCCGACCGCGCAGGCCCTGCGCGCCGCCGGCCACGAGGTGCTGTTCGCCGGCTCGCAGCCGCTGAACCCGCTCCGCGAGGCCGGTTTTCCGATCGTCGAGATAGGCGACGGCCGCAACATCCGGGAGGTGTTCCAGCAGTCCACCGGCGAGGAGGTGCGCTACGTCACCCCCGACATGACCTCGGACGAGATCCTCGACAGGGCGGCCCACGGCTTCGCGCTCGTCTCCCGCTCCACGGTGGACGGTCTGCTGGAGGCCGCCGACAGCTGGCGCGCCGACCTGCTGGTCTACGACTCGTTCCAGGCCTCCGCCCCGCTGGTCGCGGCCAAGCTCAAGATCCCGTCGGTCATCCAGAACTTCGGCGTCACCTCCGGCCTGGACATGGTCGGCCGGCTCGCCGCCAACTTCACCGAGGCGTACGAGACGTACGGGGTGGCCGGCCCCGCCGAGCCCACCGCGCTGAACATCGTCCCCGCCTCGCTCGGCGGCGACCCGGGCGGCCTGCGGATGCGCTACCTCCCCTACAACGGCGGCGGCACCGTCCCCGCCGAGCTGCTCCGCCGCGACACCCGCCCGCGCGTCGCCATCACCCTGGGCACCGTGCTCACCGAGATGGACGGGGTCCGCTCCATCGTCCGCCTGATCGAGGCCGCCGCGTCGGTGGACGCCGCATTCCTGCTCGCCGTCGGCGACGCCGACCTCACCGCGCTCGGCACGCTCCCGGACAACGTCCGCCCGCTGCCCTGGGTCCCGCTCGCGGAGCTGCTGACCGCCTCCGACGCGCTGATCCACCACGGCGGCTCCGGCACCCTGCTCACCGCCCTGCAGGCCGGCCTGCCCCAGCTCCTGCTCCCCCAGGGCGCCGACCACTTCACCAACGCCGACGCCCTCACGAAGACCGGCGCCGCCCTGTCCTCGGCCTCCGACGACGTCGACGCCGCGCTCCTCGCCCGCCTCACTGCCGACCCGGCCCTCCGCGAGGCCGCCGCCCGCCTCCGGGCGGAGAACGCCGCCCTGCCCACCCCGGCCGAAACGGTCCCCGCTCTGGAAGCGCTGGCCGCCGCCTAGTGCTGTGGCCGGCGTGGGGCCGACGGAGGATGCCGGCGAGGTGGAGTGCGGCCTGGCCGGGCGATCGTCGCATCGCCCGGCCAGGCCGCGGGGGCATGACTGTGAACGGTCAGAGGCGCGTGGGCGCGCCGTCGGCCGGGTGCGCGGGCCTTCGACGATCATGTGATCCGGCAGCCCCACAGAGCAGCCGAACGGAGCCGGCCCGTGACATCAGTCGAACTCTCCCCGCGCCCGGTCGCACCGCGCCGCCCGCGAGCCGCGGCCGCCCGCGAGCCGTGGCACCGGCGCCATCGCGTGCCGCTGATCGCCACGGGTTCCGTGCTCCCGCTCTACGCCCTGTGGGCCACGGCCCTCGCGACCGGCGGCGGGGATCTCGCGGCGCAGGAGGCGTGGGCGGGGTTCGTCGCGCGCCACCCCGGTTCCGTCTACAACCTCTCCTGGCACGGCGGACTGCACACCGGCTCCTACAGCCTGATCTCGCCCTATGTGATGGCGGTCTTCGGGGTGGTGCCCGTGACACTGGCGAGCGGCCTCGTGTCCACCTGGCTGGTGGGGCGGATCTGTGCCCGCTGCGGTGTGCACCGGGCCCAGTGGCCCGCCCTGCTGGCGGCCTTCATGCTCTGGTGCCAGGCGGCCTCGGGGCGCACCACCTTCCTCCTGGGCATTGCCTTCGGGCTCGCGGCGCTGCTGGCGTTCCTGAGCGGGCGCCGCGGCGCGGTCACAGGCGGCTGGGCGGCATCGGCCGCGATGGCCAGCCCCGTCGCCGGGCTGTTCCTCATGCTGCTGGGCGCAGCCTGGCTGCTGACGTACCGTCGGGCACAGGCCGTCGCGTTGCTGGTGGCTCCCGCCGCCGTCCTGGGCCTGACGGCCTGGCTGTTCCCCTTCCACGGCCAACAGCCCATGGGCTTCGTACGGATCTGGCCGCCCCTGCTCATGGCCGTCATCGTCGTTCTGGCGGCCCCGCGCTCCTGGCTGCTGCCGCGGTCGGCCGCGGCGGCGTACGCGGTGGGCGTCGGACTGGCCTATCTGATCCCCTCGCCGGTCGGGACGAACGTCGAGCGGCTTGCCCATCTCGCGGCGCCGCCGGTGCTGCTCGCCGCCGCGATGGCGCACGTCCACGCCGTCGGGGCGGTCGGGCCCCTCAGGCGGCTCGGGACGGTTCGGCGGGCCTCGCTCGTCCTCGGCCTCGTCCTCGCCGTGTCCTGGGTGGGCGGCAATACGGCGGCCCACGTCATGGACACGGCGAGGGTTCCCCGGTGGGCCGCGGAGACCGGCGGTGTCGTCCACGCCCTCGAGCGGCTGGGAGCGGACCGGTCCAGGGTGGAGGTGGCCATGGCGCGCAGCCATCGGGAGGCGGCCGTGCTGGCGCCGCACGTCCCCCTGGCACGCGGCTGGAACCGGCAGGCCGACGTCGAGCGCGGACCGCTGTTCTACGACGGGTACGACGGAGCCGGCGTGCCCGCGGGAACGTTCACTGCGGACGCCTACCGCGCCTGGCTCGACCACTGGGCGGTCGGCTTCGTCGTCCTGCACGACGGCCCGCTCGACGCCGCTTCGGAGCGCGAACACGCGCTGGTGGCGAGCGGGCCCGCGTACCTGGAGCCGGTGTGGCGGGACGAGAGCTGGCGGATCTACCGGGTCAAGGATCCGGTGCCGGTGGTGGATCCGCCCGCGTCCGTGGTGCGCTCCGACGCCGCGGAGATGGTCGTACGGATGCCCGTGCCCGGAACCGTAACGCTGCGGCTGGCCTACTCACCGTGGCTCCGGGCCGAGGGCGGGGACGGATGCCTGGCACCCGCGCGCGGCGGACTCACCCGGCTGACGGTGAGCCGGCCGGGTCATGTCACGATCGGCTCCGCGTACGGCCGTGAGGCGCGCCGATGCGCCCGTTGACGGGGGTGCCGCCCCGCACCGCGGGCGCGGGCACGCCGGTGTCGGGCCGACTCGCCCTGCTCTGCGTCCGCCACCACCGGCTCGTCCTGCTGATGTGGCTGCTGCTCCTGGGTGCCGGGCTGGGCTCGGTCGGACCCGTGGTGGACCGGCTGGACCGGCAGCCCTGGAGCGTGGCCCCTCATGAATCGGTCCGGGGAAACCGCCTGTTGGACGGCACCCGGTCGTTCGCAGGGCAGGTCGACGCGGTCGTGGCGGGCATGCCGGTAGCCGATCCCCGGTTCCAGCGGGAGCTGGCCGCCGCGCGGCGTGACCTGTCCGCCGTCCCCGGTGTGCACGCGGTGACCGCCCCTGTCACATCCACCACGCCGGGCCGCCACGCCACCCCTGCTCCGGCCGGTGCCTCCGATTCAGCCGCTTCCGCCGTTTCCGCCGACGGGCGCGCCGCCCTGCTGTCGGTCCGGCTGGAGCGCGGACTCCCCGATGCCGTACGGCAGAAGACCGAGGCGGCGGTCGCATCCCGGATGCGGGACATCGCCGGCTCCGTGCCCGGCGTCGAGGTGACCCTCGGAGGCAGCGACCGGGCGCGCCGCGCGGTGGCAGACCAGTCGCTGGCCGACACACGGCGCAGCGAGATGATCACCCTGCCCGTGACCTTGGCCGTGGTGTACGTACTCTTCGGCGGCTTGGTGGCGGCCTCCGTACCGGTGTTGGCAGCCGTGTGCACGGTCGGCGCGGGGATGCTCTGGCTGCTGGTCCTGTCGCGCTGGTACGACCTCACCTCGCCCGCACTCTCGACGACCACGATGGTGGGGCTGGCCCTGGCCATCGACTATTCGCTGGTGACGGTGGGGCGGTTCAGGGAGGAGCGGGCCGCGGGCCACGACGTCGCGGAGTCGGTGGTGCGGACCATGGCCACCGCGGGGCGCGCGGTCCGCTTCGCCGCGCTCGTCGTCGCCGCCGCCCTCTGCGGACTGGCCGCCTTCCCCAGCGACTTCTACGCCGCGATCGGCCTGGCCGCCGCGGGGACCGTCGCCCTCTCCCTCGCCGCCGCGCTGACGCTGACCCCGGCACTGCTGGCGGCCTTCCCGAAGCGGATCGGAGCGTGCGCCGCCCGTGGCACCGGCTCCGGCGCGTTCGCCCGGCTGGCCCGATGGACCCGGCGGCACGCGCTTTCGGCCGCCGTCGGCGTCGGGGTGCTGCTGCTCGCCTGCGCCACCCCTTTCCTCCGCGTCCACCTGGTCAGCCCGGTCGGGGAGCAGCAGCTCCCGCCCGCGGCGGAGGCACGGCGCTATGCCGACACCGTGGCGGAGCGGTTCCCCCAGCACCGCGCCGACGCGGTGGTGGTCGTGGCCCGCACCGACCCGGCCCGGCTCCAGCAGTGGGCGGGCCGCTTCGCGGGCGGCCCGGACGTCGAGGCGGTGGGCGCGGCCACGGCCGCGGGCCCCGGGATCGCGCTCGTCCGCGTGGTGCCGAAGGCCGACCCCGCGGGCGGGCCCGCCGACCGGCTCGTCCAGCGCATGCGGGCGGACCGCCCGACCGATTTCCCCGTCTGGGTCACGGGACGCAGCGCCCTCGACATCGACTTCAGAGCCGAGGTCGTCGACCACGCCCCTCGGGCCGCCGCCCTGATCGCGGCGACCACCTTCGTCTTCCTGCTGCTCATGACGGGTTCGGTGCTGCTCCCGCTCAAGGCGATCGCGATGAACACCCTGTCGCTGGGCGCGTCGTTCGGCGCCCTGGTCCTCGTCTTCCAGGACGGCTGGGGCGCCGGCCTGCTCGGAGTGCACACGCTGGGCGGACTGGGCTACTGGCTCCCTGTGGTGGTGTTCGCGCTGGCCTTCGGCCTGTCGATGGACTACGAGGTGTTCCTGCTCTCCCGCATTCAGGAACTCCACGACTCCGGGGTGGACAACGACCTCGCGGTCGAGGTCGGGGTACAGCGCTCCGCCCGGATCATCAGCTCCTCGGCCGCGCTGATGTGCATCGTCTTCATCGGATTCGCCACGGGGGAGCTGCTGGTCATGAAGCAGCTGGCGATCGCGCTGACCGTTGCCGTCGTCGTCGACGCCACGCTGGTGCGGTGCGTCCTCGTTCCGGCCACGATGACACTGCTCCGCGACGCCAACTGGTGGGCGCCGCCCGCGCTCCGCCTGCGGATCCGCGGTCCGCGGGCCAAGGCCCCGGCCGCGGCCTCCTCCGACTGAGACCTGCGGGCGCGGATACCGCCGTCGGTCCGGTGCGCCGGGCCCGCTCGCCCTACCCGCCGAAGTCGGGCAGGACGAGCGATCCGTCCTCGGCCAGGGTGAAGCCGGGATTGTGCGCGACCTCCCAGGCGTGGCCGTCCGGGTCGGTGAAGGCGCCCGAGTAGAAGCCGACGGGGTTGACGGCCGCCGGACTGGTGACCGTGCCGCCGGCCCGCTGGGCGGCCTCGAGCAGGGCGTCCACCTCGGCGTCCGAACGCACGTTGTGTGCCAGCACGATGCCGTCGAAGCCGGCGGGGGGCCCGGCGGGCAGACCGCAGTCCGCGGCCAGCTTCCCCCTGTCCCAGAGCACCAGGGCCAGCCCGCCCGCCTGGTAGAAGACCGTCTCCTCGACTTCCTGGCCGCGCCAGCCCAGGGCCGTGTAGAAGTCCTTGGCGCGGGCGAGGTCCGCGACCCCGAGGGTGACGAGGCTGATCCGCTGTTCCATGCAGCCACCGTACCGGCCGGGATCGGCCCGGCGCCGGGACCGGGCCGTTCAGCGGTGCAGCAGCCGCGCCCAGTCCTGCGGAACCCGGTCGGCCGGTCCCGGCGCCGGCTGGTCCGCAGGGTGGCCGCCCGGCGGCGTCAGCTCGGGACCGGACTCGTACAGCGTGCTGCTGCCGTAGTCCCAGAACCACTCCTCGCCCGGTTCGAAACTCTGCACCACCGGATGACCGGTGGACTTCCAGTGGGCGGTGGCGTGCTGGGCGGGGGACGAGTCGCAGCAGCCGATGTGGCCGCACTGGGCGCAGCGCCGCAGGTGGAACCACCAGCCGCCCGCCGCGTCGCACTCGGCGCAGCCTGGGCCGGCGGGCGGGACGCTCGGATCGATTCCGTTGATGTCGGTCATACGGGCTCCTCGGCGGTCTCGGTCTCGGTTCCGGTTCCGGGCGCGGTCCCGGTCTCGTTCTCGGGTGCCGGGGTCGTCAGCGGCAGCAGCACCTGGAAACGGGTGTCGCCGGGTGCGGACTCGACCTGGAGGCTGCCGTGGTGCTTGTTGACGACGATCCGCCAGGAGATGTCCAGGCCGAGACCAGTGCCCTCGCCGACCGGCTTGGTGGTGAAGAACGGATCGAAGATGCGGCTGCGGATGTCCGCCGGGATGCCGGGCCCGGTGTCCCGGAACTCCACCAGCAGCCGGTCGCCCTCCCGTGCCGTGCGGACCGTCAGCGTGCCGTCGCGGCCGGTGCTCCCGATGGCGAAGACGGCGTTGTCGATGAGGTTGGTCCACACCTGGTTGAGCTCCGCCGGGTAGGCGGGCACGTCCGGCAGGGAGCGGTCGTAGTCCTTGACCACCCGGATCCGGGGGCCGATCTTGCCGGACAGCATCAGCAGGGTGCTGTCGAGGAGTTCGTGTACGTCGACGACCCGGTGCGGGGCGCGGTCGAGCTGCGAGTACTGCTTGGCGGCGTCCACGAGGTGGGAGATGCGGGTGGTGGAGTCGTCGATCTCGTCCATCAGCAGCTCGGTCTCGACCGTGTAGTTGAGCCAGCCGATCGCCCCCGGCAGGATGTCCTCGGCCACGGCCGCCGCGACCTGCTCCAGCCAGTCCGTGTCCAGCCCGGCCTGTACGAAGGTCGGTGCGATCCGCCAGCCCTCCGGGATGCCGTGGTCGTCGAGCCAGTCCGCGAGCTCGTCCTCCCGGTCGGAGGCCTCCAGGGGGCTCAGCACGGGTGCTTTCGCGACGCGTTCGGCAGTGCGCTCCTGGATCTCGATGAGGTCGGCGAGCGCCTCTCGGGAGTAGGGGCCATGTGCGATGACGGCCAGCTTGTGCCGCATCTTGCCCACCCGTTCGCGCAGCGCCGCGGTGGCCCGGACGGCCGCCGCGGCCGGGTTGTTGAGCTCGTGGGTGAGCCCAGCGGACAAGGATCCGAGCGCCAGCAGGCGTTCGCGCTGCCCGATGGCCCGCTGGGTGTTCTTCGCTCCGAAGAAGAGCCCCTCCAGCAGGTGCGCGGCCATCGGGAACCATTCCTGCATGAAGTCCGCGAACGACTGCGCGGGCAGTACGAAGAACCGTGTCGGCTCGGTCACCCGCATCGAGTTGTTGTACGTCTGCGGTACCCGGTCGCCCAGGTAGGCCTGCATGGCCCCGGCGTACACCCCGCGCTGTGACGTCCGGCTCACCTCCACGTCGTCGCCGCCGACCCGGCGGGACAGTACGACCGTGCCCTCGATCATCACGTAGAAGCAGGTCGCCGGGTCGCCCTCGGTGTACACCGGACCGGCCTCGAACCGCTCCACCCGCCCCTCGGCGCACAGCCGCCCGAGCTGCTCCGGGGAGAGCTTTTCGAACAGGAACAGCGAGGCGATCTCCTGCGGACTGCAGGGCATGGCGTACCCGCTCATGACTGTTCCAGGTACCGGTGGACGAGCATCACGGCCATGGCTCCTTCTCCGACGGCGGACGCGACGCGCTTCGCGGACTCGGCGCGTGCGTCGCCCGCCACGAACACACCGGGAATGCTGGTCTCCAGGTGGTAGGGCGGCCGGTCCAGCTCCCACTCGGCCGGCGGGCGGCCGTCCGGCGTGAGGTCCGGCCCGGCCAGGATGAAGCCGCGCTCGTCGCGCAGCACGGTGCCTTCCAGCCAGTCGGTCCGCGGGGCCGCTCCGATGAAGACGAACATCCACTGGGCGTCGACGAGTTCGGTCGCGCCGCTGACGGCGTCCCGCAGCGCGAGCTGTTCGAGGTGCCCGTCGCCGTGCGCCGCCTCGACGGCGGTCCGGGTCCGCACGGTGATGTTCGGTGCCTCTTCGATCTGCTGGATCAGGTAGTACGACATCGACGCCGTCAGGGACTCCCCGCGGACCAGCAGCGTCACCGACTTCGCGCCGCGCGCCAGGTACATCGCCGCCTGCCCGGCGGAGTTTGCGCCGCCCACGATGTACACGTCCTGCCCCTGGCAGGAGGACGCCTCGGTGAGCGAGGAGCCGTAGTAGACCCCGCAGCCGGTCAGCCGGTCGCAGCCCGGTGCCTGGAGCTGCCGGTACGACACGCCGGTCGCCAGGATGACGCTGTGCGCGGTGACCGACGAGCCGTCGGAGAAGCGGACGACGCGCGCCGCGCCGTTGGCCTCCAGCCCCGTGACCTCGCGCGCGGTGAGGATCTCGGCTCCGAACCTGTTGGCCTGGCGGCGGGCGCGTTCGGTGAGCTGGGCGCCCGAGACGCCGTCGGGAAAGCCGAGGTAGTTCTCGATGCGGGAGCTCTGCCCGGCCTGCCCGCCGGTCGCCGACCGCTCGACCAGCACCGTACGCAGCCCTTCGGAGGCCCCGTAGACGGCCGCGCCGAGGCCGGCCGGGCCGCCGCCGATCACGACGAGGTCGTAGAAGTCCGCGGCCGGCGTCGTCGCGAGCCCCACGTGGGCGGCCAGGGCGGCCGCCTCCGGCTCGATCAGCACGGTGCCGTCCGGAGTGATCACCAGGGGCAGCCGCTGTCCGTCGGCCCCGGCCGCTTCCAGCAGTCGCCGTCCCTCGGGCTCGTCGGAGGAGTACCAGCGGTACGGCACCTGGTTGCGGGCCAGGAACTCCCGCACGTGCGAGGAGTGCGCCGACCAGCGGTGCCCGACGACCTTGGTGGCGGGCACCGGCCGGTAGTCGCTGGAGCGCCAGGCCGTGAGCAGGTCGTCCACGACCGGGTAGAGCTTCTCCTCCGGCGGGTCCCACGGCTTGAGCAGGTAGTGGTCGAGGTCGACGACGTTGATCGCGTCGATGGCCGCGTTGGTGTCGGCGTACGCGGTCAGCAGCACGCGCCGCGCGCCCGGGTACACGTTGAGTGCCTGTTCTAGGAACTCGATGCCGTTCATCTGCGGCATGCGGTAGTCGGCAAGGATCACGGCCACCAGGTCGCCCCGCAGCTTCAGCTCGCGCAGCGCCTCCAGTGCCGACTCGCCTGACTCGGCGCGCACGATCCGGTACGCGGCGCCGTAGCGGCGCCGCAGGTCGCGGGCGACAGCGCGGGAGACTCCCGGATCGTCGTCCACGGTCAGGATGACGGTCCGCGCTGTATCGGCGACCTGTGCCATGCGTCTCCCACGAACGGCGTGCACCAGCTGGACCAGCGGCACGGCGAGCCGCCGCCCTCGCCGGTCCCCGACCATCGTACGTTCGTTCGCCCTGGTCCGCTCCGGAACGCCACGGCTGCGCATGCCCGTGGGGGTAGCGGCCGGCCCGCCGCAGGACGACCACGGCAGCGCCGCCACCCCGGGGCGCGAGGCCCCGCCCCGCCCACGGATAGGCTGACCGCATGACTGTGCTCGTGTACGAAGACTTCGGCACCGGACGCCACCGTGAGGCCTCCCTGATCCGCCACGCGCTCGGCAGCGTCCACGACGAGGAGCTCGTGGCCGGCCTGGCCGGCGGAATCGGCTTCATGTACTTCGTCTTCGAGTACGCCGGCCGGCTGCCCATCGCCACCATCGTGGCCCAGGCCCATCCCGAGCCCTGGGTGCAGGTCGCGCTCGGTCGCCTGGGTATCCCGTACGACGCCACGCGCGCGATGAAGCCCCGCTGGGGCCGGGTGCGGGCCGCGCTCGACGAGGGCCAGCCCGCCTTCTGCGTGGTCGACCGCTCCTCCCTGCCCTGGCACGAAGCCGACCCGGACGCCGAGATGACGGGCGCCGACCCGTACACCGTCGTCATCGCCGGGTACGACGGTGACGACCTGCTGATCGAGGACGGCGCCGATACCCCGTACCGGATCGACCGCGAGGAGTTCGGCGCCGCCTGGACCGCGCACCGCAACGGCCGCCACCAGCTGATCGTGCCCACCGGGCCGCCCGAGACGGAGCCGGACGTGGCCGGGGCCATCGCCTCCACCGTCACGCACCTCACCGGGCCCGTCCTGGGGAACAAGTTCGACGTGAACTTCGGATTCTCCGGGATGGAGAAGTTCGCCGCGCAGCTGCGCGACGGCACCACCAAGACGGGCTGGGAGCGCCGGTTCGGCAGCTCCCCCGAGGCCTTCCGGGCCGGCACCGGGCGGCTGTACGCCTGCCTGGAGGAGGAGTGGACCGCCCCGGGCGCGACGCGTCCGCTGTACGCCGATTTCCTCGACCTCGTCGAGCGCCCGGAGGCCGCCGGCCTCTTCAGGGAATCCGCCCGGCACTGGTCGGAGCTGGCGGCGCTCGCCCGCGACGCGAACCCGGAGGCCGGCGTCGAGGAGCGGCGTGCGTTCTTCAACGCGTGTGCGGAGCAGGTGGACCACTCCCTGGACCTGGAGCGGCAGGCGGTCCGGGCGCTGCAGAAGTAGCGCTGCCCGGGCTGTCACCCGGATTCCTCCCTTCTCGTTGCAGCAGGCTGCGGCCCTGCGCGCTTCCCAGCGGGTGCACGGCCCACACGAATGGGGGAAGCTGGGTACTGCCGCAGCGTCGGCGGCGGCCAGCGAGTGGCGAGGGGTCTTTCGTGAACGTTTCAGCAGCCGGCCGACCCGCACGCGCATCCCGCCGCAGGGCGCGGATGACCACCCTCCTGTGCACGGTGGCGGCCCTGACGGCCGCCATGGTCCCGGCCTCCGCGAACACCGGAACGGGATCGGCGCGTGGTATCGCCCCACCGGATCCGGTCGTGGTCGTCGACTGCTTCTCGCAGGCCCAGATTCGCCCCGAGGAATACCTCCTGGCCTGCGGGGACGGGAACAACCGCCTCGTCGAACTCCGCTGGGACACCTGGGGGCCGAGGATCGCCACGGCCACCGGCACCGACATGGTGAACGACTGCCGCCCGTACTGCGCGGCCGGGCGTTTCCGCGCCTACCCGGTGAAGGTGACCCTGAGCAATCCGGACGCCTGGCCCGAGCACCCCGACGTCCAGCGCTTCACGACCATCCGGCTCGTCTACACCGACACCGCACCGAGCCCGGTCCCCAAGGAAGTGACCTACAAGCTCGTGTACTGACCGACGCAGCAACCGGACGGGCGGGCGGGCAGGCGCTCAGCCCGGGATGAGCGCATCCCACTGCTCGCGGGTCGGGCCGTCGTGCTGTGGCGAGAAGTCCGGGCGGGCGGCCAGCCAGGCCGTGACGTGTCGGTCCACTTCGTCGGAGCCGTAGGCGTCATGGGCCGGTCGCAGGAGATGGCGTACCTGGGCTCGCGCCCTCATGACGACGGGATCGTCGAAGGCACAGGCGCCCACGGCCGCTGCCCGCCGATCCGAGGGGATTGTGCTCTCGGCGAGGCGCTGCGCGTTGGCGCTGTCGGCCGTCACCTGCGCGTCGAACCAGGGGCGGAGGTTCTCGGCCGTCCAAGTGTGGTAGCCGGTGGGGTCCTCGGCTATCTCGTCGGCATGGTGGGCGATGTGCTGGGCGGCGCGCAGGCCGATCGAGACGCCATGGCCCGACGTGGGGTTCGTGTGGATGAGGCTGTCCCCGGCGTTGACCAGGCCGGTGACGATGGGTCCGTCGTCGTCGGCGAAGGCGGTCCAGCGGTTGTCCAGGCCGGCCATGGCCAGGACGGCGGACTGCGGTTCGGGCGCCAGGTCGAGCCAGGCGGCGGTGGCGGGGAAGCGGCGGGCGGCGGCCTCGAAGACGGCGGGGTCGGTGAGCGCGCCGCGGGTCGGATCGCCCGTGGAGAGCACCAGGTTCACCGCGAAGGTGTCGTTGTCGGAAGGGAAGACGCCGGCGAGCGCGAACGGTGCGGCCGAGCCGGTCTTCACCCGGCCGGGGTCACGCGGGCCGTCGGCACGCAGGCGGTACCAGCGGCACAGGTAGGCGATCCCGGCGCGGTGGCTGTCGACCACGGGCGGGCGGCAGCCGGCCGCGGTCAGCCAGGCGGGAACCGGCGAGCGGCGGCCGGACGCGTCGACGACGAGGTCCGCCCGGTGCGCTTCCGCGCCCACCTGCACGCCGGTGACCCGCGCGGGGCGGCCCTCGTCGATGGTGAGGGCGTGCACCCGGGAGCCTCGCCGCACGTCAACGGTGCGTTCCCGCCGCACGGCCGCGGCCAAGGCGGCCTCCAGCACGATGCGGCGGGTGCGCAGGGTCACCAAGTCCTCGTCGCCGGCCCGATGCGGCGGATGCTCACCGAACCAGTCGAACTCGTGGTACTCCCGGGCTCCGCGTACCAGCAGGTCCGCGTAGACATCAGGGGCCTCGGTGCGCAACACGGTGCGCACGGGCGCGAGGAGCGAGTGGGGCTGGGTGGCATGCGGTATTCGAGGCCTGTCCCAATGGAAGAAGTCCCGGTTCAGGTCCTCTCCGGCCTGCCGCGCGTCCTGCTCGAACAACGTGACCGCGTGGCCCCGTCGGCCAAGCATGAGCGCTGTCCCCAGCCCGCTGATACCCCCACCGATTACCGCAACCCGCGCCACTGAGCTCCCCTTCGCGTCGTGTTGCGGCACGATCCTACTGCTTGGTGATCTTCCGGCAGCACCCGCACGCCAGAGCGGACCGGCGTACCCACGTGCGAAAACGTCGGGGAGGCGGCTGTTACAGAACCCTGAACCCGTTCGGCGCACCACACACGGGCTGGCGCGAATACCCGGGTTCTATGGCCGAAACCCCTGTGCCCCGATGTCGCACAGGCCGTCGCGACCCCCAGACGAGGCCACGTCAACGGGGCATTGACGGATGCCCCTTGCAAGGGAGAGTTACCGACATGTCCGTATTACGCAACACACGTTCTGAGTTATGGCGTTTGGCGGTGGATGGGAACAGAGTGTGGCTCCCCGGCAGAACACCGGGAACCGCACGGAGCCCGTCCGGCCGGCACGAGGCCGGACCGGGCTGACTTTTCGAAGGAGTCGTCTCCATGTCTGCTTCTCCCGCCGCCCACCGCCTTCTCGCCGCGGCCCTGGCCGCCGGCGCCCTGGTCGGCGCGGCCGCCATCCCGGCTGCCGCCAACGACGACGACCGGCGCGACCACCGCGGCCGGGGCCGGTACTCCTCGATCGTCATCGGCGACGTCCAGCACGACACCCGCGGCCGCGGCAACCGCGCTCTGAACCGCGAATGGGTCGAGGTGGAGAACACCGGCCGCCACTCCGTGGAGCTGCGTGGTTTCACCCTCACCGACGGCGACGGCAACCGCTACCGCTTCCGGGACTTCCGTCTCGACGGCCGCTCCAGCGTCAAGGTCCACACCGGCCACGGACACAACACCCACCGCGACCTCTACCAGGACCGCAGCCACCAGATCTGGGACGAGCGGGACACGGCCACCCTGCGCGACGACCGCGGACGTGTCGTCGACGCCCAGTCCTGGGGCCGACGCGGACACCACGACAACCGCCGCTGACCCGTGGTCTGCCGAACAACGAAGGAGGACTGTTGCTTCGATTCCAGAACCGCCGGCGAACCGGAAGCACCATCGTTGCGCTGCTGTGTTCAGCGTTCCTGTGTCAGGCGATACTGACCGCTGCCAGCGCCGATGCGGCCGGGGCTTGGAGACCTCGCGTCGACTGGGACGCTATCGCCCGGTGCGAGTCGGGTGGTAACTGGCGAGCCAACACGGGCAATGGGCACTACGGCGGACTGCAGTTCACCCGGTCGAGCTGGAAGGCCGCGGGTGGCCTCAAGTACGCCCCCCGAGCCGACCTGGCCACGAAACCGGAGCAGATCGCCACTGCCAAGAGGCTTGCCGCGCTCCAGGGCATGGATGCTTGGACGTGCGCCCGCCGATAGAGACAAGGGCGGGCATCCGCCGCCCGAAGGGCGTCCAGGTTTGTCGTCACACACAAGCCGACGGACGCCCTTCACCTTGGCGGCGCATTCTGCCGGGATCAACACGATCGCTCGTACTCGACCTGCTGAAGAGGATTTCCGCCACCGAAGTCAAAGGTGCGCGCAGAGCCGCTCTCGGTGAAACCGCACTGGGTGTAGTGCGCGTGTGCTGTGTTTCGCCGGGACGGGGATCTCGGGCTCCGAGAGAATCGAATGGTGGGAAACCTGCCGGAAGGAGAACTACAGCCGCCTGCTGGTGAGTAGCATCCGTCAGCAACACCGTGAGGTATGAGGAAAGTGAGCCGTGATGGCAAACGAGCCCGAGACCACGCCAATCCACGACGTGTACGCGCAGCGGTTCGCCGCCGATCTCGAGACCAATCGCAAGGAGCAGGACGCCGTCTCCTCGCAGATCGCGG
This sequence comes from Streptomyces sp. LARHCF249, assembly GCF_052871255.1. NCBI lineage: Bacteria > Bacillati > Actinomycetota > Actinomycetes > Kitasatosporales > Streptomycetaceae > Streptomyces > Streptomyces sp. LARHCF249. Next base: position 383,998 of record NZ_JBIXJQ010000001.1, read on the forward strand.
AACTCGAGGTGCGGCTGAAGCAGTTGAAGGAGGACGAGAGCTGGCTCTGCGGCGTCCAGGGCGCGCTCCCCGCGGCGGTCGCGGACGCGACCGCAGCCCAGTCCCCCGCCCAAGACACCGGCCCCGTGCCACCCGCATCCGCGGAGGCCGCCGCGGCCGGAACCGTTCCCAAGCCGCGGCAGGGGCGGAAGGCGACGGGCGGGACGGCACGTGACAAGAAGGCGACCCGGGCAAAGAATCCTTCCGGCGGCCCCTCGGCCGGGGTGAAGGCCAAGACCACCGCGCGCAAGCCCGCCGCGGCGGGCTCCCAGAAGACGGCCGAGCCGGCGGCGGGCAAGGCCGCGGAACCGCCCCTGCGCGAGCTCGTCCTGGCCCTCCTGGTCAGCGCCGGCGAGCCCCGCATGGTCAGCGAGGTCGCCACAGAACTGACCCAGGCCCACCCCGCCCGGCCGGCCTCCGCTCAGGTCGTGCGCAACACTCTCGAGGCCCTGGCCAAGAAGGGGTCCGTCGAGAAGGAGCACCGGCAGGGCTCGGTGATGTACACCGCGTCCCCGCCCGCGGCCGCCGAGCCCGCAGGTGGGGTTGGGGGCGTACCGGCTCCCGAGACGTCGGAGGAGAAGGTGTCGGCGTCGGCGGACGTGTGATCCGTCACCGGCGCGGGGGGGGGCCCCCCCCCCCCCCCCCCCCCGCGCGCGGGGCCCCCCCGCCCCCCCCCCCCCCGCGGGGCCCCCCCCCCCCCGACGGGGGCACCGGCCCCGGCGCGCCGAAGGCCACGCGGCCCCTCACCGCGTGGCCTTCGGCGCGGCCAGGCGCACTCGGACCGGTCGGACCTAGGCCGTCTCTTCCGGATCTTGCCTGACCCACGCCGCCCGGCACCGCACGACGCGGGCTTAACTGGGGGCACCTCCCAGCGGTAGCTGGGGGAGCAAGATCCGAAAGAGACGACCTAGGCTCGGGTCATGAGCACTCCATCCGTCGCCCGGACCTGGGAGATCCTCCCGGACCGGGGCTACTCCACCGCCTGGGTCGACTTCGCACCCGACTCCCTCTCCGCCCGCGGACGCGCCGTCGGCCTGATCCCCGAGCCGTACTGGGTCTCCTACGAGCTGGAGACGGCCGGCGGCTGGGTGACCACCCGTCTGGGGGTCACCGTCGAGACCGCCGCGTCGACCGAGTCCCTGGACCTGCGGCACGACGGGCTGGGCCGCTGGACCGTGAACGGTGCCGAACGACCCGACCTCGAGGGAGCGCTCGACTGCGACCTGGGCCTGTGCCCGCTGACCAACACCATGCCCGTGCTCCGGCACGGCCTGCACCGGGAACCCGGAGCGGGCCCTGCGGTCTTCACGATGGCGTGGGTCTCGGTACCCGAGCTGACGGTCAGTCCGAACCAGCAGACGTACACCCACCTGGCCCGCGCCGAGCACGGAGCCCGGATCCGCTACCGGTCCGGGGATTTCCGGAGCGACATCGAGGTCGACCAGCGCGGCATGGTCCTCGACTACCCGTCCCTGGCGACCGCGCTCACCCGCTGAGTCCCGTCGCGAGTTCGAGCACCTCGTCCACGGGTCGACGTGGTGTGCCGGGGGCCGGGGGGCCGTACCCGAGGCGGAGCACCATGTGGACGAATCCCATGGTCGACTGCGGATCCCGTACGGCCCAGCGCAGCTCGGGGTATTCCAGTGCGTGGGAGGTGAGCGAGGTCGCGAGTCCGTCCAAGGTGGCTTGGAGCAGGACGCGCTCCATCGCCTGGCCCGCTTGCAGCCAGTCGGCCCGCCGGTCGTTGACCGTACCCAGCAGGGCGAGCTGCGGGGTGCTCTCGAACGTGGCCGCCTGGCGCCCGGCCACAGGACGCCTGCCGGCGAAGTCGCGCACGGGCGCCTTGCCGTCGTACTGTCGCGGCCCGAAGGCGTGGTCGGGGATACCGTCGGTCGGTGCGTCCCTGGCATCGGGGCCGATGCGTGTCCAGCGTTCCATGTCCTCGGTGGCCGCCGGGTCCAGGGCATCGCGGCCCTCGGCGTCGTGAACCAGGTCCAGGAGCCTGGCCACGTGCCATGCGGAGGGGAAGACCAGTCGCGCTCCCTCCAGGATGGCGCAGCCGCACAGTTCGTCCCTGATGCCTGCGGGTATCTCCTCCTCCGTGAAGGGCTCGCGGCTGGTATGCCGTCGGTGGATCGCCGGATACAGCGCGGCGAGGTCGCCGTCGGCGGTCACGGGGGCGTCCAGCCGCACCGCGGCGAGCAACTGCGGGTCCTGGGGATCGGGGAGCAGGCGCGTGGCCGGCTCCCAGCCCGCGTGGACGGCGGCGACCCGCAGGTTGAACAGAGCCGCGCCGCAGCCCAGGTGGAGGGCGCGCGTGGTGGGGTCGGCGCGCGGCATCGAGCGTTCGAGGTCGGACCGCATGTGGAAGACGCGACTGTCGCGGAAGAAACGGAATCTCCACGGCTGCGCATTGTGCATCGACGGGGCGGCCGTGGCATCCACGACGAGCGCTGTCACGGTGTCCGCGTCGAGGGTTTCGGGCATCGGGCCTCCCCAGGGGAGCCGGCGGGCCGCGCTGGCAGACAGCCTTCCTCTTCCTTTCACGATAGGCCGGGCACCTGGAAACCGCCGCTCAGCCGGTGACCGACGACCCCGGGCAGCGCATCCGGTTCCCCGACGAAACAGTGATATGCGTCACAGCCGAGGGGAGGGTCACGGAAGCATTACGTCCACTAAGGCCTCACAGAAATGTCGAGATTTGTCGCACTGGAGTCGACATTCCCCCCGCCCACCGAAATGGGCGTCTCCGGGAATGCGGCGACGTTCCGCAACGCGCCACGTCACAGGCGTTTCTGATGGTCCTCATCTGCTCCGGGCAGCCTGCCGGGGGCGCGGCCAGCACGACTTCCCGCCCATTTCAAGCCCGGCGTACGGCGCCGCCGCGCGGGTCGGCGCCGAGACTTGCCAGCCCGTTGCCCGGCTTCTAAGAATGGCGGCCCGCCCGGCGCTCCGGCAGCTCAGGCGCAGGACGCTTCGCAGAGACCAAGTGAGGCCAGCATGCAGAAGCACCGCAAGAGGAAGCACTACAAGAAAATATCGATCGCCGCCGTCACCCTGGGCATCGTGGGCATACCCACGGCCGCGATCGCATGCCTGGACACGCAGGAGACGGCCGCCACGAGGGCCTTCGGGAGGCAGGGCCCGCGCCCCTTCCCCAGCGCACCATCGCCCAGCGCGCCGCTCCCGACGCAGGCGGACCCCGCGGCCACCCCCATAGGGACGCCCGAGCCGACGGGGCAGCCCACGGCGGACCCTCAGACGGCACAGCCGCCCACCGCGACGGCGGAGCCGCCCACGGCGACGCAGCCCGCCAAGCCGGCCCCGGTCCGGCCGAAGCCCCCGGTCGCCACGAAGCCGCCCAGCACGCCGACCGCCGCGCCGTCAGGCCCCACCGCCGAGGTGGTGGCCCTCGTGAACCAGGAGCGCGCCAAGGCCGGCTGCTCGGCGCTCACCGTCAACGCGAAGCTGACGGCTGCCGCACTGAACCACAGCAAGGACATGGCCGCGCACTCCACCATGTCGCACACCGGATCCGACGGCTCGGACCCCGGAGAGCGCATCACCCGCGCCGGCTACAGCTGGACCACCTACGGCGAGAACGTCGCCTACGGCTACAGCACGCCCGAGCAGGTCATGACCGGCTGGATGAACAGCCCCGGGCACAGGGAGAACATCCTCAACTGCGCGTTCAAGGAGATCGGTGTCGGCCTCGCACAGCCGAACTCCTACTGGACGCAGGCCTTCGGCGCGGCCCGCTGACGTCGCCGGACACCCCGAACCCCGCAATGGCGGGGAGCACGGCCCGGACGGGCCGTGCTCCCCGCCATTCGGCGGTGACAGGGGTAAGAGCGGGTGTCAGCGCACGGGGGTCACGTCCCGCGCCGCGATGAAGCCGGGGCGGCGGACGGGGGCCGCGAAGGGCTCCACAGGGGCGTTCTCGACACTGTTGAACACGAAGAAGACGTTGCTGCGCGGGTACGGTGTGATGTTGTCGCCGGAGCCGTGCATCGCATTGCAGTCGAACCAGGTGGCCGAGCCGGCCTGCCCCGTGAACAGGCGGATCCCGCAGGCCTCCGCGAACTTCGCGAGGGCTTCCTTCGAGGGCGTGCCCGCGTCCTGCATCTGCAGGGACTTCTTGTAGTTGTCCTTCGGCGTCTCGCCCGCGCAGCCCAGGAAGGTCCGGTGCGAGCCGGGCATGATCATGAGCCCGCCGTTGGTGGGGTAGTTCGGCGTCAGCGCGATCGACACGGAGACGGTCCTCATGCGCGGCAGTCCGTCCTCCGCGTGCCACGTCTCGAAGTCGGAGTGCCAATAGAACCCGCGGGCTCCGAAGCCGGGCTTCACGTTGATCCGGGACTGGTGCACGTAGACGTCCGAACCGAGGATCTGGCGCGCGGTCCCCACGACACGGGGGTCCGCCGCGAGCCGGGCGAAGACCTCGCTGATCCGGTGCACTTCGAAGACCGAGCGCACCTCCTGCGACGTGCGCTCGATGATCGAGCGCTCGTCGGCGCGTATCACGGGGTCGGCGACCAGGCGGTCCAGCTCGCTGCGGTAGACGTCCACCTCTTCGGGCGTGATGAGCTGCTCCACCGGGTGGAACCCGTGCTGCTCGAATCCCTCCAGTTCACGCCTCCACAGGGGCCCCGGCGTTCCGGGATCGGACCATATGACGGGGTCCTTGCGGCCGATCAGGGCCTCCTGGGCGCCCCTGGTCGGGTAGACGTCCGCGATGCGCTCGGCTGTGGTGCTCATGATGGTGCCTGCCTCTCCTCTCTCGTTCTCCGTGTGGGTGTCCGCGTACCCGTCGTCCGCCGTCAGGCGTGGTCCGGCTCCGTGAGCAGGGGGTAGACACCGTTCTCGTCGTGGTCCTCCCGCCCCGTGACGGGCGGGTTGAAGACGCACAGGCAGCGGAAGTCCCGCTCGACGCGCAGGGTGTGCCGCTCGTGGCCGTCGAGCAGGTACATGGTCCCGGGGGTGATGCGGTACGTCTCGCCCGTCTCCTCGTCGGTGAGTTCCGCGTCGCCTTCCACGCACACGACGGCTTCGACGTGGTTCGCGTACCACATCGACGTCACCGTCCCGGCGTAGAGCACCGTCTCGTGCAGGGAGAAGCCGACGCGTTCCCGTGCGAGGACGATGCGCTTGCTCTCCCAGGTACCGGAGGCGGACTTCACGTGCCGCTCGGTGCCCTCGATGTCCTTGAATGAACGGACGATCACTGTGGCCTGCCTTTCTCCTGCTCGTGCGGTCAGGCCGTCTCGCGGACCGAGCGCGTCAGGATCTCCAGCCCCTCGTCCAGCTCCGCGGACGACACGGTGAGCGGCGGCAGCAGCTTCACCACCTCGCTCTCGGGGCCGGAGGTCTCGACGAGGAGGCCGTGCTCGAAGGCCTGGGCGCACACCTCGCCCGCCCGGTTCCTGTCCTGGAACTCGATGCCCCAGACCATGCCCTTGCCGCGGTGGCTCGCGCCCAGGGCCGGGTCGGAGCAGAGCTCGCGCAGGGCCTCGTCGATCCGGTTGCCCTGGGTGAGGGTCCGCTGGCGCAGGACGCCGTCGCGCCAGTAGGTGTCCAGGGCGGCGGTGGCCGTGACGAAGGCCGGGTTGTTGCCGCGGAAGGTGCCGTTGTGCTCGCCGGGCTCCCAGATGTCCAGCTCCGGCTTGAACAGGCAGAGCGCCATGGGGAGTCCGTACCCGCTGATGGACTTGGAGACCGTCACGATGTCCGGTGTGATGCCCGCGTCCTCGAAGGAGAAGAAGCTTCCGGTGCGGCCGCAGCCCATCTGGACGTCGTCGACGATGAGGAGCATGTCGCGGCGCCGGCACAGGTCCGCCAGCTGTTGCAGCCATTCGGGGCGGGCGACGTTCACTCCGCCCTCTCCCTGCACGGTTTCGACGATCACGGCGGCGGGCTGGTTCAGGCCGGACCCCTGGTCCTCCAGGAGCCGTTCGAACCAGATGAAGTCCGGCACTTGGCCGCCGAGGTAGTTGTCGAAGGGCATGGGGGTGGTGTGTACGAGGGGGATGCCCGCCCCGGCCCGTTTGAAGGCGTTGCCGGTCACCGCGAGCGAGCCGAGGGACATTCCGTGGAAGGCATTGGTGAAGGAGACGACCGATTCGCGGCCCTTGACCTTCCTGGCCAGCTTCAGTGCCGCCTCGACGGCGTTGGTGCCGGTCGGCCCGGGGAACATGACCTTGTACGGAAGACCGCGCGGGGCGAGGATCGCGGACTGGAAGGCCTCCAGGAAGTCCCGCTTGGCGGTCGTCGACATGTCCAGGGCGTGGGTGATGCCGTCCCGTTCGATGTAGTCGAGGAGCGCGCGTTTCAGTACGGGGTTGTTGTGGCCGTAGTTGAGCGACCCGGCTCCGGCGAAGAAGTCGAGGTAGTCGCGGCCCCGCTCGTCGCGCAGCCGGCTGCCGCTCGCCTGCTCGAAGACGGTCGGCCAGGCCCGGCAGTAGCTGCGGACCTCCGACTCCACGGTCTCGAAGACGGTCAGAAGCGGCTCGGTGATGGTCAATGCGCTCTCCAAACGTTGTGCGGCGTGGCTGCGCCCTGCGGGACCGCCACGCGGGGTGGTGCGGTGAACCGGCGAAGAGGGCCGGCGGGCCCGGATGTCAGAAGCCCGGCAGCGCTATGCGGTGGAGCACTTCGGTGGCGTGTGCGTCGCTCTCGGGGAAGTGACCGGGCTCGAAGAGCACCTCGCGGGTGAGTGAGGCGCCGTGGCGGGCGGCGTACGAGGCGAACAGCCGCTCCGAGGCGGTGTTCCCCCGCTCGATGGTCGTTTCCAGACAGCGCAGGCCGTCCTGCCGCCGCGCCTCGCGGGCGGACAGCCCGTCGAGCAGCGCCCCGGCCACTCCCTGCCCGCGCAGGGCCTCGTCGACGGCCACCTGCCAGACGAACAGGGTGCCGGGGGCCCCGGGCCGCCGGTATCCGCTGACGAATCCGACGGGCCGCCCGCTCGGGTCGCGGGCCACCGCGGAGGTGGCGGCGAAATCACGGCACCAGAGGAGGTAGCTGTACGGGGAGTTCAGGTCCAGGACTTCAGAGTCACGGGCGATACGCCAGAGGGAGGCTCCGTCTCCCACGTCAGGGCTGTCGAAACGCAACTCCACGGGAAGTTCCAGGAGGGCGCTTCGGCTGCGGGCCAGGTCTGCGGGTGCAGTGGTCATGCGGAGGGAAGTTACCCAGCACGAGCCCAAATTGCATGGGGCTGGAGGGTTCCGTGCTGCGGCAGGGCGTGATAGATGGCGAAGCACGCAGAAGCCCTGCGTTCACCCTCGCCAGTGCACTGAATATGGCGATTTAGCATGAAATATTAGCCCAAGACGAGCGAGTATAACGAGAATGTAACTCCTTCACGCAGGACCAGAACTGGCTTGTAATGGTCGCCACTTCGCTCACCGAGACCGTTTCGCTTTCGCCTGACGGGGCAGGATGGGCGGCTGCTCAGCGCAGTACGGCCGCCAGCAGGTCGGTGCCCAGCGCCGTCAGGTCGGGCAGGTTGAGGGTGTAGCGGACGTAACGACCGTGCCGCCGGGCCGTGAGCAGGCCCGCGCGGCGCAGGACGGCGAGGTGGCGGGACACCTCCGGAGGGGAAAGCTCCCAGGCGTGGGCCAGCTCGCCGGTGGTGTGCGGGCCGCGGGCCAGGGTGCGCAGCAGCCGCAGCCGTACCGGATGGGCGAGTGCCTCCAGCCGCAGTGTGACCGTTTCCAGCGATACCGGCTCCGATGGACTCGGCTCCGCCACGGGGTACTGCACCACCGGCTGCCACCCGGGCGCGTGGACCGCCACCAGGTGCGGGCGGCCGAAGACGCTGGGGATGAAGGTGACCCCGGTCCCCTGGGCGGCGGTCGCCTTGTCCTGCAGCTTGTCCACGATGATGCAGTCGCCGTCCGGTGCCAGGGTGACCGCGCCGGAGACCGATGCGAGTGCCGCCCCGATGCCCTGGCGCTTCAGCAGGTCGTTCTTCACGCGCAGGTCGGTGGCGAGCTGCACGGCGACGCCCGTCCAGGCGGCGTCGAAGAAGGCCTCGGCGCACTGTTCGAGGGTGTGGCGCACCCGCGCCCGCACGGCGGCCGGGTCCGCCAGCAGCCTTTCCGCAAAGGCCTCTTGGCGCGCGCCGCGGGCCTGGGCCACGTCCAGGGCCCGCTCGCGCGCCGTCGCGTCGGTGAGCGGCGACGGCGCGGCGAAGTGGACCCGGCTGCCGCCGCAGGTGGTGACGAGCGCAGCGGTCACGTACGTGGCGTCGTCGATCCGGTCGACGTCGTCCAACTCCTCGGCGAGGGTGGCCCGGGGCCGGGCGGGGAGCAGGAAGTCGGCTTGTGAGGAGCGCCAGAGGAACTCCGCCTCCCGCAACCGCTCGGCCAGCTCCGGCCGCAGCCCCGCCCAGACGTCCCCGGCCCAGCCGGCGAGCTGCGGATGGTGCCCTGGTTCGGCCAGCACGTGCAGCATCGCGGTCAGCTCGGCCAGCGGGGAGGCGGCGAACCGAAGTCGCTCGGACGGCAGGCCGCTGATGTCGATCCTCAACGTCACCCCCTCATCATCACCGACCGGACGGACGGCGACGGCGTCGATTGACGGTGTCCGTCAACCGGCGGGGCCCGCCCGGCGGTCCGACGCACCGTTGGCGCCATGGCAACCACCACCAAGATCCGGCCCCGTGCCCTCATCCGCGCCTCCGGAGGCCCCCGCTACGCCGTCGCCCTGGCCGTGGACGCGCTCGGCACCGGCCTGCTGCGGCCCTTTCTGCTGCTGTACGGGGTGACGGTGCTGAGGCTGTCCGCGCCGGCCACCGGCATCGCCATGACGGCCGGCGTCGTCGTGGGTCTGGTGTGCATGCCCGCGGTGGGCCGATGGCTGGACCGGGGAGCGCGCAGCACGGTCGTGGCAGCGTCGATGCTGGTGCGGGTGCTGGGCGTGGCGCTGCTGCTGGCCGCTCCGGCGGGGCACGTCTGGCTGTTCGCGGCGGCGGCGCTCTTCCTCGGCATCGGCAACCAGGCGTGGCCGGCCGCGCACGCCGCTCTCGTGGCCACGGTCGCCCACGGCCGGGAACGCGATGCCGCTCTCGCGGGAGGCCGCGCCCTGCGCAACGCCGGGCTGGGCGTGGGCGCGCTGCTCGCCACCGCATGCCTGGCGGGCGGCGCCACCGCATTGCAGGCGCTGGCAGCCGTCACCGGGCTCGCCTATCTCCTTGCGGCGGGCCTGGCGTGGTCGGTCCACCTGCACGCGCGTCCGGCTGCTGCCCCGGCCAAGGACGGGGACGCCGGGCCCGCACCCCGGACGCGGGCGCTGCTGGCCGCCAACGTGATCTACGTCTTCTGCCTCAACGTCCCCGAAATCGCGCTCCCCCTGGTCCTGGTGACACAGCTGGACGCATCCCCGGTGTGGTCGGCAGCCATCTTCGTGGCGAACACGGTGCTGGTGGTCACCCTGCAGGTTCCGGTCACCGTCCTGATGTCCCGCTTCTCCCGGCGGACCGTGCTGGCTCTCGCCGGCGTCGTCCTCACCGCGTCCTACCTCGGGTTCCTGGCGGCCACCTCACTGGGACACGGCTGGGCTGTCCCGGCCGTAGCCGCGGTGTCCGTGGTCTGCACGATCGGCGAGATCATCTATGCCGGCAGCGCCACCGCGCTCGTCACCGACCTCGCCCCGGCCCATGCCCTGGGACGCACCCTCGCCCGCTTCGAGCTCTCCACGGGCTTCGGCCTCGCCGTCTCCCCGGCGGCCATCACCGCTCTCGCGCCCCACGGCCCGGCCGCCCTCTGGGGCAGCCTCGCCGCTGCGACGCTCCTCTCCGCCTCCGCCGTTGCCACCGAGAAGGATCAGGGACGCGGCCCGGCCGTGGGTGAGGACACCGTGCCGCCCGGGCCCGTGCATGGGGCCCTCAGGGGCGGGCAACCGCGCCTCGAGACGTCCTGACGGACGACCCGCACCGCATGGTGCGCGGCTGCCGATGACACGGAAGGGGTGCGCATGTCGCACGTCGAGGAGTACGTCGAGGTCAACGTCCCGGTACGCACGGCCTACAACCAGTGGACGCAGTTCGAGGAGTTCCCCGCCTTCATGGAGGGGGTCTTGCGCATCGACCAGCGCACGGACACGCTCACCCACTGGGTGACGAACGTGAACGGTGTGCGGCGCGAGTTCGACGCGCAGATCACCGAGCAGCTGCCGGACCGGCGCGTCGCGTGGATGACGGTCGACGGGGAGGCCCGCCAGGCCGGGCTCGTCACCTTCCAGCCGATCGACGCGACCACCACCAAGATCGTCCTGCACATGAACTGGGTGCCCGACGGCCTGGCCGAAACGGCGGCCGACAAGCTCGGCTTCGTCAAGCGTCAGGTCGTGGGCGACCTGAAGCGGTTCAAGCTGTTCATCGAGTCGCGCGGGGTCGAGACGGGCGCTTGGCGCGGCGAGGTCTGACCGCGACGAACGGCGCGCCCCGCCGAAGGCAGGGCAGGACGGGCCCGGTCTTCAAGGAGGTAACCCGCCTAAGCGAAGCGGAATCCTTGGGTATCTCGGCCAAGTTGCCCGTACACCTCTCCGCGCCCCCCGCAGTGACGTTCCATCACCCCTGTACGGGGCACCCGCATGGGTGCTGTTGGTTCGTCTACCGAGGAGAGCTCACCGTGACGAAGGTCCTCGTCCTGCACAGCGTCAGCCTGGTCAGGTCGGCACTGGCCGCCCTGCTGAGATCGGAAGGACCCTTCGAGGTGACCTCGGCGGGCTGGCGGACCGCGGCACGCCAGGCCGAGTCCTTACGGCCAGACGTGACGGTCGTCGACCTCGACTGTCCGGGGACGACGGCCGTTCTGGCCGACAGCCGACGCGCGGACGGCCAGGTCCTCGCGTCCCCGTCCTCGGTACTGGTGCTCGCGTCGACCGGCGCGCCCGGTTCCCTGCACCGGGCCTTCCGGGCCGAGGCCCGCGGCTACGTCGACAAGGACGGCTCGCCGGGGCGCCTCGTACGGGCCGTCCGGAAGGTCGCCGCCGGGGAACGGTTCATCGACGCCTCACTGGCCTCCGCCTTCATGGAGGCCGACCCCGTGCCGCTGAGCCCGCGGGAGGTCAGCGTGCTGACCCGGGCCGCGGAGGGCGATTCCATCGCCGAGATCGCCCGCACCCTGCACCTGGCGAGCGGGACGGTACGCAACTACATGGCCGCGGCGACCCGCAAGACCGGTGCGCGCAACCTCATCGACGCGATCCGCATATCCCGGCGGGAGGGCTGGGTCTGATCCGCCGCGGACGGGGCCGAGGACCGCGTCATTCGTCCGCGGTCCCGTTCCACTTCCCCACGAGATCGCGGTACAGGGGCGACCTGGCCGGAAGTTCCGCATGCGTGCCGCACACGGCGCGGGTCCCGTCGAGGACGAGGACCCGGTCGGCGCGGGCCGCGGACGAGACGCGGTGGGCCACGACGACGAGGGTGCCGGGACGCTCGGCGAGGGCCCGTTCGGCACGCTCCTCGGTACGCGGGTCCAGGTGGCAGGTGGCCTCGTCGAGCAGCAGCAGCGGCGCCGGCGACAGGTAGGCGGCGGCGAGTGCGAGGTGCTGGCTCTCGCCCCGGGACAGCTGCCGGGGGGACACTTCTCCGTCCAGGCCGCCCAGGCGCTCCACCAGGTCGTCCAGCCCCAGGGCGCCGATGGCCCGCCACAGGCGGAGGTCCCCGGGGACGGGAGCGCCTCCCGGAGCCGGAGACAGGTGGCTCAGGTTCTCCCGCACCGTGCCGGAGAACACGTAGGCCTGCTGCGGCAGCAGGGTCCGCCGCGGGTCCGGTCCCGCGGCACCCGGCTCCCGGCGGGCGGCCGCACCGGCGACGAGGACCGTCCCCGCGTCGGGTGCCAGCATCCCGGCGAGCAGCGCGGTGAGCGTGGACTTGCCGATGCCGCTCGGCCCGACCACGGCGAGGTGCTCCCCCGGCCGCACCACCAGGTCGAGGGTGTCGAGTACGGGGGCCGCGCCGGGGCCGTAGGCGAAGGTGACGCCCCTGAGCTCGGCCGCGGCGGAGGGCTGCCGGCCGGTGTGGGCGAGTGCCCGGGGCTTCGTCGCGCGGCCGCCGTCCGGGGCCGGCGGCAACGGATCACAGAAGCGTTCGAGGACCACCAGCAGGCGGGTGCCGGCGGAGCCCAGGGCCGTCATCAGGGAGTTGAGGGCGGGCAGCAGCGCCGTGACCACGTACGTGAGACCGCCGGCCAGCGTACCGGCGGTGATCCCGTGCCCGAGCAGCCAGGGGGTCGCGGCGAGCAGCGCGATCACCGGCAGCCGGCCCGCCGTTGCCAGGGCCACGGTGCGCAGGGCCGCCCAGCGCGCGAGCCTGCGCGCCAGCCGCTCCTGGGTGGCGATCAGGGGCTCCACCCGGGCTCGTGCCGCCGCCTGTCCACCGCAGGCGGCGATGTCGCGCAGACCCTCCCCCAGCGCCGCCACCCGGTCCGACAGCGCCTCGTCGGTGTCCAGGGAGAGCCGTTGCACGGACGCCATGGGGCGGAGCGTCGCCAGGAAGGCGGCCATGCCCAGCAGCAGCGGAGGCAGCACGACCACGAGCAGCACGGGAGCCAGGGCGGCCATGCCCGCGAAGGCGCCCACGGCGGTGAAGACGAACGAACGTGTCGTCAGGACGAGCCCGGCGAAGGAGTCCCGGGCCATTTCCGTCTGCTGCGTGAGCCGGGACACGGCGCCCGTGTCGGGAGCGCGAGCCGGGTCGGCGACGGCGCGATCCAGTGTCTGACCGACCGCCCGCCGGACCAGGCCGTCGCGCAGCGGCTCCACGAGGTCCGCGAGTCCGGCGAACACACCCCGCAGCGCGAACCCGCCGAGCAGTGCTCCCGCTCCGGCCGCGGCCAGCCAGGCGAGACCGGTGGCGGTGCGGCCGGCGAGGAAGCCGTCGTCGAGGGCGCGGGCCACGCCGTAGCCGCCGAGGAAGGTGTGCGCGGACTCGAGGAGCGACCACGCCGCCAGCCGTCCCGCAGCGCCCTTGCGGCCGCGCAGGAACCGGCGGCCCTCGGGGGCCACCCGACGCCAGGCCTCGCTCTCGGTCACCGCGCCGCCTCCGCTGCCGTTTCCGCTGCCGTTTCCCCTGCCGCCTGCGTCGCCGGCCCTGTCGCCGGCCCTGTCGTCGCTTCCCCTCCGGCTCCCGCCTTCCCGTCGGCAGCGAACACCGACCGGTAGTCGGGTTCCTGCTGCCACAGCTCGCCGTGGGTGCCTGCCGCGCGCACCCGGCCGTCCTCGAGCCATACGACGAGGTCGGCGCGGACGGCGGACGAGAGGCGGTGCGCGACGACGATCCGGGTGCCGGGCCGGATCTCCTGGGCGAGCGCCCGCTCGACCTCCCGGGCCGTGACGGTGTCGAGGCTGGAGGTGGCGTCGTCCAGCACGAGGAGCCGACCCGCGTGGCAGAACGCCCTGGCCAGACCGAGGCGTTGGACCTCGCCGCCGGACATCGGGGCGTCGGCGAGGCGTGTGCCGTACCCGTGGGGCAGCCGCCGTACGAACAGGTCGGCGCCCGCGGCACGGGCCGCGGCGCGGACGGCTTCCGGGCCGGGGCCCGTACCCGCGCCGAACGCGATCGCGTCCTCGACCGTGTCCCCGAGCAGCACGGGCCGGTCGAAGGCATACCCGACCTCACGGCGCAGCGCTTCGGCGGTCACCTCCCGCAGGGGTACGCCGTCCAGCAGGACCTGGCCGGCATCGGGGTCGGTGAGCCGGCCGGCCACGGCGGCGAACAGGGTCTTGCCGGCGCCGGACCGGCCCACCACCGCCACCGTGCTGCCTCCGGGGATCACCAGGCTGATGTCGTGCAGGACCGTCGATCCGCCGCGCACGACCCGCACGTCGCGCAGTTCCAGGGTGCCCGGACCGCCCTCCGGCAGCTCCGACCGGCCGTGGTCGAGTGCGGGCAGGGCCAGGAGGGCGGCGGTCCGCCGGGCGGCGGCGCGGCCCCGGACCACGGCGGCCAGCCCGCCGGTCACGGCGCCGACCCCGGCCGCGAGGGCGGCGTACCGTACGGCGGCGAGGAGTTCGCCGATCCCGATGGCTCCGGCCGACAGGCGGATGCCGCCGACGGCGAGGACCGCGTACAGGAGCATCGGCATGAGGGCCGCGGACCGGGCCGCCGTTCCCCCGTAGACCCGCCACATCCGCCTGCCCTCGGTACCGAGTTCCGGCAACCGGGCGAGGATCCGCGTGCGTTCGCGGTCGGCGGTACCGGCGGCGGCGATCGTGCGCGCCCCGGCCAGTGCCTCGACGAGGCGGCCGGCGGTCGCGAGCTGCACCTGCTGGTAGCGGGCGACGCTGCTGAGGGTGTCGCGGGCGAAGGCCCGCAGCAGGAGCACCAGCAGCGGAACGCCCAGGAGGAAGGCGAGCGCCGTCCACGGGTCGATGAGGAAGAGTGCGGCCACCGCGCCGACCGGCGGCAGCAGTGCGGCGACGGCGTGCGCGGCGGCGGCCGGGACCTTTCCGGCCTCGGTGGCGTGTGCGGTCAGCCGGGCGGCGGTTTCGCCGGGTGCGTGGCGGGCGGCGTGGTGCGGAGCCGTCCGCAGCAGCCGGGCGAGCACGAGCCTGCGCAAGCGGGCGGCGGAGCGGCCGTCCACCTCGCCGGTCAGCCGTGCGGCGGCGGCGTCCAGCGCCACTTCGGCCGCGATGACCGCGGCGCACAACAGGGTCCAGGCGGGGCCCGACGGCGCTCCGCGGAGCAGCAGGTCGAGGGTGTGGCCGAGGACGGCGGGTTCGGCGAGTGCTGCCGCGGCGGCCGCCACCGTGCATCCGAGGACGGCGGCGGTGCGGCCGCCACTGTGCCGGGCCACGGCCACGAGGGCCTGGTCGGCGCCTCGTTCCACGGCCGGCGTCTCGGCTCTGTCGACCGCCGCGTCGGGGGGCGTCATCGGCGGATGCCTCCAGGGATGTGCGGTGCCTCCAGGAAGGTGGTGCGGGCCCGGGCGGCGAACCGCCCGGGCCCGAGGTGACCTGAGATCAGTTACAGGTCGTGATGCTCAGGCTGCTGTCGCCGCAGAGCAGCAGGCTGGCCCGGCTGCCGCCGCCCGTCATCGCGACCTCGGCGGTCTCTTCCTTCGGGGTCTCCATCGACTGCAGGTCAAGAAGCGTCATGTCAGATTCCTCTTCTTCTCATGAGTGGTGCGATGGGTCACGGCCCCGAACGGGACCGGCTTGGGGGCCGCTGCGCGCCGGCGCAGCGGCGGGAGGAACGGCAGGTGCGCGCGCCCGCCGGGCGCGGCGCTGCCGAGGGCGAGGAGAGCGCCGGCCGTGCCCGTGGCGAGGTCCATGGACAGCCGCATCATCTGCTCGCCCGGGAAGGCCAGATGCCCCTGGTACGGCACGGCGTGCCGGGCCAGTGCGTCGATCTGGCGGGCGACGGCGTCGGGTCCGGTGCCCGGGCCGGGTGTGGTGGTCCGGGCCAGGTAGAGGATCATCCCGGCGGCCCCGCGCAGCAGCCCGGGCTGGGCGTAGAAGGTCGCCTGCGCCGCCCGTACGATCTCGCGCCGGGCCTGTTCGAAGCGCTCGTCGGGACCGTGCTCCAGCCAGTCGTCGAGCACCATGCCGATGCCGACACTGCCCTCGCCGAGGTACGGCATCGTGCGCCAGCCCTCGTTCACCTGGAGGGTGCCGTACGCGCTGGTGACGCAGCGGTCGAGGTCGCGGTGGAGCGCGTGGGCGGCCTGGATCAGCAGTTCCTTGTCGCCGGTGCGTTCGTACAGCCGCACGAGGAGCAGGGCGGGCCCGGAGTTGCCGTACAGCAGTCCCGCGCGGGCGGGCCGCTGCCCGGCGATCAGTTCGGCGCAGCGCAGGGCCGCGGTGTGCAGCTCGCTCTCGCCGCTCGCGGTGCCGAGCGCGTCCAGGGCGAGGCCGATGCCGGCGAGCCCGCTGTGCAGGTCGGGGCCGGCGCTCTGCCAGGGCTGGTGGAGCAGTTGGTCGGCGAGGGCGAGGGCACGTTCGTGGTGTCCGAGCCGGTGCAGCGTCCAGGCCGTGCCGGCCAGGCCGTCGTAGAAGCCGAGCGGAGTGCCGGAGAGCGGTTCCCCGGTCCGGTCGAGCAGCCACTGCTCGGCCTCGGGCCAGGGGCCGGCGCCGGTCTCGGCGAGGGCGTGGAGTACTCCGGCGATCCCGTAGCCGAAGCCGATGCCTCCCCCGGCGGTCGCGAACTGGGCGATGTCGCCCGGGACGAGGCGGTCCTCGCGGTCCGGGGTGGCGCTCGCCCGCAGGGCCGCGGCCATCGAGGTACGGGCGGCGGGCCATTGCCGCGGTTCGACGGGCAGGTAGGGTCCGGCCGGTGCGGGCAGGCGGTCGCCCGGTGCGCCCTGCGGGACGCCGGACAGGATCTCCTCGACGGCCTCGTCGAGGAACCGCCGCGGTACGGGGAACTGCGCGGCCGCGACGGCGGCCAGGTGGGCGGCCTTGGCCCGGTCCAGGACGAGCAGGCTGGTCAACGGGAGGAACAGGGCGAGGCGCAGGCAGGCGAGGGCGTAGCGGTCGACGGAGAAGCCGCGCCGCTCGGCAGGGGCGACGAAGGCCGGGTTGGCCACGGTCTGCCGCAGTCCCTCGTCGACGTGCGCGGCGGCTTCGAAGTCGAGCAGTGCGACGGAGGGTTCGCCCGTCTCGTCCTCCGCCACCATGATGTTGAAGAGGTGGAGGTCGTTGAAGACCACGCCGCGGGCGTGCACGGCGTCGACGGCCTCGGTGACCCGCCGGTGGATGGCGAGGGCCCACTCGGTGTACGAGGCGAGCTCCGCCGGGTCGGGGTCCGCCTCGATCAGGGGGTGGCGGCGGGCGAAGTACGTGTTGAGGGGCTTGCCGGCGAGGTGTTCCAGCACCAGGAAGTGGTGGTCGCCGACCGTGAACGCGCCGCGGACCGCCGGGACGCAGTCCAGGCCCGCCAGCCGCTCCAGCGCGGCCTGTTCGCGGTGCAGCCGGGTCACGGCGTCGGCGCCGTCGGCGGCGAGTCCGGCGTAGGGCCGGGCCTCCTTGAGGACCACGCTCTCGCCGGTGCGGCTGTCCTTGCCGAGGTAGACGCCGCCGCCGTTGGAGAAGTGCAGCGCCCGCTCCACCGTGAAGGGGATGCCGGTCAGGGTGATCGCGGAGCGCGCCGCGAGGTGCGGCTCCAGGAAGTCGGGCAGTTCGAGCCACTCGGGCGGCTGGAAAGCCGGTCCGCGCCGGTCCGGTACGAGCCGCCCGTCGGGGGTCTCGATGGCCGGGACCAGTTCGCCGTGCTCGTCGTAGCAGTGCCGCAGGGTGAAGCTGCCGTAGCGCAGGTGGACCGGTCCGGCGCCCCAGCGCAGATCGCTGAGGATGTACGGGCCGGCCGCCCCGGCCAGCGCGGCGTCGAGGTCCTCCGCGATCCGGCGGCACTGCTGTTCGCCGGCCGGGTACACGGTGATGAACTTGCCGCTGGCCGCGCGGTCGGCGTACTTGGCGTTGCGCAGGTGCAGCAGGTACCGGCTCGGTATGAACTTGAAGGCGATGCCGCGGGCGGTGCAGTACTCGTACACCGTCGTCAGCAGCGACTCGGCGTTGTCGAGCGTGGCCGAGACGTGGATCTTCCAGCCCTGCGCGGGCAGTTCGGCGCCGTCCGGGCGCAGGGCGAGCCAGTCGCCGCTCCGGTGTGAGCGCCACCCCGACGGGACGGGGGCGAGCGCGGCCGGGTAGCTCTCGCCGGCCCGCCGGTACGGCGCGTCGTAGAACCAGCGGTCGGCGTCGCAGAAGGCGGCGTACCCCTTGTTCACACCTGCTCCCTCGGTCGGTGGCAGACCCGACCGTGTCACGCCCGGCAGACGCGGCGACAGTCACGGCTGTCACCGGTGTGGTGTGCAGTACTCATGAGTCACGAGGGCAGCGGGGGCTGCGGACGCCTCCGGCGTCGGCTACCGCGGCAAAGCCGGGGAGAGGGCGCGGGGAGGTACGGGGGGGCGGGGAGATGCGGGGGCGGGGTGATGGCGACGTGAAGATCAGGTGGTCGCGAAGTGTCCCTTAGCGGGAATACCGGTCCAGACGGTGTCGGCGCCCTGCCGATCGCGCCCTTCGGCTACTTCTGAGTCACCCAGAGGGTCATGTAGCGTCCGGAGCCGTTTGATCCGTTTCAGCGCCCCCGCCCCACCGTGAGGACTCATGCCCGCCACCTTCGGCCCCTCGACCACCGCTCTTCCAAGACGACGGAGCGACGCCGCCCCGTGGTCCGCCGGCGGGAAGCCATCGCGCATATCGGATGGAGGAGCGCTGGTCCTTTGAGGTTCCGGATCAATCGCTCAGGCCACCACCACGCATCCGCGCTCCCGTACCCGGAGGAACCGGCACCCGCTCCGCCCGCCCCTCCCGTTGAGCCGGAGGCCGCCGAGCCGCCGCTGTCGGCCCACGAGATCGACCTCATACGTGCCTCCGTCGCGGTGGTCGAGCCGCTCGCCGCAGACATGACGGTGTACTTCTACGCGATCCTCTTCGCCCGGTACCCCGAGGTCCGTCCGATGTTCCCGCCGGGGATGGACGCCCAGCGCGGCCGCCTGCTGCGCGCGCTGCTGCGCATCGTGGACCTCGTCGACGACCCGGAGAACCTGGTCCGCTTCTGCGAACACCTCGGGCGCGATCACCGCAAGTTCGGCACGCTGAGCGCGCACTTCCCGGCCGTCGGCGAATGCCTCCTCGCCTCCCTCGCCCGCTACGCCGGCCCCGCATGGACCGCGGACATCGCCGCCGCCTGGACCAAGGCCTACGGCGCGGTCGCCGACGTCATGATCAGTGCAGCCGAGGCGGACGAGGCGGTACGGCCCGCCGTATGGCCCGCCACGGTCGTGCACCACGTCGCGCGCGGACACGGGATCGCCGAGGTCACCGTGCGTCCCCACATGCCCTACGCGTACGCCGCCGGACAGTTCGTGAGCGTCGAGACCCCCTGGTGGCCGAAGCACTGGCGCTACTACTCCCCCGCCAACGCCCCCCGCGAGGACGGCACCCTCACCTTTCACGTGCGGGCGGTGCCCGGCGGCTCGGTCAGCAGCGCCCTGGTGCACCGGGCGGCGGTGGGCGACGTGGTCCAGCTCGGCGCGCCGATGGGGGACATGGTGCTGGACGCCGCCGTCCACCGCGAACTGCTCTGCGTCGCCGGCGGCACCGGCCTCGCGCCGATCCGCGCGCTCGTCGAAGAGGTCGCCCGTCGCGGCGGGCGCCACCAGGTGGACCTCTTCCTCGGTGCCCGCACCGGTGCCGAGCTGTACGGGGTCGACGACATGCTCCGGATGGCGCAGCGCCACCACTGGCTGACCATCAGGGGCGCGGTCTCCCACGAGTACATCCCCGGAATCCGGGGGTCCCTGCCGGAGGTGCTGGCCGAGTACGGACCGTGGTACCAGCACGACGTCTATCTCAGCGGCCCGACCCAGATGGTCGTCTCCGCCAACGAGACGCTCACCCTCAACGGCACCTTGCCCGAACGCATCCACCACGACCCGTTCGAAACACCCGTCCTGTCCATGCCCTGAGCCACCCGCTTGCCCGTCCTGCCAGGAGAACGCCCCATGACCTTGCCCCCGCCGTCCTTCGGATCAGCAGGCGAACACCGGCTGCAGCAGCACATGGGCACCGCCGAACGTGCCGCCCGGTTCTACGACCAGCAGGTGCGGCCGTGCCTCACACCCGAGATGCGGGACTTCATAGGGCGCCAGTCCATGGTCTTCCTGGCCACCGCCGACTCCCACGGGGAGTGCGATGCCAGTTTCCGGGCGGGCCCGCCGGGATTCGTGCACGTGATCGACGACCACACCCTCGCCTACCCCGAATTCCGCGGGAACGGGGTGCTCGCCAGCGCCGGCAACATGACGGAGAACCCCCATCTCGGAATGCTGTTCGTGGACTTCACCCACCACCACGTGGGTCTTCACGTCAACGGCACGGCCCGGCTCTACAGCGACGCGGGCCTGCGTTCCCTGCATGCCGGATTGCCCGTCGACGTAGCGCCCGGCCGCAGCCCTGAGATGTGGGTCCATGTGAGCGTCGAAGAGGCCTACATCCACTGCTCCAAGTACATACCCCACCTGGAGCCGGCCCCCCGTCCCTCCGGCCATGACGCCGCGCGGCCCAAGGACGCGAACTATTTCACCGGCCTGGGCGCGGCGCTGGGCACCCGCCACCCGTAGACGCGAAGGACGCACCACCAGGCTCTCGCCGGCGGGGCCGGCGCCCCGCGCCGGCGGGGCCCCTGCCTCATCGGAACTCGTGGACCACCTGGATCGCGCCGACGATGTGAGCGTTGAAGTCGTCCAGTTCCTCGGCCGGAACCCACAGCTCGAGGATCGTCTCGCCCCCGGCCTGCTGAACGGGGTACCGGCTCAAGAACTCCGAATCGACCTCGAACCGGGTAACGAAGCCGACGCCGCTGTGCTTCACGTTCCAGTCCCTCGCGATCCTGATCGCGTAGTCCTCGTTGAGGACCGGGTAGAAGATCGGCTGCTCGGGGAGCCGCGGAGGCCAAGCACGCCAGTTCAGCTCACGTACCAGGTCCAGCTCCTCGGGGCCGGTGGGGCGCCACAGGGTCGTCGTTGCTCGCCGGCTGGTCATGTGCATCGCTCTCTGAACACGCGAGGCCGCTGGTACGGCTCGTCCGAGACGGCACGATACCGGCGCCGGGAACTCGGCAGCCATGCGGTTTCCGCCCGGGGCCACCGCCCTGGCGAGCACGTATCAGGCGCTAGTCCCAGGGGACGGCGGCGAATACCGGGCCGCCGACGGCCCGGTCCAGGCGGTATCGCCTGAGCACCCGATCGAAGCGGGCCCGGCTGCCCGGCACGGCTCCGCGGAGGTCGGCGATCACCGCGCCGTCCGGTACCCGCGCGGCGAGCCCGGCGACCACCGGGTCGGTGCCGGGGCGCGCCCGGAGTCCGGCCGCGGGGTGCAGCGGCAGCTCGGGGCCGTCCAGCTGCAGCTGGTCCCAGAAATCGTCGGCGTACGGCTGGACGCCGTCCTCGAAGCCCGTCTCGTCGACCAGCTCCTCCGCTGTCCCGATCAGGCGGTCGAGCCAGTGCGGCAGCGACTCGGCCTCCACGAAGAGTCCGCCCTCGCGGTACTGCATCAGCACCTGGCCCCACCGGCCGTCGGCCTCGATGTCGACCCAGGTGACGCCGCCACCGCCGTCGTCGGTGACCAGCCAGTGGGGGTGCGGGAGGCCGTGCTCGCCGGCCTGCCGGGGGTGGCCGGTCAGCACGAACTCCACCGGCGGTACCGCGAAGCCGCCCAGTCGGCCCAGTAGTTCCCGCGCCGCGCTCGGCACCGGGACGGGCCAGCGGTCGAAGTCTGCGGCTGTCGCTCCGGGTTGTACGTCGAGGTCGAACGGGACCCGGGCGGCCAGCGCCCGGAGTCGCTTCACGAAGGCGTCACCGGAGATCACCCGCCCACGCTACCGGACCCCGACGCGGGGGCGTCCGGGGCGGCTCCCCGAGCCTGCACGAGCAGGGCGCTGTCGGGCCTTGCTCGGACCGCTGGGAACGACCGAGCCGGATATTGCGTGCAGCGCCGTCGGTGGAGATGCAGACTCCCTCCATGGCGGATATGCAAACGTTCCAGAACGAGGTCACCCGCCGGGCGGCCCGCGGTCCCGACGGGCCCGCGAGTGGCCTGGCCGTGCCGGTGGGGGTGCGGACGGCGGTGCTGCTGGAAGGACCGAGCGACCTCGCGGCCGTTGAGGCGCTGGCCGCACGGCGCGGCCGGGACCTGTCCGCCGAGGGGGTGTGCGTGGTGCAGATGGGCGGGGCGATGAACGTCGGGCGCTACGCCCGCCTCCTCGGTCCGCCCGGCGCCGGCCTGCGCCTGGCGGGACTGTGCGACGAGCGCGAGCAGCCCTTCTTCGATCGCGGTCTGCAGCAGGCCGGGGCACCGCGGGGAAACGTCTTCGTGTGCGCGGCGGATCTGGAGGACGAGCTCATCCGCGCACTGGGCACGGCACGGGTCGAGGAGGTCATCCAGGCCGAGGGCGACGACCGTGCCTGGCAGACCTTCCTGCGCCAGCCGGCACAGCACGGCCGCAGCAAGGAGCGGCAGTTGCGGCGGTTCCTCGGCACGAAGAAGGGCCGCAAGATCCGCTACGGCCACCTCCTCGTCGAGGCCCTCGACCACGCACAGGTACCGGCGCCCCTCGACGACCTCTTCACCACCCTCGGAACGGATCAGCCCAGGTAGTCGGTGACGAGTTCGGCGAAAGCCTCCGGTGTCAGGACCGTGACACCCAGTTCCCCGGCCTTGAGGGCCTTGGAGCTCGGCTTGCCGCTCGGTGACGGTGCGCAGACCAGGTAGGTGGTCTTGGAGTTCACGCTGCTGCCCGCCCTGCCGCCGGCCCTCTCGATCAGGGTGTTCATCTCGGAGCGTCCCAGCTTCTCCAGCGGGCCGCTCATCTTGCCGGTCACGACGACGGTCGCGTTCGCCAGCGGGCCGTCGCCGGCCGGCTGGACCTCCTGCGGTTCCTTCATGTTGACCCCGGCCGCGGCCAGCTTGTCGATGACCGGGGCCAGGGAGGCGACCTGCTCGACGATGACGGGAGCCTTCTCCCCGCCGATGCCTTCGACTTCCTGCATCAGCGCGGCGTCGGCCCGCTGGATGGCGTCCATGGTGCCGAAGTGCGCGGCGATACGGCGGGACATGCTGCGTCCGGTGCCGAGGACACCGAGGGCGCAGAAGACCCGGCTGAGCGGGCGGGACTTGGCGGCCGTGATCTGCTCGGCCAGCTTCGCTCCGCGCTTCGCGCTGCCGGAGGCCGCGGTGAGCTGTTCCCCGGTGAGGGTGAACAGGTCCGCGACGTCCGTGACGGCGCCGGCCTCGATCAGGGCGTTGACGTACGTCTTGCCGAGGCCGTCGATGTCGAGCATGTCGCGGCCGGCGGCGTACTCGATCAGTGCGGGCAGGGCGCAGGCGGTTCCCTTCGCGCAGCGCCACCGCTCCTGGTCCTTGTTGACGGCCCCTGCGCAGTTCGGGCAGGCCGTGGGCAGCGGCACCTGCTGTGCGCCGGCGGGGCGCAGGCCGGCGACGGCGGCCTGGACGCGGGGAATGATGTCGCCCGCCTTGTAGACCGTGACGGTGTCACCGAGGTGGAGGTCGCGGCGTCGGATGTCGGCCGGGTTGTGGAGGGTGGCCCGGGTGACCGTGGAGCCGTCGATGTCCACCGGTTCGAGGATGGCGGTCGGGGCGAGCACTCCGGTGCGGCCCACGTCCCAGACCACGTCCTTCAGTACGGTCTGCCGCTCGACGGCGGGGAGTTTGAAGGCGATCGCCCAGTACGGGAACCTGCTGCCGGAACCGGCCGCAGCCTGCTCGGCCGCGTCGTTCGCCTTGATGACGACCCCGTCGATGCCGAACGGCAGCGCGGCGCGCATCGCGGCCATCTCATCGACCTTCCGCTGTGCGTCTGCGAGGGTCGCGGCCACGTGCAGGCCGGCGGGCGTGCCGGCCGTGGTCTGCACGCCGGCCTCGGCGACGGCGGCCAGGACCTCGGCGTGCGTGGCCCCGGCCGGCGCGAACGCGACGTCGTCGAGCTCGACCGCTCCGTACGCCCAGAACGTCATCGCGAGCCGGTAGGGACGGTCCTTCGCGCGCAAGGTGCCGGCCGTGCCGTTGCGCGGGTTGGCGAAGACCTGCGCGCCGTGTGCGGTGCGGACCTCGTTCGCGGTCTCGAACTGCGCTTGCGTGAACAGGACCTCGCCGCGCACTTCGAACGTGGCCGGAACGGGCAGGTGCTCGGGCAGGCCCTCGATGGTGCCGATGACGTGGCTGACGTCCTCGCCGTGGGTTCCGTTGCCGCGGGTGATGATCTGCTCCAGCCGCCCGGCGCGGTAGCGGGCGGCGACGGCCGCCCCGTCCATCTTCGGCTCGACGGCGAACCCGCCGGCGGGCTCCTGTCCCAGGCGGCGCTGGAGGGAGGCCCCCCAGGCGAGAAGGCCGGCCGGGTCGAAGACGTTGTCCAGGCTGAGCAGGCGTGTGGTGTGCGCGAGGTCACCCGCCGGGGCGGCACCGTCCGCGACGAGGCCGGTCGGCGAATCCTGGGCGACTTCCTCCGGGTGCGCCTGCTCCCAGGACAGCACGGCGAGCCGGAGCCGGTCGTACGTGGCGTCATCGACGGGGCTGTCACCGTCGCCGTAGTACGCCCGCGAGACCTCGCGCAGGCGGGCGACGGCCGCCGCGTAGTCATCGCGGCTGGACATGACGGACAACGCCTCATCGGCGGGGATGTTCTTCATGCCCGTGATCCTTGCTCACGGGTCTGACAACGGCGGCGGCCGGTGGGCGGCGGGGAAGCGGTCCGCGGCGCCGGAGTCCCCGGCGCGGCCGGTCATGGTCGGCCACGGCAGCCGAGTTCGACCGGCCGAACACCCAGCACTCGGCGTCGGATGCGGGTATCAACCAGGTCGTCACCACCTGGACCTCCGCGAACGTCCGCAGCTGTGCGTCCACCAACTGCGGCATCGTCTACTCGGTGGGCGCCAACACCGGTCTCAACGCCTCGTGTTGGGCCCACGGCCAGTGGGTGAACCAGAACGGCGTCGCTCACGACAAGTGGGTCAGGCTCTACTCCGGCAACTGGATCTGGGGCGGCCTGCTGAAGGGGAACGAGACGGGCGGCGTCTCCACGCGCTGCTGAACTCCGCTCGAGTAGGACCGGGGCCCGGACCGATGTGGTCCGGGCTCTGCGGGTTCAGCGGCCGGCGCGGTGGTCGTACACCGTGAGGGAGAGGGCCTTCATCGCGGCCTGGGCGTGTTCGGCGTCGAGTCCCCGGTCGAGGGCCTCCAGAGCGGCGGCCGCCGACACCCGTACCGCGAGGGGCAGGCCGTCGTACGCGGCGACCCGGTAGGCGACGGTGCGGCGGGCATCCCGTTCCTCCTCGCTCACGCCGTCCGGGGTCAGGGGGAAGACCGCAGCCTGGTAGGTCGCGATGCTCACGAGGACCGCGTCGGCGATCCCCTCCGCGTACCCGCCGGCCCGGACGACGCCGTGCTCGGGCTGGAAGAACGCCGTCACCTGACGGCGGGAGAGGAGCGAGCCGATCCCCGCGCCCAGGCCGGCCGCGCCCCCGGCCACCAAGGCCGTCATCCGGCCACCCAGGAGATACCCGAAGCAGGCCCCGCCGACCGCCCCGCACATCACCAGCACGAAGGTGATCATCAGGTGTACGCGGGTGGCGATGGAGGACGTCATCCCAGCAGTATGCACAGCGCCCTCCGTCACTCCTCGGGGCGGCCCGTTCTCGTGGGCGGGCTTCCCCGCCCGCACTCGCCGTGCCGCTTACCGTGGCGTCGCAACGGTCGCGAGTACGCCCCGAGCAGCCGTTCCGTTCGGCCAGGTCCAGCCGGCGACGAGGTGTCCGGACGTGCTCCGCGCCGCCTCCGCCTGCCGCAGGACGCGGTTGACCTCAACGGCAGGGCCGTCGTCAGGGCCGGCTGCCCGCACGATGACGGTCGGGTCGGGGGTATCGCTCTCGCTCTGGTGCTGCGGCGTCGCCTCGCCGCGCAGGAGCGCGCCCAACTGGGCCATCACCACCGGGTCGTGGACGCCGTCGTAGATCCACCGGGTGCCCAGCACCCCGTGCTCGGAGGTACCGATCAGCGCCTCTTCGGGAGCGCCCTCCAGGGCCGCACCCCGGTAGCCCAGCGGGACCAGGTAGGCCACCGGCTCCGGCGCGGCGGCGTCCGCCACGACCATGAACTCGATGCCGACCGCGCCCTCCGGGTCGTCCAGGCGGAACCCGCCGGCCCTGACCAGTTCCGGCGTCTGCGCGCCGCCCAAGTACCAGCTCTGCTTCGGCAGCCAGCCGGTGAGCAGCTCCAGCTTGGTGGGCGTCATGGTGGTGTGGTGGATGGCTGCCATGCGGGCTCCCTCACGCGTGGGTCCGGGCCCGTCGTTCGACGGATGTGATCGAACCTACAGGAGGAGGCCTCCAGGCGTGGAAGCGCCGCAGGGGCAGTTGGCCTCGTTGCCCAACCACCCCTGCGGCCCTGTCCCGTTGCTAGTTGGCGCCGAGGTGGCCGGCCTCCGCCCACTCCTTCTCGCCCTCCGCGGTGCAGTTCGAGGTGTAGACGGGACCGACCGCAGCCGGAACGGCCGCGAGAGAGGCACAGTTGGACGCGTAGGCCTTGTGGCCGCCGGAGAAGTAGTCGATGGCGACACCGTCGTCGGCCAGGGCGGCGCCGGCGCCACCGAGCAGGATGCCGGCGGCCAGGACAGATGCGGTCAGAGCGGAACGGATACGCATGACTCTCCTAAGGATTCCTCGAAGACGCGCTGGTGAATGTGCGCGTCGGCCGGTGCAACATCACGATGGGGCAGCAGGCAACGGCGATTCACTCCATTGGCTCCGGCACTGCCCTCGACTGCAGGAACGCCAGGGCCCCATGGCCTACCACTCGTCGACGCGATTCAGCGGCACAGGGCCGTGTCCACGACACGCTCGAGATGCCGTGTGGTCGCCCCGTCGGTGGGGACGCTGGTCACCGCGATGTTGGCGGCGCGGCCGTCGTCGGTGGCTCCGCCCCGGGTCTCGTACCCCGCGATGTCACCGCCGTGGCCCCAGTAGACACCGCCGCACGACAACGGCCTGCTCATCAGCCCCAGTCCGTAGCCTGCGCCCGTGTTCCCGATGGGGATGGTGGTGCGCATCCGGGTGAGCTCGGCCGCCGGCAGGAGGTCGCCGGCGAGGAGCGCCGTGAAGAACCGGTTGAGGTCGGAGTTGGTGGAGATCATCTGGCCTGCCGCCCACGCCGCGGAGGGGTCGATCTCCGTGACGTCGCGCAGGGGCGCTCCTGCCGCATCCCGGTGGTAGCCCTTGGGATGGGGTTCTCGGACGGTCAGGTCACCGGGTGAGGGGAAGTAGGTGTGGCGCAGCCCGGCGGGCTTGATGATGCGCCGGTCCATCTCCTCGGCGAGGGGCCGGCCGGTGACCTTCTGGACGATCAGGCCGGCCACCACGTAATTCGTGCTGCTGTACGCCCATTTCGTCCCGGGAGCGAAGTCGGCCTTGTGCTGGAAGGCGATGTCCAGGAGTTCGCGGGGTTCGATGTAGCGGTGCTGAAGGATGTCGTCGTCGACGAGGCTTTCGTATTCGGGAAGTCCGCTGGTGTGCTGGAGGAGCTGACGGACCTTGATGCGGTGTCCATCGATACCCTCCCCGCGGAGGAGTCCCGGCAGGTAGGTGTCGACCGGGTCGTCGAGGCCGATCTTCCCCTCACCGACCAGTTGCAGCACGACCACCGCGGTGAACACCTTGGTGTTGCTGCCGATCCGCACCTGACCGTCCTTGGGCACCTTCGAGCCTGTGGCCAGGTCGCCCACCCCTGCGGTGTAGGTGCGGGTGCGGCCCTCGCGGTCGGTGACGCTCGCCAGCGCGGCGGGCAGGCCGTCGGTACGCACCAGCGCGCTCAGGCCCTGTTGAACGGTGTCCGGCCTGCCGGCCGCGGACGCCATGGGCGGCGCGACGGCGCCCCACACCATGGCGCCGACGGCCACCGCGGCCACCGCCGGCCCTGTTCTGCTTCGGCCGCTACGTTGCCGCCGGGAAGAACGAAGCCTCTGCCAAGCCTGCTCGCGCACGAGTCAACTCCTACGGGATCGTTGGGAAACCAGCGGTATGTGCCGGTCCCAGCTTGTCCGGACAGGGCCGCCACGGGCGATCCTGCCAGCGGCCCTGCTCCCGGTGGGGCTAACCCCCCGCTGCGCGCCGACGCCCCGGCGGGCGGTGGCGTCGGCGGTCCCGTCTCCGAGCGGCCGTCCGCGGCGCTGCCTCATGGGCGCTCCGGCGGCTGAGGCCGGTACTCAGCGCAGGCGCAGGACGCTCCTGACTCCGGCGTGGTCGGAGGGCCACAGGCCCGACGGGGTGCGGTCGGCCGGCGAGGCTCCCACCCGGTGGGTTGACAGTGCCTTGAGGCCGCGGCCGCGGTAGAGGACGTAGTCGATGCGCTGGGTGAGGGTGGAAACGGTGTTCATCAGGTCGGCGGCCTGGCAGCAGGTGAAGCCGGGGCCCCGGACGCGGCCGCGGTGGGCGGTCCAGGCGTCGGTGAAGCCGGCGGCCAGGAGGTTGTTGTAGGTCTGGGTGGCGGTTCCCGGCGTTGCGCCGACTCCGCCGGCGGCCGAGTTGAGGTCGCCGAGGAGCACGGTGGGGAGCTTCGTGTTCAGCGGGCCTGCGAGCAGTTCGTTGCCCTGCAGTTCCTGGACGGTCCGCGAGGCGGGCTCCAGATGGGTGGTGACCACGCGGGCGGTGTGGCCGCGCAGGGTGGCGTCGGCGGCGGCCCAGCCGCGCCGGATCTCGAGGGGGGGACCGGGCGGGCAGCCGAGCCCCACGACGCAGAAGGACACCGAGTTCTGGAACGTGGCGGCCTGCGCGTTGGCCACGGAGAAGACACGCGCCGGCAGGTCGGTGCGGGCCAGGAGCACGTCGCGGTCGGTGAGGCGGATGTCCTGCAGGCCGCCGCCGGGGTTGCGCCGCGGGGCCTCGAAGTCGCTGCCGACCGTGACGGTCGCGACGGCCGCGTAGTGCTTGCCCCGGGCCGAGAGCTCGTCGAGGAGGATCTGCAGGAAGTCGTACTCGACATGGGTGGCGCGGCCCGGTCCGGCGGGGGTCTGGCTGAGCCACAGCACGGCTTCCTGGAGTCCCACCAGATGGGGGTTGCCCTCGGCGATCTCGTCGGCCAGCGCCTCGGCGCGCTCGGGGAAGTTCGTCGCCTCGACGTTCCGGTACACCGCGCTCACCGCGTCGACGAGCGCCGACGGGTTGGTGGCGGCGAGGACGGGCGCGAGGTCTGCACCCAGGTAGAGGTTGCGGGTCATGACCCGCAAGGTGGCAGCCGGGTTTTCGGCGGCGGAGGCGGAGGCGGCGGCGGGTGACCCGGGTGCGAACAGCGCGAGCGCGCACAGGGCGGCTGTGAACCAACGGCGCGGCATACAGGCAGACCTTTCGGTAAAAGGCGGGTGAAACTCGCATCTTCACCGAAACCTAAGGCGGCCGATCGGACACGGCGATCCGGGTGTAGGCCGGGCAGCCGATCCATGCCGCGCGCTGCGGGCGGCCCGCCGGGCTCGGCAGGGAAGGCCGTAGGGTTCTGCCCCGTGCACCGACTCGAGATATCCGATCTGATCACCGCGATCGATCCACACGACGGCCACCGGATCCCGGTCCGGCGCGCCGAGGTGATCCAGCGGCTGCGCGAGAGCGGTGACGAGCGCGCGGCCGTGATCGTCGCCGGGCTGCCCGCGGACCGGGACGGCGTACTCGACCCCCACGCCGTGGACCGCCTGCTCATCAGCGTGCACACCGAGCTCCAACGCCTGAGTGAGGAGCTGCGGATCGGCGAACGGCTGGTCCACCTGCTCGGCCCGCTCTTCACCGCGATCCGCACGACCACCGGGCAGCCCGGGCCGTACCGCCTGGTCGACGTCGGGTGCGGGCTGGGCTACGCGGTCCGCTGGCTGGCGGCCACCAACGCCCTCGGCGCGGACGTCGAGCTGGTCGGGGTCGACCTGGACGCCGCGCTGGTCGGCGAGGCGGACCGGCTCGCCCGCGCGGAGGGCCTCGGCTGCCGCTTCGTCCACGGCAACGCCTTCGACCTTCCGGAGGCGGCGACCGTGTACATCTCCACCGGGGTGCTGCACCATTTCCGGGGTGCAGCCCTGGCCGAGTTCTTCCAGGCCCAGGCCGCCTCACCGGCGCAGGCTTTCTGCCACTTCGACATCGCCGCGACCCGCCTCGCACCCATCGGCGCCCGGGTCTTCCACCGCGCCCGGATGCGCCACCCGCTCGGGCGCCACGACGGCGTGGTCTCCGCCCAGCGCGCGCACAGTGACGAGACACTGCTGCGCGCCGCCGCCGTTCCCGGCATCCGGCCACTGCTGTACGAGCCGCGTGGCGCGGTGAACCCGTTCTGCACCACGCTGCGGCCGGTCATCGGGGTCCGCCCGCACCTGGAGGCGCCGCTTCGCCAGGCCCTCGGGCGGGCCGCACGCCGGCTCGTCGGCCCGGAGCACCTCGCCGAGGCCGTCCGATGACGCCCGCCGCAGTGCTCGCCGCGCTGCTCACGCTCCTCGGTCTGGTCGACGCGACGTTCAGCGGCTTCCGCGCCCATGCCGGCCGCGACGCCCGCATCCGCAAACACCGGGCCACCGCCCGAGCGGCCCTGCGGGGGCTGGCCGTCGGAGCCGTCCTGCTGCTCGCCCCGGCGCTGACCGCCGCTCTGCTGCTGCTGACCGCATCCGACCCGGCCCGGACGTACGACGCCCTGGCGGCCGGAGGCCTCGGCTACCTGGTCCCGCTCACCGTCTACGCCGCCGCCGTCCTGCTCTCGCTCACCGCCTACTTCCTCCTGCCGTTCCGCGCCAGCACCCTCGCGATGGTCATCGGCCTCGGCCCGCTGACCCTGCTGCGCCCGCTCGCCATCGCGGCCGCCTGCCTCGGCGCGCTCCTCAACGGCGGCGGAGGGCCGGGCCTGCTGGTCGGCGCGATCGCGGGCGCCGCCGTGCTGTGCGTGGAGCCTTCCGTGCACCGACGCTGGTACCGCCCCTCGCTCTGACAGCCGGCGGCGATCCTGGCCCCGAGACCGGACGTGACCGGCGGACGTCCACCGGCTGCCCGTACGCGAGCGCGCCGGCCTACGGACAGCAGGTCACCATGGGGGGAGGAAGGAGATCCGCCATGCCGACACAGGGGAAGCGACCCACGACCGATCTCGACGCCCGCTACAGCTCCGCGCTCACCTCCCGCCCGGGCGCCGCGGACGTCACCGCCACCGAGTGGGCCGAGGCCCAGCGGGAGCTGGAGGCCGCCGAGATCTTCTGGGTGTCCACGGTGCGGCCCGACGGCCGACTGCACGTCACTCCAGTGATCGCCGCCTGGCACGGCGGAGTGCTGTACTTCTCCACCGGCAAGGAGGAGCAGAAGGCGAGGAACCTCGCCCATGACGGGCACTGCGCGCTGACCACCGGCGGCAACTCGCTCACCGAAGGACTCGACCTCGTGGTCGAGGGCACGGCGCAGCCGGTCGCCGATCCGGCGGTGCTGGAGGAGGTGATCGCCGCGTACGAGACGAAGTACGGGCCGCACATCACCTCCCCGGAGGGCACCTTCCACGGGATCGGGGATGCGTTCCGCAGGGGAGACGCGGTGGTGTTCGCGGTCGCCCCGGCCACCGCGTACGGCTTCGGCCGAAACGACGGTGTCTACACCCATACGCGGTGGAGGTTTTAGCGAAGCGCTGCAGGGTGGATGCGTCGAGGCCGGGCCGGCCCCGTGCGGGGCGGCCCGGCCTCTTCGTACGCGGCGCTGTCTCCAGGCGGGGCGGGCTGTTATTCGAGCAGCTCCGCGTACGAGCCCATGGCCAGGGCGATGTCCGCCTGGGCCCAGAACCGGTGGTACGTGAAGACGGGCGCGGCGCCTCCCGCGAGGTAGGCCTCGATCTTCGGCCAGGCCGGGTCGTCCTGGTAGAAGCTGCGGATCGAGGCGAAGGTGGACGAGGAGTTCACCGTGTCGCCGTTCGGCATGGTGCCGGTCCACGCGCCGGGTACGTACACCGGGTCGTCGAAGCGGATGTAGTCGGACCGGGTCTCCTGGACGGCGATGCCCAGCGGGTCCCGGTGGTGGGTCCACATTCCGTCGAGCAGGGCCTTGGCGACCCGCTTGGCCTCGGCGTGCCCGGACTTCGCCGCGTAGTAGGTGAGTGTCTTGGCGTATGCGGCGGCCACGCCCACGTCGTCGGTGTAGTCGGCGACGGTGACGTGCAGGCCCGCGTTGGCTCCGGGGCTTGCCGGGTTCCACGTGTCGGGGGCACCCGACCACTGGAGGGTCGACGGGATGCGGTAGGTGCCGTCGGGGTTGATCGTGGTCTTGGACAGGGCCCAGCCTACCCACTTGTCGAGGACGGTCTTGGCGGCCGTGTCGCCCGTCTGCTGGTAGTACTCGGCGACCCTCTCCATGGACCAGGCCTGGAAGCCGAACCACTGGTTGGACGCGGGGTCGTGGTAGACCGGCTTCTCGTCGTAGAAGAGGCCGTGGAAGGTGGGGGTCCCGGCGGGAGGCTGTGCGTACCGTCCCTGCCAGCTGTTGGTGGCTCCGCCCGCGATGGCGCCCTCGTCGGACTGGAGCCAGCGGTAGAACTCCAGCTGCCGGTCGAGGCTGGTCGCCCAGTCGGCGGCGCCCGTCTGCGACTTGGGCTTGAGCGGGGCGTACTCGCTGAGCGCGTAGGCGGCGAGCGGGTTCTGGTAGCCGCCGTGGGCATGGCTGGAACCGATCCGCCAGGCCCATCCGGCGGACGTGTCGGTGGCGCCGCCCCATGCGTAGTACCAGGACAGCAGGTAGTGCGCGCTGTCCTTGCCGGTGCCGGCGGGACAGGCGGTCGGCCCGACGCAGTTACCCGACTTCTTGAAGTACTTGTCGAACATCGCGTACCGCAGGTAGTCGCCCATCTTGGCCGCCTTGGAGACGGTCCCGGCGACCTGGGCCCCCTTGCTCTGCTGCTTGGCCCAGACGTCGGCCCAGTAGGCGGCCTGCACGGCGCGCGCGTCGGCGTCCGGGGCGTTGGTGAACTTCCACTGCTTGGCGTAAGAGGAATCGCCGGTGAAGAGGTCGAGGAAGCCGTTCCTCCCGCCGAAGGTGAAGTTGTCGCAGGTGGGGTGGGGGACGGTCTCCCAGACGGACTCCTGCGGGCCGCGCTGGAAGGTGTTGATGTACGAGGGTCCGGTCGCGGCCGGTCCGGCGGAGCACTTCCCCGGCTCGTTGCCGAAGCCGTAGACGTTGTCCACGTCCTGGAGCCAGTGCATGCCGTAGACGTCGTCCGTGCCGTACGCGCTCTTCAGCTCGCCGGCGATCGGGTCGGCGCCGGCCGTGACCGCGGGCTCGAGCCTGGCCGGGTACTGGGACGGCAGGTCGTGCTCCGGGGCGTAGGTGGCGGGCTTTCCGGGTGTGTAGAAGGAGTTGGTGGGCTGGTCGGCATGAGTGGGGATCATGAATTTCTCCATGGTGTCCCACGCGCCGTTGAACCTCGTCCAGTCACCGGTGATCTTCCCGTACATCGCATCGAGCCAGATCAGGTAGCTGTACGCCTCCGAAGTCGTCTCGTGCCCGTGGTCCGGGGCCTCGACGATCAGCGTCTCGACGGAGTGGTAGGGGACGCCCTCGGGCGAGAAGTAGCCGTTGGCGGGGTTGGTGATCTTGCCGTGGAGGTCGAGGAAGCGGGCGTCGTACGTGGAGTCGGCCGCCAGCTGTGCGACGGTGACCTCGGCTTTGGCGTGGCCCGGAGCGGTGGCCGTGAAGACGGCCGTCCCGGTGCCGGTGGCGGCCGCGGCGACGGTGACCTTCTGGACGGTGTTCCAGTTCGCCGGGGTGAAGGCGAGGGAGGCCGGGGTGGCGGCGAGGTTGGTGTTGCCCGAGGTGCGCGCCACGCTCACCGTCACGTTGGCGGCGGGCGCGGTGGAGAGTTTCAGCTCGAAGGTTCCGGTCTCCCCCTGGCGGACCGAGAGCTGGGCGGGGGTGGCGACGAGGGCCGGTCCGGCGGCGACGGTGATGCCGACCGGGGCCGACTCGGCGGAGGCGCCCTGGCTGTCGTAGGCCTTGGCGTAGAGGGAGTGCGGGCCGGCCGGGAGCCCGGTGGCGCTGTGCGTGAAGGGCGCGGTGGTGTCCGTGCCGAGGAGGGTGGTGTCGCTGTAGAACTCGACCTTGTCGACGGTGGCTCCGTCGGCCGCGGCGGCGGTGGCGGCGAGCGGGACGGGGTCCCCTGCGGTGTACACGGCGCCCGCGGCCGGGCTGGTGAGCAGGGCCACGGGCGGCTGGTGGGCGCCGGTACAGGGGGTGCCGTTGACCGAGAAGGAGCTGGGGGCGGCATTGCTGCCGGTGTAGCCGAACTGGGCGCCCGTGGTGACGGCCGCCCCGGCCGCGACGGTCCCGTTCCAGGCGGCGTTGGTCACCGTGACGTTCTTGCCCGACTGCGACCAGGTGCCGTTCCAGCCGTTGGCGAGTTGCTGGTCTCCCGTGTAGGCGTAGGTCAGGCTCCAGCCGTTCAGCGGGGTGGCTGCGCGGTTGGTGAGGGTCAGCTCGGCGGTGAAGCCTGATCCCCAGTCGTTCGTCTTGTAGTCGACGCTGCACTGTACGGCGGCGGCGTGCGCGGTGGGCGCGCCGACGGCGGTGAGGCCGAGGGGCAGGGACAGGGCCGCGGCCAGCGCGGTCAGTCCCGTCAGCCTGGTCAGGGGGCTGCGCTGTCGTGGGGCGCGTGGGCGGCGTGGGCGGCGTGGAGGCACGGTGGTTCTCCTCGCGATGGGGGGAGGTGGGGGTGTGCCGAAGAGCGAGGAACAAGCTCTGAACCAGTGGGAGCGCTCCCACTGTGCCGACGGGAGGCAACGGCGTCAAGACACATGAAGAGTCGAAGGCATTCCGGTGAGGAATTCGACCAACTCCTCTTTTACTTGGTGCCAGTTGGCGCTACGGTCTGCCCACACCAGTGGGAGCGATTCCGTCAGTCGGCGCGTCGTCAGGTACGCGCCCTCGCTGCAAGGAGTCGCTCATGCGACATCCCCCGCGCTTGTCCGTGCTGCTCACCGGGGCAGCGCTCACCATGGCGAGCACCGCTCTCGCGGTGGCCGCTTCGGCCTCAGGAGCCGCGGCCGCACCCGTCTGTACCGTGCAGTACTCCGTCGTCGGCTCCTGGTCCGGCGGCTTCCAAGGCGCTGCCACGGTCACCAACAACGGTGACCCGCTGAGCGGTTGGAGCCTCGGCTTCGACTTCTCCGACGGACAGCGGATCAGCCAGGGCTGGGGCGCGACGTGGTCCCAGTCGGGCGTGTCCGCCACGGCCGTGAACGAGAGCTGGAACGCGGCGCTCGGCACGGGCGCGAGCGTCACCACCGGCTTCATCGCGTCCTGGTCGGGCACCAATTCACCGCCCACCGCGTTCACGCTCAACGGCACTCCCTGCACCGGAGGGCCGGGGCCCACACCCACCCCGACCCCCACCCCGACCCCGACGCCCACCCCCACGCCGACACCTACCGGCCCGGCCCCCGGAGCGCCTCAGCTGAGCGTCGCCGGCAACCGGCTCACCGACCAGAACGGCGCCACCCGACGCCTCCTCGGCGTCAACCGCTCCGGCGGCGAGTTCATGTGCGTCCAGGGCCACGGCATCTTCGACGGTCCGGTCGACGACGCGTCCGTGAAGGCCGTCGCGGACTGGAAGGCCAACACCGTTCGCATCCCCCTCAACGAGGAGTGCTGGCTGGGCCTGGACAACATCAAGCCCGAATACCGGGGCGCGAAGTACGTCGAGGCCGTCAGAGGGCTGGTCGACCGGGTGCTCGCCCACGGCATGACCCCGATCGTCGAACTGCACTGGACCCACGGCCAGTACACGGGCAACTCGGCGGGCTGCGCCGACGTCCACGCCTCCTGCCAGAAGCCGATGCCGGGCGCCCAATACACCCCGGCCTTCTGGACCTCGGTG
Organism: Streptomyces sp. LARHCF249; assembly: GCF_052871255.1. NCBI lineage: Bacteria > Bacillati > Actinomycetota > Actinomycetes > Kitasatosporales > Streptomycetaceae > Streptomyces > Streptomyces sp. LARHCF249. The sequence continues at coordinate 419,476 of NZ_JBIXJQ010000001.1, forward strand.
GCGAACACCTTCAAGGATGACCGGCGGGTCGTCTTCGACCTGTTCAACGAGCCCTACCCCGACCGGGCGACCAGCACGGCGGCCCAGGCCTGGGCCTGCTGGCGCGACGGCGGGACCTGCCCCGGCATCGGCTACGAGGTCGCCGGCATGCAGGACCTGGTGGACGCGGTCCGCGCGACCGGGGCCCGCAACCTCGTCCTCGTCCCCGGCATCGCGTACTCCAACGACCTGAGCCAATGGCTCGCCCACTCCCCCACCGACCCGACGGGCAATCTCGCCGCCGCCTGGCACGTCTACAACTTCAACGCCTGTGCCAGCGAAAGCTGTTGGGACACCACCCTCGCCCCGGTCGCCGCCCGTGTCCCCCTGGTGGCGGGCGAGATCGGCGAGAACACCTGCGGACACGCGTTCATCGACCGCGTCATGAACTGGTTCGACGACCGCGGCCTCTCGTATCTCGGCTGGACCTGGAACACCTGGAACTGCAACTCCGGTCCCGCCCTGATCACCTCGTACGACGGCACCCCCACCCCATTCGGCATCGGGCTGCGCGACCGCCTTCACGCCCTGGACTGAAAGGCACCCCACGACATGAGCCGCACAACCAGCCGTACCATCAGCCGCACGACCAGCCGCACCGCCCTCCTGGCGGCCCTCAGCCTCGTCACGGCCGCGGGCGCCACCGCCACCGTGTTCGGCACCACCGCCGGTGCCGCCACCCCCGGCTGCAAGGTCGACTACCAGATCACCAACCAGTGGAACACCGGATTCGGCGCCAACGTGACCGTCACCAACACCGGTGACCCGGTCTCCGCATGGACCCTGGAGTGGTCCTACGCGAACGGCCAGCAGGTCACCCAGGGCTGGAACGCCGCCCTCACCCAGTCGGGCACGGCCGTGACCGCCCAGAACGTCTCCTACAACGGGTCGCTGGCCACGGGCGGTTCCACGTCCTTCGGCTTCAACGGCTCGCACAGCGGCACCAACGCCGTCCCCGCGACCTTCAAGCTCAACGGCGTCACCTGCAACGGAGCCACCCCGCCGACCACTCCCCCCACCACTCCGCCGACGACGCCGCCCACCACCCCGCCGCCGTCCGGCGGCAAGGCCGACAACCCGTACGCCGGCGCGAAGACGTACGTGAACCCCGAGTGGTCGGCCAAGGCCGCCGCCGAGCCCGGCGGGAGCAAGGTGGCGAACCAGCCCACCGGCATCTGGCTGGACCGCACCGCCGCCATCGCGGGCGCGGGCGGCCGCATGGGCCTGCGCGACCACCTCGACGCCGCCCTCGTCCAGAAGGGCAGTGGCGAGCTCGTCGTCCAGCTGGTCATCTACAACCTGCCGGGACGGGACTGCGCCGCGCTCGCCTCCAACGGCGAACTCGGCCCGACCGAGATCGGCCGCTACAAGACCGAGTACATCGACCCGATCGCCGCGATCCTCGCCGACCCCAAGTACGCCGGACTGCGGATCGTCACCACCGTCGAGATCGACTCGCTCCCCAACCTCGTCACGAACGTCTCGGGCCGTCCCACGGTCACCCCCAACTGCGACGTGATGAAGGCGAACGGCAACTACATCACGGGGGTCGGCTACGCGCTGAACAAGCTCGGCTCCATCGCCAACGTCTACAACTACGTGGACGCCGGCCACCACGGCTGGCTGGGCTGGGACGACAACTTCGGCGCCTCCGCCGAACTGTTCAAGCAGGCCGCCACCGCCGAGGGCTCCACGCTCGCCAAGGTCCACGGCTTCATCGTCAACACCGCCAACTACAGCGCGCTCAAGGAGGACCACTTCAAGATCGAGGACTCCGTGGCCGGGGTCTCCGTACGCCAGTCGAAGTGGGTCGACTGGAACCGCTACACGGACGAGCTCTCCTATGCCCAGGCCATGCGCGCCAAGCTGGTCTCCCTCGGCTTCGACGCGAACCTCGGCATGCTGATCGACACCTCCCGCAACGGCTGGGGCGGCACCGCCCGGCCCACCGGCCCGGGCGCCACGACCGACGTCAACACCTACGTCAACGGGGGCCGCTACGACCGGCGCATCAACCCCGGCAACTGGTGCAACCAGTCCGGCGCCGGCCTCGGCGAACGGCCCCAGGCCGCACCGGCCGCGGGCATCGACGCCTACGTGTGGATGAAGCCCCCGGGCGAGTCCGACGGCGCCAGCAAGGAGATCCCGAACGACGAGGGGAAGGGCTTCGACCGGATGTGCGACCCGACCTACACCGGGAACGTCCGCAACGGCAACAGCATGTCGGGTTCCCTCCCGGACGCGCCGCTGGCGGGCCAGTGGTTCTCGGCCCAGTTCCAGGAGCTCCTGAAGAACGCCCAGCCGGCGCTGTGACGAAGCGCCCATGAGAGCCGTGAGCCGTACGGAGCCGCCCGGTTCCGTACGGCTCACGCGCTCCGCAGGGCCGTGACGAGGTCCCGCAAGCGGTCCAGGCCCGCGCGCGGAACCAGGCCCAGGTGGTAGAGGTGCGCCTCGCCGAGACCCGCGGCCACATGGTGTGCGGCCAGCGCGGTGAGGTCCGCCTCGTCCGCGGGCAGGGTCTCGGGGCGGAAATAGCCGCCGACGGCGGTGGACCGCGGCGCCAGGTCGCGGAGGGCGGCGACCGGACCACCACCGGGCTCGGCCGCCCAGCAGTTGGCGACCACCGCGTCGACGCCGTCGGTCACGGCCTGCCCCAGGGGTGCGAAGGCCCCGGTGGCCCACGGGGACGCGGAGCCGTGCACGGTGATCCGGATCCCGGGCGCGGCGGTGCGCGCGGTGGCGACCAGGCGGGTGTGCAGGGCGGACGCGGACGCGTCTGCGCAGCCGCGCAGCACGGCGACCGTCTGCGGCCCGAGGGCGTCCTCGAGCGTCTTCGGCGGGTGCGCCGGGCCGACGGCCGCGCGGACCCGGTCCGCGATCCGTTCGGGATCGAGGCCCGCCGCCCGCTGTGCGCGCCGGCAGGAGGCGCAGAAGCACAGCGAGAGCAGCTGTCGCTGGACAGGGGTCCACTGGGCGAATTCGGTCTTGTCATGGTGCCCGCCGTGGTCCACGCCCAGCGGACCGGCGGCCTCCAGGATCAGGCCGTCGGCCTCGCCGAGCACGGCGACCTCGTGGACGAGGGTCGCGCAGTAGTCGGCGACCTGGGGTGCCTGCGGGCACAGGGCGTACGTGTACGGCTCGTCGAACGCGTTGCGCCGTACGAGGTCCGGGTGCTCCCTGCCCAGTGCGCTGTTGTGGGTGAGGACGGTCCACGCGTCGACCCGCAGTCCCGCGCCGGCGAGCGCCTTCCGGGCCGCGGCGAAGGAGCCGGGGACGGTCCACCGGGAAGCGCGCGGCACCAGCCTCATGCCCTGCCACGCGGCCGGGCGGATCGGGAGGTAGCAGGCGGCGTGCGCGGCGTCCACCAGGCGGCGCCGCGGGTGGAGCGGGGTGGCGGCGCGGGTGCTGTGGTAGTTCGCCGCCACGGCCACCCTCTCCACGCCGACCTCGCGCGCCCGGTCGACAGCTGCCGGGTCGTCGGCGAAGTCCCAGGGGTACGCGTATCCGGTCGCCGTCACCATCGGAACCTCACCGCCCGTGCGTGGATTCAGGAATGCTCGGGCAGGTGAACTCCCGCCATGCCCCGGAGCGTTGCGAACAGTAGGCACCCGCGCTCGAGATCGTCAAGCAGCTGCCCGCCGTGGACGATCTTTCGCATCGCCCTCCCGCGCGTTCACATATGTGACTACCTTCTGCGCATGGAGACTTCACACACCCGCAGACCCCGCACCGTCCTGCTCACCGGCGCGGCCGGGGGCGTCGGCACCCTGATGCGGGAGCTGCTGCCCACGTACGGATACGAGCTCCGGCTGCTCGACCTGGTGCCGGTCGACGGCGCCCCGGACGCGATCGTCGCAGACCTCGCCGACCGCGAGGCGCTGCGGGAGGCGGTCAGGGGTGTGGACGCCGTCGTCCACCTCGCCGGGATATCCCTGGAGTCCACCTTCGAGAAGGTACTCGCCGCCAACGTCACCGGCCTGCACCACCTCTACGAGGCCGCCCGCGAGGAGGGGGTGCGCCGCGTGGTCTTCGCCTCCAGCAACCACGCCGTCGGCTTCACCCCGCGCCCGCGGGGCGGCGACCCGCTGGTCCCCGTCGACACCCCGCGCCGGCCCGACAGTTTCTACGGCTTGTCCAAGTGCTTCGGGGAGGACCTCGCCCAGCTCTACTGGGACCTCCACGGGATCGAGACCGTCTCGGTGCGGGTCGGCTCCTGCTTTCCCGAGCCGACGTCGGTGCGGATGCTGTCGCTGTGGCTGAGCCCCGCCGACTGCGCACGGCTGCTGCACGCGGCGCTCACCGCCGAGAACGTGGGGCACACGGTCGTGTTCGGCTCCTCCGCCAACAGCCGGCTGTGGTGGGACCTTTCCTCGGCGCGGGCCATCGGCTACGAGCCGCGGGACGACTCGGAACGGTTCGCGGAGCGGCTCATCGCCGAGCAGGGGATTCCGGACGAGGGCGACCCCGACGACCTGTTCCTCGGCGGGCGGTTCTGCACCGAGCCGCCGCGCTGGCCGCACTGACGGCCGATAGAAAGCGCTTTCACATCTTCGTGCGCGAAGCATTGACGAAACACCAACTGCCCCATAGCTTCACGTCATTGCACTTCGTACGTCATATATGAGACGCGATACACGAGATCTGAGAGTGCGTCATGGCCTTCGCGCCCACCCCCATCCCGTCCCGCACCCAGTACGTTCTGGAGGCGATCAAACACGACATCCTCACCGGAGTCCTGAGCCCCGGCCAGGCCCTGGTGGAAACCGAACTCGCAGCCCACTTCGGGGTGTCGAAGACCCCGGTGCGCGAGGCGCTCAAGACCCTTGCCGGCAGCGGCCTCGTGGTGATGAGCCAGTACAAGGGCGTCACCGTGCGCATGGTCGACGCCGACATGGCCCGCGAGGTATACGACGTACGGCTGCTCCTGGAGCCCGAGGCGGTCCGCCGCACGGTAGCGGCGCGCGCCCCGCTCGACGCGGCGCGCGAGGCGCTGCGGCGGGCCGCCGGGGCCGAGGATCCCGCCGAACGCTCGCTGGCCAACCGCGAGTTCCACCGCGCCCTCTATCTGCCCTGCGGCAATCCGCTGCTCGGCCGGATGCTCGACGAGGTGCGCGACCAGGCCGCCCTGGTCTCCACCGTGGCCTGGGCGGCCGTCCCCTCGTGGGAGCACGAGGCCGCCGAACACGAGGAGATACTGCGGCTCGCGGCCGCCGGCCACGCGGACCGGGCCGGCCTGGCCGTCCACGACCACATCGCCTCCTTCGTCCAGCGGGCCTTCCCCCGGGAGAGCGGGGAGGGCGAGTGACCACGACGTTCGAAACCTTGAGGACCGCGCTCGCCGGGGTCGTGGCCATTCCCGTCACGCCCTTCACCGCGGTCGGCGAGCTCGACACCGCGGCTCACCGCACCCTGCTCCGCCGTCTGATCGACGGCGGGGTGCGCACGCTCACGCCCAACGGGAACACCGGCGAGTTCTATGCCCTGACGCCCGAAGAGCGCCGCATGGTCACCGAGTTGACCATCGACGAGGCGGGCGGCGACGCCACGGTGCTGGTCGGCGTCGGCCACGACGTGCCCACGGCGGTCGCGGCCGCCCGTCACGCACGGGCCTGTGGCGCACAGATGCTGATGGTGCACCAGCCGGTGCACCCGTACGTCTCGCAGGACGGCTGGGTCGACTACCACCGGGCCATAGCCGAGGCCGTACCCGAGCTCGGTGTCGTTCCCTACATCCGCAACCCGCAGCTGAGCGGGGTGCGGCTCGCGGATCTCGCAGACGCCTGTCCGAACGTGGTCGGCGTCAAGTACGCCGTCCCCGACGCGGCCGGGTTCGCCGGCTTCGCCCGTGACGCGGGACTCGACCGGTTCGTCTGGGTGGCGGGGCTCGCCGAGCCGTACGCCCCTTCCTACTTCGCGGGCGGCGCGACCGGCTTCACCTCCGGCCTCGTCAACGTCTGCCCTCCGCTCTCCCTGGAGATGCTGTCGGCCCTGCGGGCAGGCGACTACCCGGCCGCGATGAAGGTGTGGGAGCGGATCCGCCGCTTCGAGGAACTGCGGGCCGCCAACGGCAGCGCCGACAACGTCACCGTCGTCAAGGAGGCCCTCGCCTCGCTCGGTCTGTGCCGCCGCGACATCCGCCCGCCCAGCCGCGAACTGCCCGTGTCCGCACGTGCCGAGGTCGCCGCGATAGCCGCCGGATGGCAGGCATGAGCAGGCAGCCCGAGCAGCTGCGCAGCCACCAGTGGTACGGCACGGACGGATTGCGCGCGTTCAGCCACCGCTCCCGCACGCGCCAGCTCGGCTACCTCCCCGAGGAGCACCTGGGCAAGCCGGTCGTGGCGGTCCTCAACACCTGGTCCGACATCAACCCCTGCCACGTCCATCTCCGCGACCGCGCGCAGGCCGTGAAGCGGGGCGTGTGGCAGGCCGGTGGCTTCCCGCTCGAATTCCCGGTCTCCACCCTCTCCGAGACCTTCCAGAAGCCGACGCCCATGCTCTACCGGAACCTCCTCGCGATGGAGACGGAGGAGCTGCTGCGCTCCTACCCGGTCGACGGCGCGGTTCTCCTGGGCGGCTGCGACAAGTCGACCCCGGCGCTGCTGATGGGTGCGGCGTCGGTGGACCTGCCGGCCGTCTTCGTGCCGGCCGGACCGATGCTGCCCGGCCACTGGCGGGGCGAGACCCTCGGTTCCGGCACCGACATGTGGAAGTACTGGGACGACAAGCGGGCGGGCCTGATCGGTGACTGCGAGATGGCCGAGCTGGAGAGCGGCCTGGCCCGCTCCCCCGGCCACTGCATGACGATGGGCACGGCCTCCACGCTCACCGCCGCAGCCGAGACCCTCGGCGTGACGATGCCGGGCGCGTCCTCGATCCCGGCGGTCGACTCGGCCCATGACCGGATGGCGGCCGCCTCCGGGATGCGGATCGTGGAGCTCGTACGGCAGGACCTGCGGCTGTCGAGCGTCCTGACCCGGGAGGCGTACGAGGACGCGGTCGCCGCCGTCCTGGCGCTCGGCGGGTCGACCAACGCGGTCATCCACCTGATCGCCATGGCCGGCCGGTCCGGGGTGGAGCTCACTCTGGACGACTTCGACCGGATCGCGCGGACCGTGCCGGTGCTGGCCGACCTCCGCCCCGGAGGGCGGTTCCTCATGGAGGACTTCCACTTCGCCGGCGGCATGCCCGGATTCCTCTCCCGCCTCACCGACGTGCTCCATCTCGACCGGCCGACCGTCTCCCACAGCACGCTGCGAGAGCGGCTCGACGGGGGCCGCGTGCACGACGACGAGGTGATCCGGGTGCGCGACCGGGCACTGGCGCCCGAGGGCGGGGTCGCCGTGCTGCGCGGGAACCTCTGCCCGGACGGCGCGGTCATCAAGCACATCGCCGCCGAGCCGCACCTGCTGAAGCACACCGGTCCGGCGGTGGTCTTCGACGACTACCGCACGATGCAGCGGACCATCGACGACCCGGCGCTCGGGATCACCGCGGCTCATGTGCTCGTGCTGCGGGGCTCCGGGCCGAAGGGCGGCCCGGGGATGCCGGAGTACGGGATGCTGCCGATCCCCAAGTACCTGCTGGAGCAGGGCGTGCGGGACATGGTGCGCATCTCCGACGCCCGGATGAGCGGCACGAGTTACGGCGCGTGCGTACTCCATGTCGCCCCCGAGTCGTACGTCGGAGGGCCGCTCGCCCTGGTCCGCACGGGCGACGCGATCACCCTCGACGTCGCGGAACGCACCCTTCACCTCCACGTTCCCGAGGACGAGCTGGCGCTCCGGCGGGAGGCGTGGACCCCGCCGCCGGCCCGTTACGCACGCGGCTACGGGGCGCTGTACAGCGAGCAGATCACCCAGGCCGACACGGGATGCGACTTCGAGTTCCTGGCCCGGCCCGGGGCGACCCCCGATCCCTACGCGGGCTGACTCCCCTCGCGCATCCGGCGAATCCGCCTGTCCGAAACACCGAGAACGGAGCCACCGTCATGGCCTCAGCTGTGACCCGACCACCTCAGGCCCCGGTGCCGAAGGCCCCCAGGGCCTCCCGGGCCCCCGAGGTACCCGGCCGCCGCCGCACGGGAGCCGCCCCCCGCCGACTGCCGTACCTGCTGATCGCGCCCGCCGGGCTGCTGATGCTCGGCTTCATCGCCTACCCCGTGCTCAGCGTCTTCTACTACAGCCTGCAGCACTACAACCCCACCAAGCCCTGGCGCAACGGCTTCGCCGGCTTCGACAATTTCGTGCACGTCTTCACCGACGACCCGCACTTCTGGGGGACGCTGACCTTCAGCGCGAAATGGGTCGCCGTCGAGGTGAGCCTGCAGCTGCTGTTCGGCCTGGCCCTCGCGCTGATCGTCAACCAGACGTTCGCGGGCCGCGCCCTGGGCCGGGCCCTGGTGTTCTCCCCGTGGGCGGTCTCCGGAGTGCTGACCTCCGCCATCTGGGTGCTGCTCTACAACTCCCAGACGGGCATCACCCGTTATCTCGCGGACATGGGAATCGGCGAGTACGGCGCGTCCTGGCTGTCCGACACCTCCACGGTCTTCTCCGCGGTGGTCGTCGCCGATCTGTGGCGCGGCGTCCCCTTCTTCGCGATCCTCATCCTCGCCGACCTCCAGTCCGTACCCAAGGACCTGTACGAGGCGGCCGAGGTGGACGGGGCGGGCCGGCTGCGGCAGTTCCTCCACATCACGCTGCCGCACCTCAGGGACGCGATCGTGCTGTCCACCCTGCTGCGAGCCGTGTGGGAGTTCAACAACGTCGACCTCCTCTACACCCTGACCGGTGGCGGCCCCGCGGGCGAGACCACGACGCTGCCCCTCTACATCGCCAACACCAGTGTCGACGCCCACAACTTCGGATACGCCTCAGCGCTGACGACGGTGGCGTTCGTGATCCTTCTCTTCTGCTCGATGGTCTATCTGCGCCTGAGCAAGTTCGGAGGCGAGAGCAAGTGAAACGGCGGCGCGCCTGGGACGAGATCCCCCGGTGGCAGATCTACCTGCCGCTCGGCATCTACCTCCTGTTCACCCTGATCCCCTTCTACTGGATACTGCTCTTCGCGCTCAGGCCGGCGGGCTCCACCTCACTGGTGCCGTGGCCCATGACCACCGAGCACTTCGAGAAGGTGTGGACCGAGCGGAGTTTCGCGACCTTCTTCCAGAACAGCCTGCTCATCGGCCTCGCGACGCTGGTGATGACCACCGTGATCGCGCTCGCCGGCGGCTACGCCCTGGCCCGCTTCGACTTCCGGGTCAAGAAGGGCTTCATGCTGGCCCTGCTGTGCTCCCAGTTCGTGCCCGGTGCGCTGCTGCTCGTACCGCTGTTCCAGACCTTCGCCAGTCTGCGGATGATCAACTCTCTGGGCAGCGTCATCATCGCGGAGACCGTCTTCCAGCTCCCCCTGTCCATGATCCTCATCAGCGGCTTCATCAAGAACGTGCCGTACTCCCTGGAGGAGGCCGCCTGGGTCGACGGCTGCCACCGCTTCAGCGCGTTCCGGATCGTCGTCCTGCCGCTCCTGCGGCCCGGCCTGGTCGCCGTCGGCTCCTTCGCCTTCGTCCACGCCTGGAACCACTTCCTCTTCGCGCTGATGTTCCTCAGCAGCCAGGACAAGCAGACCATTCCGGTCGGCCTCAACACCCTCATGGGGGCGGACAGCGTCGACCTGGGTGCGCTCGCCGCGGGCGGCGTGATCGCAGCCGTGCCCGTCGTGATCGTGTTCGCCTTCATCCAGAAGTGGCTGGTCACCGGCTTCAGCGCAGGGGCGGTGAAGGGATGAGCAACGGCCCCGGCACCCTGCGCACCCCGCTTCCCGTGGTCCTGGCGGGCGCGCGCGGCCACGGCCGGTCGCACCTGCTGAACATCCGCCGGCTCGAGCGCCTCGGCCTGGTCCGCCTCGCCGGTGTCTGCGAGCTGCGGCCACTCGGCGCCGAGGAGCTGGACGGGTTCGGCACACCGGACCAGTCCTCGGACCTCGACGCGCTCATGGCCTCCACCGGGGCCCGGATCGCCGTGATCTCGACGCCGATCCAGACCCACACCGATCTCGCTCTGACCGCCGCCCGCCACGGGGCGCACGTCCTCCTCGAGAAGCCGCCGGCCCCTTCGTACGCGGAGTTCCGCCGGATGGCGCAGGGAGTCGCGGCGGCCGGCACCGCCTGCCAGATCGGCTTCCAGTCCCTCGGCTCGCATGCCGTTCCCGCCATCAGGCGGCTGATCGAGGAGGGCCATATCGGCGAACTCCTCGGCGTCGGCGCGGCCGGTGCGTGGGTCCGGGACGAGGCGTACTTCCGGCGCGCGCCCTGGGCCGGCCAGCGGGTCCTGGACGGCGTCGACGTCGTCGACGGCGCCCTCACCAACCCGCTGGCCCACGCCGTCGCCACCGCGCTGGCCCTCGCCGGCAGTACCCGCGCCGAGGACGTCGAGTCCATCGAGGCCGAGCTCCTGCGCGCGAACGCCATCGCATCCGACGACACCTCCTGCGTCCGGATCTCCACCACGACGGGCAGCCGGGTCACCGTCGCGGCGACCCTGTGCGCCGAGACGGACTCCGAGCCGTACGTGATGGTCCACGGCAGTCGGGGCCGCGTCACCTTCTGGTACCGGCAGGACCGGGTGCTGCTCCAGCGGGCCGGGCACGGCCCGGAGGAGGTGGTCCACGGCCGGACCGATCTCCTGGAGAACCTCGTCGGGCATGTGACCGACGGCGAGGCACTGCGCGTACCGCCCGCGCAGACCGGGGCGTTCATGCGGGTCGTGGAGGCGATCCGGCTGGCGCCCGATCCGGTGGCGCTGCCGGAGGCGTACTGGCACACCGAGGCGGGCGCGAGCGCGCCCCGCCGGGTCGTCGACGGGATCGGCAAGCTCGTCGACACGAGTGCCCACACGCTCGGCCTGTACTCCGAACTCGACGCCCCCTGGACCCTGCCGTTCAGGGCGGAGACCCGATGAACCCCGCACTGGTCCTGTGCTGCGCCGGCCGTCCCGTGGCCCACTACACCACCCGCCCCGCCCTGGCGGGGGACCACTCCCCCCGGCCCCATCTGCATCCCGTCACGACCCTGGCAGGGGTCCGTGTCACCGAGCTGATGCCCCAGGACCACCCGCACCACCTCGGCGTGGGCGTGGCCGTACCGGATGTGGCGGGCCGCAACTTCTGGGGCGGGCGCACCTTCGTCCGCGACCGCGGGCCGACCCCGCTCGACAACCACGGCGTGCAGCGCCACGACGGCTTCACGCTCCGCGCCCCCGACGGGTTCGTGGAGCGGCTGAGCTGGACGGCCGGGGACCGGGTGCTCCTGCGCGAACACCGGACCGTGGCCACGGCGGTGCTGAGCGAATCGGCCTGGGCCCTGGACTTCACCTTCTCGCTCACCGAGGTGTCGGGCCAGGCCCTGTCCATCGGCAGCCCGGCCACCAACGGACGGCCGGGCGCGGCCTACGGCGGCTTCTTCTGGCGTGCGCCCAAGGAGGCCGCGCCGCCGGCCGTCTTCGGCGCGGACGCGGACGGCGAGGCTGCCGTGCACGGCTCCCGCGCCGGCTGGGTCGCGCTGGCCGGCGAGGGCTGGACCCTGGTCTTCGCCGGTGCGACCGAGGAGACCCGGCGCGATCCGTGGTTCGTACGCGCCGCCGAGTACCCGGGAGTGGGGTCCTGCCTCGCCCACGACCGGCGGCTGCCCGTCGCCGCCGGAGCGACGGTCGTCCGGCGGGTGGTCACCGTGGTGGCCGACGGACGGCTGGGACGGGCAGAGGCGGCGGCGCTGGTGCACAAGGCGGTCCCCGCATGAGCCGCTCCGCAACACCATCCCCGAAAGACCGCGAGAGAAGAGAGCCGACGATGACCATCTTCCGTGACGGGCGGCGCAGAGCCGTCTGTGCCCTCGCCCTGACCACCGCGCTCGCCCTGACCTCCACCGCCTGCGGAGACGACGGCAGCGGCGCGGCGGGCGACAAGGGCGGCGAGGGACCGGGCAAGGGACAGATCACCTTCTGGGACAACAACGGCGGTGTCCGCACCGACGTCTGGAAGGCGATCATCGAGGACTTCGAGAAGCAGAACCCCGACATCAAGGTGAACTACGTGGGGATCGCCTCGACCGAGGTGCAGTCCAAGTACGACACGGCCATCCAGGGCGGCGGCCTTCCGGACGTCGGCGGCGTCGGAGCCGCGATGCTCGCCGGGATCGCCGCGCAGAAGGCCCTGGAGCCCCTCGACGCGCGGGTCGAGGACAGCGCGCTCAAGGGCAAGCTCAACGCGGGCATGGTCGAGAGCGTGAAGTCCGCGGGGGGCAAGGACAAGCTCTTCACGGTCCCCACCTCCGCCAGCAACGGCGTCCTCTACTACCGCACCGACCTGTTCCAGGCGGCCGGCCTCGAGGCTCCCACCACCTGGTCCGCCTTCTACGCGGCGGCCGACAAGCTGACGCAGAAGGACGCGAACAGGTTCGGCTACACCATCCGCGGCGGCGCGGGCTCCATCGCCCAGGCGCTGGACGCCATGTACGGCCAGAGCGGGGTCACCAGCTTCTGGGACGGTGACAAGTCCACGGTCAACGACCCCAGGAACGTGGCCGCGCTGGAGAAGTACGTGGGACTGTTCAAGAAGAACACCCCGGCGGCGGACGTCAACAACGACTTCACCAAGATGGTCGCCCAGTGGGACAGCGGCGAGATCGGCATGGTCAGCCACAACCTGGGCTCGTACAAGGACCATGTGAAGGCGCTCGGCACGGAGAAGTTCCGGGGCGTTCCGAACCCGACCATGGACGACGGCACCCGGGTGCAGGTCTCCCACCCGGTCGACGGGCTCGGCCTGTTCTCTTCGAGCAAGAACAAGGCCGCGGCCTGGAAGTTCATCGAGTTCGCCGCCTCACACGCCTCCAACAGCAAGTGGAACGAGTCGGCGGGCGCGATCCCGGCCAACACCGAGGCGGCCCGGGACCCCTGGATCCAGCAGGCAGAACCGACCAGGCTCGCCGCCGAGGTCCTCTTCAGCGGCAAGGCCGCCATCGTGCAGCTGCCGTACTACCTGCCCGACTGGAACACCATCTCCAAGGCGGACAACGAGCCCGCGTTCCAGAAGGTCCTGCTCGGCAAGTCCACGTCGAAGGAGTTCCTGGACAGCCTCGCCGGGCAGCTGAACACGGCGCAGGCCGAGTGGAAGACGCAGAACAAGTGAGCGTCAGCCGCCGCCAGGTGGTCGCGGCGGGGACGGGGCTCGCGCTCGCCCTGGCCGCGGCCCCCGCCGCAGCCCTGTCCCGAGGAGACGAGCGCATGCGCACCCTGTACATCGCCGGCGATTCCACGGCCGCGCAGAAGTACGCCGGCGCCGCCCCGGAGACGGGGTGGGGCATGGCACTGCCCTTCTTCCTGCACAGGGACGTGGCGGTCGCCAACCACGCGGTCAACGGGCGCAGCACCAAGAGCTTCATCGACGAGGGCCGGCTGGACGCGGTCCTGGACCTGATCCGGCCCGGCGACCTGCTGCTGATCCAGTTCGGCCACAACGACCAGAAGGCAGCCGACCCCACGCGGTACACCGAGCCCTGGACCTCGTACCAGGAGAACCTGTGCCGGTACGTCGACGGCGCGCGAGAGCGCGGGGCCCTGCCGGTGCTCGCCACCTCCGTCGAGCGCCGCAGGTTCGACGCGGACGGCACCGCCCTGCGCACCCACGGGGAATACCCGGCCGCGATGCGGCAGGTCGCCCGGGAGGAAGGCGTCACGCTCCTCGACGTCCAGGAACTGTCCCTGGCGCTCTGGCAGGAGCTCGGCCCCGAGACCACGAAGGCGTACTTCAACTGGACCGCGACCGAACAGGACAACACCCACTTCAACCCGCCGGGCGCGATCGCCGTGGCTCGGCTGGTCGCCGCCGGACTCCTCCACACCGGCGTCCTCGCCCCGGGCGACACCCGCCGCACGGACGAGGAGGTTCCCGTCCGGTGGATCACCTGGCCGAATGACAAGGAGAGCTGAGCATGCGACACACAAGGATACGGGTGGTGGGCGCCGCCGCCCTCGCCCTGAGCTTCACCGGTCCCGCATGGACCGCGCAGCCGGCGACGGCCTCGCCGGCCGCTGCCGAACCCGCCCGCCAGGTTCTTCCGGCCGGCGACGGCTGGGCGTCGGAGGGGACGGGGACCAGCGGCGGCGCCGCGGCCGATGCCTCCCGTGTCTTCACCGTCACGACGTGGGAGGAGCTCCGTGGGGCGCTCGCCGTCGCGGGCACGGAGCCGCGGATCGTCAAGGTCGTGGGGACGCTGAACGCCACGGCCGCCGGCTGCGCGGCCTTCGAGGCTCCCGGGTACGACTTCGAGGCGTACCTCGCGGCCTACGACCCCGCGGTCTGGGGATACGAAACGGAGGTCAGCGGGGAGCAGGAGGATCTGCGCGCGGCCTCCGCCAAGGCTCAGGGGAAGGCCGTCAAGGCGTACGTCCCCGCCAACACGACGATCGTCGGCGTGGGCAGGAATGCCGGGATCACGGGCGGCAGCCTGCAGATCCAGGGCGTGGACAACGTCGTCGTCCGCAACCTGACCGTGGAGAGCCCGCTCGACTGCTTCCCGCAGTGGGACCCGACGGACGGCGCGACGGGGGCGTGGAACTCCGAGTACGACAGCATGGTCGTGTACGGCTCCACCCATGTGTGGGTCGACCACAACACGTTCACCGACGGAGCCCACCCGGACAGTTCGCTGCCCTCGTACTACGGTGAGCCCTACCAGCAGCACGACGGCGAGCTGGACATCGTGCGCGGCGCCGACCTGGTCACCGTCTCGTGGAACGTTTTCGCGGACCACGACAAGACCCTGATGATCGGCAACAGCGACAGCGCGGGTGCCACCGACCGCGGCAGGCTCCGTGTCACCCTGCACCACAACCTCTTCGAGAACGTCGTCGAGCGGGCGCCCAGGGTCCGCTTCGGCAAGGTCGACGCGTACAACAACCACTTCGTGGTGGCCGCCACGGGATACGCCTACAGCTTCGGCATCGGATTCGAGTCCCAGCTCGTCGCGGAGAAGAACGCCTTCACGCTCGCCGACGGCGTCCAGCCCGGCAAGATCCTCAAGAAGTGGAAGGACGCCCCGGTCACCGCTGCGGGCAACGTCGTCAACGGTGCGCAGGTCGACCTTCTCGCGGTCCACAACGCCCAGTTCCCCGACGAGATCCTGCGCGCGGACGCGGGCTGGACGCCTTCGCTGCGCACCCGGGTGGACGTGCCGCGGGCCGTGCCCGCCCTCGTCGGCCACCGCGCGGGCGCGGGCCGGCTGCGCTGACCTTCGGGCCGTCTCTCCACCTTTCTGCTCTTCCCCTTCCTTTTCGCAGCGAAGGAGCTCCCCCATGCCCTCGCACCATCCACCGGCCGTCCTCGGCCGCCGTTCCCTGTTCACCGCCGGCGCGGGTGCGGCGCTCGCGCTCGCCCTGCCGGCCGGTCCCGCCGCCGCCCTCCCAGGTCCCGCCGCCGGCCCCGTCGGCGCCGGCCCGTTCGGCCGGTTCGGTTCACCCGCGGCCCGGCTCACCGACCGCACCCTGTACGTACACCCGGGCGGCCTCGGCGACCACACCGGCGTCCGGGCCGCGGTGAGCGCGGCGGACGGACCCGGCTGGACGCTGGTCCTCGCTCCCGGGACGTACCGGGAGACCGTCGCCGTCGGCCCGGACCGCGGCGCCATGACCTGGATCGGCGCGAGCGAGAACCCCGGCGACGTCACCGTGGTGTACGACAACGCGGCCGGAACGGCCCGGCCCGACGGAGGCACGTACGGCACGACCGGTTCGGCGACCACGACCGTCCAGGCCGACGGATTCACGGCGCAGTGGATCACCTTCGCCAATGACTTCCTGCGCACCGACCTCCCCGGGAATCCCGGCACGCAGGCAGTCGCGCTCAAGGTCCAGGGCGACCGGTCAGCCTTCTTCCACTGCCGGTTCCTCGGACACCAGGACACGCTCTACGCCGACTCGACGGGCTTGGCCGCGGTCGCCCGCCAGTACTTCGCGCACTGTTACGTCGAGGGCGATGTCGACTTCGTCTTCGGCCGGGCCCGTGCCGTGTTCGAACACTGCCACTTCCGCACCCTGCTCCGCACCGATCTGCCGGGTGCCCCGTACGGCTTCGTCTTCGCCCCTTCCACCGCCCGCGGCAACCCGTACGGCTTCCTGGCCGTCCGCTGCCGGGTGACGAGCGAGGCACCGGACGGCTTCTACAAGCTGGCCCGGCCCTGGGTCCCGGGCTCCGACCCGACCGCCTGGCCGTCGCTCGTCGTGCGCGACAGCGTGCTCGGCCCCGGCATCGATGCCACCGCGCCGTACGCGAACATGCGCGACGCCCATCCGTGGCAGGCGCAGCGCTTCGCGGAGTACCGCAACACCGGTCCGGGCGCGGAGATCGGCGTCCCGCAGAACCGCCCTCAACTCACCCTCCCCGAGGCCGAGTCGGCCACACGCGATCACCGTCTCGCCGACTGGCGTCCCCTGCCCGCCTGTTCCTGACCTACGAGAGGACCCGCACGTCATGTCTCACAGCGGAAGCAAGCGCAGCACCCTCGTCGCCCTGTCCCTCCTGGCCACCACCGCCGGCTTCGGCGCACTGACCACCCCCGCCCATGCCGCCACCGTCGTCGTCGCCACCGCGACCGAGCTGGCCGCCGCGGTCAAGAACGCCACACCCGGTACGGTCATCCAGGTCCGCGGCGGCACCTATTACCCGACCGCCGTCCTGCAGTCCACCGCCAACGGCACCGCGAGCAGCCGCATCCGGCTCCAGCCCTACGGCTCGGAGGCGGTGAAGATCGACGGCTCGAAGCTGCCCGCCGGGTCCTGGATCTTCAAACTGACCGCCGACTACTGGACCGTCTCCGACCTCACGTTCCAGAACTCCCCCGACAGCGCCGTCGTCTGCACTTCGTGCACGGGCACCGAGTGGTCCCGCATCAAGACGATCAACGGTGGCGACTCCGGCTTCACGCTCACCGGCGACGACACGAACAACAACGTCGTGAGGAACCTCGACTCGTACGGCCATTACGACGCGGCCAACCACGGCGAGAACGCCGACGGAGTCGCCGTCAAGTTCGGTTCGGGCACCGGCAACCTGATCACCGGGGCGCGGCTCTTCAACAACTCCGACGACGGCATCGACCTGTGGTCCTGGTCCAGCCCCGTGACGATCGAACACACCTGGGCCTACGGCAACGGCAGGAACCGCTGGTCGGACTCCGCCTTCGCGGGTGACGGCAACGGCTACAAGCTGGGTGGCGACGGCGAGGTCGTCGCCCATGTCGTCAACAACTCGGCGGCCTGGGACAACGCGGGCAACGGTTTCACCGAGAACAGCAACAGGGGCGCCATCGTCATCAACCGTACGACCGCCTACGCCAACGGGAAGTGGGGCTACTACTTCGCGACCGGGGCGGCCCGGCTGGCCCGGAACCTGGCCGTGGGCAATGCCTCGGGGCTCGCGAAGCGGGGCTCCTCGGTCGTCTCGGCCGCCAACAACTGGGACTCGGGGATCGTCACCCCGCCCTTCCTCAGCAAGGACGCCACCAGCGCGTACGGCGCCAGGAAGGCCGACGGTTCGCTCCCGGCGACGACGTTCCTGACGACCGGCTCCACGACGATCGGATCGACGATGAACTGAGGTCACGGGGAGGGGCTTTCGGGCCCCTCCCCACACCCCCCGGGGGCCTGCCCGTCAGGAGGAGTCACGCACGATCAGCTCGGTCGGCAGGACCCGGCGCGGCCCCCCGGCCATCGCGGAAGCGGCTCCGGACGCCTCCGCGATCTCCTGGAGGAGCAGCCTGGTCATCGTGCGGCCCATCTCCTCGATCGGCTGGCGCACGCTGGTCAGCGGGGGATCCATCAGGCGGGCCACGGCCGAGTCGTCGACCCCGACGAGGGCGACGTCCTCGGGAACCCGTCGCCCGGCCTGGCGCAGCACACCGCGCGCGCCGGCCGCCATCACGTCGGAGGCGGCGAAGACAGCGTCCAGGCCGGGGGCGCGTTCGAGGAGCTCGCCCATCGCCAGTCTGCCGCCCTCTTCCGTGAAGTCCCCCGTCGCCACGAGCGACTCGTCGGGGGCGAGGCCGGCCTCGGCGAGACCCGCGCGGTAGCCGCCCAGGCGCGCACGGGCCACATACATGTCGAGTGGCCCGCTGATCGTCGCGATCCTGCTCCGTCCGCGCGACGCGAGGTGGGCGACGGCCGCCCGCCCCGCGCCGATGTTGTCGGAGTCCACGTAGGCGACGGGTTCGGCCTCCGAGCGCCGGCCGTTCATGACGAGCGGCAGCCCGAGCTCCCGTACCCGCTCGGGCAGCGGATCGTCCGCGTGGACGGACGCCAGCAGCACGCCGTCGACCCGCTGGGCGGCCAAGTACTGTTCGAACCGCTGGCGTTCACGTTCGGTCCGAACCAGGGTGAACAGCAGCTGCTTGTCCGCCTCGGCGAGTTCGGCGCTCACCCCCCGGATGAGATCGAGGAAGTACGGCTCCGCGAACAGCCTGGCCTCGGTCTCGGGGATGACCAGGGCCACCGCGTCGGTCCTGCTCCCGGCCAGTGCCCTGGCCGCGTGGTTGGGGATGTACCCGAGCTCGGCGACGGCGCGGGCGACGGCCGCTCGGGCCTGCTCGCTCACCCGCGGCGAGCCGTTGATCACCCGCGAGACCGTGCCCCGGCCGACGCCGGCCAGGGCCGCGACCTCTTCCAGGGTGGGCCTGCCGTTCTGCCGGCTTCCGCTCACGACTTCGAACTCCCCTCGTGCGACAGCGCGTCCCGCGCCCGTCCGGTCGCATGGAACACGGTACGCCGAGCCGTACGGTGGGAGCGCTCCCAATCTACTCCCAATCTACTCACGATCTCCGCCCGACACCACGTCTCGCGTTCAGAACCTGACGGTACCCGTCGATCAAGGGGGCGCCCACGCCCTCGAACGCCGTCTCGTAACGAATCCGCGTTCATGTCTTGACACTCGCACTCGCCAGGCACCAACCTTCCGGCAGCGACGTGGGAGCGCTCCCATTCGGGGGCCCGCCGGACCCCCTGGCGCGCGACGAGCACCACCTGGACGAGGAGAGTGGAATGCGCACTTCCAGCAGCAGACGCGGCCGCCGTGCCGCGATCGCGGCGGTCGCCGTACTCACGGCCGGCACGGCCCTGCTCACCGGCTGCGACAGCGGCGGCAGCGACGACGGCGCGGCCGCCGAGGAGAAGATCACGCTGCGGATCGGGACCTTCGGTTCCTTCGGCTACGACAACACGACCGGCGCCAAGCTCTACGCAGAATACGAGAAGACCCACCCGAACATCACGATCGAAGAGTCGAACGTCGCCGACGGCCAGAAGTACTGGGACACGCTCAAGCTGCGCCTGTCCCGCGACAGCGGTCTCGCGGACATCCAGGCCCTGGAAGTGGGCTACATCGCCGAGGCGACCGGGCCCGCCATGGCGGGCAAGTGGGCCGACCTCGGCACGTCGGGCGGCGCGGACCTCGGCGCGTTCCTCGACTGGAAGGTCAAGCAGGCCACCACCGCCGACGGCAAGGTCATCGGCCTCGGCACGGACATCGGCCCGATGGCCATCTGCTACAACAAGGACCTGTTCGCCCAGGCCAAGCTGCCGACGGAACGCGCCGAGGTCGCCAAGCTCTGGGCCGGCGACTGGTCGAAGTTCCTCGCGGCCGGCGAGACGTACAAGAAGAACGCCCCGGCCGGGACCGCCTTCCACGACTCCGCGAGCGGCCTGTTCAACGCCGTCGTCTCCAGCGAGCCGGTGCAGTACGCCAACGCGAAGGGCGAGCTGGACTACGAGAACAGCCCCGGCGTGAAGAAGGCCTGGGACACCGCGGTGGCGGCAGCCAAGGGGGAACTGACCGCGAAGCTGCGCCAGTTCGACGAGAAGGGCACCTGGAACGCGGCCTTCAAGAACTCGAAGTTCGCCACCGTCGCCTGCCCGAGCTGGATGACGGGCATCATCAAGGACCAGGCGGGCGCCGAGAACCAGGGGAAGTGGGACATCGCCGAGCCGCCCGTGGCCGGGAACTGGGGCGGCTCGTTCCTCGCCGTGCCGAAGTCCGGTAAGCACGCCAAGGAGGCCGCCGAGCTCGCCGCCTGGCTGACCGCACCGGCGCAGCACGCCAAGGTCTTCGGCGTGAACGGCAACATCCCCTCCACCAAGGAGACGCTCACCTCGCCGGCCGTGCAGGACGCCAAGCTGCCGTTCTTCGGTGACGCCCCGGTCGGCAGGATCTACTCGGCGGCCGCGGCCGGTATCACGCCCGCCCCGATCAGCCGCTGGGACGGCCAGGTGAAGACCTTCCTCACCGACAACGGCATCCTCGACATCGAGCAGCGCGGCACCGATCCGGCGAAGGCGTGGGA
The DNA here is from genome assembly GCF_052871255.1 of Streptomyces sp. LARHCF249. NCBI lineage: Bacteria > Bacillati > Actinomycetota > Actinomycetes > Kitasatosporales > Streptomycetaceae > Streptomyces > Streptomyces sp. LARHCF249. The sequence continues at coordinate 439,895 of NZ_JBIXJQ010000001.1, forward strand.
GAACGTCAAGAAGCTGGTCGACGACAAGATCGATCAGTAGCGGGGCCGCGAACGGCCCGCCGCCGGCGGGCGGCGGGCCTTCACCGTCCGTACCACCGCACGCGCTGACCTGGAAGGACGCCCCGTGGCCACCTCCGTACGGGCGACGAGCGGCGGCTCCCCGCCGCCCTCCACCCCGACGCCCACCCCGAGTCCCAGCCCCGCCCCCGGCCCGCACCGTTCCGGCCGTGCCGGATGGCGGAGCACGCTCTACCGCCTGGATCTGAAGGCGATCCCGTACGTCTTCATCGCGCCTTTCTTCCTCACCTTCGCCGCCTTCGGGCTCTTCCCGCTCCTCTACACGGGCTGGCTGTCGCTCCACCGGGTGGAGCTCGGCGGCAGCGCGCAGTGGAAGGGCCTGGAGAACTACAGCTCTCTGGCGACGAGCGAGTTCTTCTGGAACGCGCTCGCCAACACCTTCACCATCGGTGTGATCTCGACCGTTCCCCAGCTCCTGATGGCCCTCGGCCTGGCCCACCTGCTCAACTACAGACTCCGCGGCCGCGGGTTCTTCCGCGTCGCTATCCTCGCTCCGTACGCCACCTCGATCGCGGCCGCGACGCTCGTCTTCGCCCAGCTGTTCAACACGGACTACGGCCTGATCAACACGGCCCTGGACTGGGCCGGCTTCGGCCCGGTCGCCTGGGAATCCTCCAAGTGGCCCGCGCAGATGGCCATTTCGACGATCGTGACCTGGCGCTGGACGGGCTACAACGCGCTGATCTACCTGGCGGCGATGCAGGCCGTACCGCAGGACCTCTACGAGGCCGCGGCGCTGGACGGGGCATCGCGCTGGCGCCAGTTCCTCAGTGTCACCATCCCCTCCATCCGGCCGACGATCCTTTTCACGATCATCGTCTCCACCATCGGCGCCACCCAGCTGTTCGGCGAGCCGATGCTCTTCGGCGGCAGCGTCGGCATCAGCGGCGGCAGCGGCAACCAGTTCCAGACGCTGAGCCTGCTCATGTACGAGAAGGGGTGGGTGACGGGCGCGCTGGGCCAGGCCTCCGCCATCGCCTGGGTCATGCTGCTGCTCCTGCTGCTCATCGGCGGTATCCATACGGCGGTCTCGCGCACGAACCGATCGAACCGATCGAACCGCTTGAACCGCTCGAACCGCAGGAAGCCGGGGAGCTGACGTCATGGCCCACACACGCGACACGACCACCGCTCCGACGCCCCGCGCCCGACGTCTTCGCCCGTCAGCAGGCCGTCAGCACCACGCGGGACCGTTGACCTACGTCCTGCTCGGACTGGCCGCGCTGATCTCCCTCTTCCCGCTGTACTGGAACCTCGTCGCCGCCTCGCACTCCGGCGAGCGGGTGGTCGAGGCGCCGGCCCCGCTGCTGCCCGGGCCCCGGCTCTTCGACAACCTCGCCTTCGCCTGGAACCAGGTCGACATGGGCGAGGCCCTGGTCAACACCACGATCGTGGCCGGGCTCGTCGCCCTGTCCACGGTGCTGTTCTCCACCCTGGCCGGCTTCGCCTTCGCCAAGCTGCCCTTCAAGGGCCGGGGAGCCATGCTGGGACTGGTGGTGGCGACCATGACGATCCCTCCGCAGCTCAGCGTGATCCCGCTCTACCAGATCATCACCGACCTCGGCTGGGTCGACCAGCTCCAGTCGGTCGTCCTGCCCTCGCTGGTCGCCGCCTTCGGCGTGTTCTTCATGCGCCAGTTCCTCATCGAGGCGCTGCCGGTGGAGCTGGTGGAGGCGGCCCGGATGGACGGCGCGCACAGTCTGCGCATCATCTGGCACGTGGTGTTCCCGGTCGCCCGGCCCGCGATGGCGGTCCTCGGGATGCTCGTCTTCGTCCAGGCCTGGAACGACTTCTTCTGGCCGTTCATCGCGCTGACTCCCGACGGCAACCCGACCCTCCAGGTCGCCCTGGCCGGCCTCGGAGCGGGCAACCACACCGTCGACCAGGCCGTGGTCCTGACCGGCGCGCTCCTGTCCACGCTGCCGCTGCTGCTGGTCTTCGCCGTGCTCGGCAAGCACATCGTCGGCGGCATCACGGCCGGCGCCGTCAAGAACTGATCCGTTCGATCCTCTTGTCGACCTGTCCCCGCCTCATCCGTACTCCGCGTTGGGAGCGCTCTCCTATGACCGCGTCCGAGACCCGGCCGCTCACCGCCATCCGCTCGTTCCCGCCCGACTTCCTGTGGGGCACGGCCACAGCCGCGTACCAGATCGAGGGCGCCGCCCGTGAACACGGCCGGACACCGTCCATCTGGGACACCTTCTCGCACACCCCGGGCAAGGTCTTCGCAGGCCACACCGGTGACGTGGCGGTGGACCATTACCACCGGTTCCGCGAAGACGTCCGGCTGATGTCCGAACTCGGCCTGGGCGCCTACCGGTTCTCCGTCTCCTGGTCCCGCGTCCAGCCGACCGGCCGGGGCCCGGCCGTCCAGCAGGGCCTGGACTTCTACCGGCGGCTCGTCGACGAGCTGCTCGCCGCAGGCATCGAGCCCGCCCTCACTCTCTACCACTGGGACCTGCCCCAGGAACTGGAGGACCTGGGCGGCTGGCCGGAGCGGTCGACCGCCGAACGGTTCGGCGATTACGCGGCACTCGTCGCGGACGCGCTCGGAGACCGGGTGAAGCGCTGGACCACTCTCAACGAGCCCTGGTGCAGCGCCTTCCTCGGGTACGGGTCCGGCGTCCACGCCCCGGGCCGCACCGACACGGTCGCCGCCCTGCGCGCGGCCCACCACCTCAACCTGGGCCATGGGCTCGGCGTCCAGGCCCTGCGGGCCGCGCTGCCCGCGGACAGCCAGCTCGCGGTCTCCCTCAACCTGCACGAGGTCCGTCCCCTGACCCCGTCGCCCGAGGACCTGGACGCGGCCCGGCGCATCGACGCCGTCGGCAACCGGATCTGGCTCGGCCCGATGCTGGAGGGCGCCTATCCCGAGGATCTCCTGGCGGACACCGCGCACCTGACCGACTGGTCCTTCGTCCGGGACGGCGACACGCTCACCAGCCACCAGCCCCTGGACCTCCTCGCGGTCAACTACTACACTCCGACGGTCGTCTCGCACGTCGCACGGGGCGGGGAGAAGCCGCAGGACGACGGGCACGGCAACAGCGAGCACTCGCCCTGGCCCGGAGCGGAAGACGTCGGCTTCCACCGGGCGCCGGGCGAGCGTACGGCGATGGGCTGGCCGGTCGACCCGAGCGCGCTGTACGACCTGCTGACGCGCACCGCCGCCCGGTATCCCGGTCTGCCGCTGGTGATCAGCGAGAACGGCGCGGCGTACGAGGACGAGGTCCGCCCGGACGGCACGGTCCACGACCCGCAGCGCGCCGCCTACGTCCACGCACACCTCGACGCCGTGCACCGGGCCATCGCCGCCGGGGTGGACGTGCGCGGCTACTTCCTCTGGTCGCTGCTCGACAACTTCGAGTGGTCGTACGGCTACGCCAAGCGTTTCGGTGCGGTCCACGTCGACTACGACACCCTGGAGCGGACGCCCAAGTCGAGTGCGCACTGGTACGCGCGCGTGGCGCGGACGGGCGAGCTGCACGCCCCCGGATCCTGAGAGCGCAAGGGATGACATGCATCGCAGGACGCATCCCTCAACGTCTCGGCGGTCGCGGCGGAGGTCAGCAGCCGGTTCGGGGTCCGGTCCTGGTTCCGGCCCGCCCGCGGGCGCATCATCGGAAGGGGGGCAGCTGGGAGTGGTGATGAGGAATGAGGCTGTCGTTCCTGGAACCCCTGTACACGGAGCCCGGCCCGTTCGCCTCGGTGTACGTGGACACCTCGCGGGACGTCGCGCAGCCCGACCGGGCCCTCGACCTGCGCTGGCGGCGGCTGCGGGCCGACCTCACCCGGCAGGGCGCGGACCAGGCGCTGCTCGGCGTGCTGGAGGAGGCGGTCGGCGCGGACGCGGAGGTGCCCGGAACGCACGGGCAGGCCATCTTCGCGGCCCACGGCTCGCTCGTCCTGGACGGGGAGCTGCCCCGGCCGCCCGCCCGCGACTCGGCCCGCTACAGCACCCTGCCGGAGGCGATGCCGCTGGTCACCCAGCATCTGCCGGAGATCCCGTACCTCGCGGTGGTGGTGCACTACGGCGGGCTGCCGACGGCCGAGACGCACGGCTGGGTGACGGTCGAGGCGGAGTCCGGCACCTGGCCGGCCTCCGCGGTCACCCCGGGTGAGCGGCTGCACCACAGGGTGCCGGTGGCGAGCTGGCACCACAGCGCCGTCCGGCTGGGTCACCAGCTGGACGCCTGGGCGCGGCGCATCCGCGCCGACGCCCTCGTCGTCGCCGGGGACGAGTGGGCGGGCAACGTCCTGGTCCGCCGACTGCCGCACTCGATTCGCGACAAGGTCGTACGGGCCCGGGGCCCCACCCCGACGGACACCGGCCGGGCCCTGCTCGAGCCGCAGCTCGGCAGCGTCTTCCGCGGCCGGATGGCCGAACACGACCGGGACCTGGTGAACGTCTTCATCGGCCGCCGGGCCCTGCGCGGGCCCGCGGTGGAAGGGCTGGCCGCCGCCGTCGGCGCCCTGCAGCGCGGCCAGGTCGCGGCGCTGCTGCTGAACCACCCGCCCCCCGCCTCGCTGCGCCTGTGGACCGGCCCGCGGCCGACGCAGCTCGCCCTGAACGAGGAGGAGCTGGTCTCCTGCGGGGTACGGGCGCCCCGCGAGGAGCCCGCCGACGAGGTCCTGGTGCGGGCCCTCGTCGGCACCGCCGCCGAACTGGTCGTCGTACCGGAGGACGAACTGCTGCTGGACGAGGGCGTGGGGGCGCTGCTGCGGTACGCCGACCCCGCAGCCACGGTCTAGAGCCGCTGGTACGTGCCCACGAGCGTGCCGCCGGCGAGCTCCTTGCCCCGCACCGCGCTGTGCACGGCGTCCACGCTGGGCCGGTCGGGCAGCCGGACCGGCCCGGACAGTGCGTACAGGCGGAAGAAGTAGCGGTGCGGCCCGTGCCCGGGCGGTGGCATCGGCCCGCCCCAGCCCGTGCGTCCGAACCCGTTGGGCCAGGACGTCCCGCCGTGCGGGTCATGGCCCTCCTCCACCCCGCCGGTCCACGGGTCGATGCCCGTGACCAGCCAGTGCAGGAAGGTGGTCCCCGGCGCGTCCGGGTCCTCGCACAGGAGCAGCAGCTCCGCGGTGCCCTCGGGCGCGGCCGTCCAGGTCAGGGGCGGTGAGACGTCATCCCCCTCGCCGGTGTACCGGCGGGGGATCTCGGCGTGGTCGGCGAAGGCGGAGCTGGTCAGCTGAATTCCGGTCACGGCCGCCGCACTACCCGGTCCGCGCGTGCCCGTACCGCTCCGGGCCCGCAATCCACCCGCGTGGTGCACGGCAGGGGCGCCCACGCGGCGATGCCGGTGGCCGGTGCTGTCCGTCCTGGGCGGCTCACTGCTGTCCCCGGTCGAGCTGAGGTTTGCCCGCCCCGACATCGACGGGACGAGGCCGCGTCGAACCTGGCCGAGATGGTCCTGCGCATGCTGGGAGTCGTACCGGACGAGGCCCACGAGGTCGCCCGGCGCCCGCTGCCCGACCTCGGCTGACAGGGCCGGGCCCGGCGGCGGCAGCGGTCGATCGACGGGCGCGTGTCGGTGTCCGGTGCCACGCTGGGTCGTACACGATCCGCGAAAGGCAATCGCCATGATCACCACTGACTTCGCCCCCGGCTCCCCCTGCTGGCTCGACCTCGGCGCTCCCGACGTCCGTGCCGCCGCCGCTTTCTACGGCTCGGTACTCGGATGGGACTACGAGTCCATGGGCGAGGGGGAGGACATGGAAGGCGGCATGTTCCGCAAGGACGGAAAGACCGTCGCCGGACTCGGCAAGCTCACCGAGGAGGGCGCGCGGTCGGCCTGGATGATCTACTACAGCGTCACCGATGCGGACGCCACGACCCGGGCCGTCGAGAGCGCCGGAGGCACGGTGCGGGTGGCGCCCAGGGACCTCGACGAGTGGGGCCGGATGGCCCAGTACAGCGACCCGCTGGGAGCCCAGTTCGCCGTGTGGCAGCCCGGGACGAACAAGGGCGCCGATCTGGTGGACGCGCCGGGCTCGCTGTCCTGGACGGAGCTGTACACGAGCGACGCCCCGGCCGCGAAGGAGTTCTACGGCGGGGTCTTCGGCTGGCAGTTCAGTGACATGGAGCTGCCGGGCGGCGGGGGCACGTACGCCCTCATCACCCCCGCCGGGCAGCCCGAGGAGCGCATGCACGGCGGCCTCATGGAGCTTCCCGCGGAGAACCTCACCCTGACGAACGGACGGCCGTACTGGCACCCGGTCTTCAACGTCCCCGATTGCGACGCCGCGGTCGCCAAGGTCACCGAGAACGGTGGCAGCGTGCAGATGGGGCCGGAGGACGCCGAGGGCGTCGGCCGGCTGGCCGTGTGCCTCGACCCGTCGAACGCCGACTTCGTGGTGCTGACTCCGGCTCCGGGGTCGTAGCCCTCGCGTCGGTCGCAGGGGCAGTGCCTCAACGCGGGACGTGGACGTGGATGGTCTTGCCGCCCCTCGCGCCGTGGTGGCGGATCTCCACGTCGGTCCCGAGCCGGTTGACCAGGTTCCATCCCCATCCGCCCTCGCCCCGGTGACCGGGCCTTCTGGGCTGCGGCTCGGCGCTGCTGGTGTCCGTGACGTCGACGTCGACTCCGTCGGGTTGCAGGTGGAGGTCGAGCGCACAGCCTCCGGACGTGTGGCGGACGGCATTGGTGACGAGCTCGCTGATCACCAACAGGGCGTCGTCCAGCACGAGGGGCGGCAGCTCGGGGCCCTCGTGCGCGGAGGGCGTGAGGAAGCCCCGAGCGGCGTGGCGGGCGTCGGCCGCCGCGCCCCGACCGTTCAGGTCCAGGTGCAGTGTCGAGGGGAGAGGCATCGATTCGACTCTCCAGAAGCCTCGTGTCCGGTGAGGAGCTTGGCGTAAACGCTTACCTAGGTTCACCTGCCCGGTCGCGCCCCGTGTACTCGCCCCGCAGGCGGCGGAGCCGCGCTGAGGTCCGGATGACCGCGCTGGGGCACGGCCCGTCACGGACGGTATGGGGCTTGGGCGAGGCGGTCGGCCACGTCGTCGCTCGACCACCACGGGGTGGGCTGCCACCTCAGTGCGCGCTCCAGCGGAACTTGCCGCCGCCGACCCACCGGACCTCGTCCGGGTCGTCAAGATCGTGGATCGTGACGCCTGCGCGCGCGGCGATCAGGAGCACGTCCGTCATGGACCGGGCGGTGCTCACCATCTCGCCGTCGATCTCCACGATCCGGAACGGCGGGTGGGAGGGATGCACGCCGAGTACCGTGACCCGCGCCGTGGAGATGTAAGGACTCGCGCTTTCGGTCATGCGCCACTCGCCTCCATTTCATGACCGGGGCGCCGGATGCACCGGATCCGTATGGCGCCTGCCCTGGCAGGGGCGGTTCATTCAGTCAGGACGGACGTCCTTGCGGGAAGCCCGGAAGATCCGGAGCGCAGGAGGGGCACAGCCCCCGGTAGGTGACCTCGACCTCGGACACCGTGAAGCCGAACCGCTCCTCCGCCGGGAGGCCCGCCAGTGGATCGCCGGTCGGGTGGACGTCGCGGATGGTGCCGCAGCCGGAGCACACCAGGTGCTGGTGCGGGTGGTGCGCGTTGGGGTCGTAGCGCTTCGCGCGGCCGTGGGCGGAAACCTCCACGACCTCACCGAGCAGGACCAGTTCGCCCAGGGTGTTGTAGACGGTCGCCCGGGAGATCTCGGGCAGCAGCCGCGCCGCGCGGGCGTGCACCTCGTCGGCCGTCAGGTGCACGTGCTCACCGTCGAGGATCTCCGCGACGACGCGCCGCTGGGACGTCATGCGCCAGCGGCGCCCTCGCAACCGCTCCAGCAGGTCACTCATTTCCGGTTCACCTGTTCACAACTCGGCGGGACGACAGAAGTCTAAAGGCCTGCGTTCCGGTTATGGCGGGAAGCGGACACCGGTGGCTGCGGCCGGACCAATTCCTCTTCCGGCCGCCTCCACGCAAGGTCGAAATGATCAGAAGATCCGACTGCTTGTTACGCGGGGATGCTCTGCGTGTTCTCGTAGCAGTGCGGTCTGCGGTGCGAAACCATACGGACGCCGGTTGCCGCCCCGCGCTCGAGTCGGAAAAGCAGACAGGGTCAAGAGCGGGCAGCCGGCAGATGGAAACACTGCGACAGGAAGAAGGACGGACGTGTCCGGCAGCGAAAGCGAGAACCCGGCAATCCCCTCCCCCACCCCCACGCCGACTCGTCCCAGGACGAACCGTGACTGGTGGCCGAATCAGCTGGACCTCCAGGTTCTCCACCAGCACTCGCCGCAGTCCAATCCGATGGGTGAGGGCTTCGACTACGCAGAAGAGTTCGCGGGCCTGGACGTCGACGCGCTGAAGCGGGACGTCTTCGAGGTGATGACGACGTCGCAGGACTGGTGGCCCGCCGACTACGGCCATTACGGGCCGCTCTTCATCCGTATGAGCTGGCACGCCGCCGGAACGTACCGCATCGCCGACGGCCGGGGCGGTGGCGGCAGCGGCGCTCAGCGCTTCGCCCCGCTCAACAGCTGGCCCGACAACGCGAGCCTCGACAAAGCGCGCCGTCTGCTCTGGCCGGTCAAGAAGAAGTACGGCCGGAAGATCTCATGGGCCGACCTTCTGGTCTTCGCCGGAAACTGCGCCATGGAATCGATGGGTTTCAAGACGTTCGGATTCGGCTTCGGGCGGGAGGACATCTGGGAACCCGAGGAGATCTTCTGGGGTCCCGAGGACACCTGGCTCGGCGACGAGCGCTACAGCGGCGACAGGGAACTCACCGGTCCTTTCGGCGCGGTGCAGATGGGGCTGATCTACGTCAATCCGGAGGGCCCCAACGGAAACCCGGATCCGATCGCTGCCGCGCGGGACATTCGCGAGACGTTCGGGCGCATGGCGATGAACGACGAGGAGACGGTTGCGCTCATCGTCGGCGGCCACACGTTCGGCAAGTGCCACGGCGCCGTCGGTCCCGAATACGTCGGCCCGGAACCCGAGGCCGGCCCGATCGAGCAGCAGGGCCTCGGATGGCTCAACTCGTACGGCAGCGGCAAGGGCGTCGACACGCTCACGAGCGGGCTCGAGGGCGCCTGGACCGCCGAGCCGACGAAGTGGGACAACGGGTACCTGGACAACCTGTTCGGATACGACTGGGAGCTGACGACGAGCCCGGCCGGCGCCCAGCAGTGGACCCCCAAGGATCCCGCGGCCCAGGGCACGGTGCCCGATGCGCACGATCCGTCGAAGCGGCACGCTCCGATGATGCTGACGACGGACCTCTCGCTGAAGCTGGACCCGGTCTACGGGCCGATCTCGAAGAGCTTCCACGAGAACCCGGCCAAGCTCGCGGAGGCGTTCGCCAAGGCGTGGTACAAGCTGCTGCACCGCGACATGGGGCCCGTCTCGCGCTATCTCGGCCCGTGGATTCCCGAGCCGCAGCTGTGGCAGGACCCCGTCCCCGCGGTGGACCACGAGCTGGTGGGGGACGCGGAGATCGCCGACCTCAAGGCCCGGATCCTCGCCTCGGGACTGTCCGTTTCCCAACTGGTCGCCACCGCCTGGGCGTCGGCGGCCAGCTTCCGCGGCACCGACAAGCGGGGCGGGGCCAACGGGGCCCGGATTCGGCTCGCGCCGCAGAAGGACTGGGAGGTCAACGCCCTGCCCGAAGTGGCCGAGGTGGTGCAGACCCTCGAGCGGATCCGGCAGGAGTTCAACGCCTCGCAGGCCGGCGGGACGAAGGTTTCGCTCGCCGATCTGATCGTCCTGGGCGGGTGCGCGGGCGTCGAGCAGGCGGCGAAGAACGCCGGGCACGCCGTCACGGTCCCGTTCGCGCCGGGCCGTACGGACGCCTCGCAGGAGCAGACCGACGTGGAGTCGTTCGCCGTGCTCGAACCCAGGGCGGACGGGTTCCGCAACTACCTCCGGGCGGGGGAGAAGCTGTCGCCGGAGACCCTCCTGCTGGACCGCGCCAACCTGTTGACGCTGACCGCACCCGAGATGACGGTGCTGACCGGCGGCATGCGGGCCCTCAACGCCGGCTTCGGGCGGTCCCCCCACGGTGTCTTCACCCACCGGCCGGAGACGCTGACCAACGACTTCTTCGTCAACCTGCTAAACATGGATACGGATTGGAAGGCGTCGACCTCGGACGAGAACGTGTTCGAAGGCCGGGACCGCGCCACGGGCGAGGTGCGGTGGACCGCCACCGCGGTCGACCTCGTCTTCGGGTCGAACTCCCAGCTCCGAGCCGTCTCGGAGGTCTACGCGTCCGAGGACGCGGGAGAGAAGTTCGTCCGCGATTTCGTGGCGGCGTGGGACAAGGTGATGAACCTGGACCGGTTCGACCTGGCCTGAGCCCGGTGTCCCGGCCGGCCTCTCGCCGGCCGGCCGGGACGTCTCCGCCGCCCCGTGCTCACTCCGGGCTCGCGGCCGCCTGGTCAGCCGGCCGCGCCCCGTCGCCCGTACCGCCGTCCAGGAGGCGGGTCGTCCGCGTCGCGTGCAGCAGGTGCCGTACGACGGGGGCGGTCACGTTCACCAGCCTCAGCGAGCGGCCGTCCCAGCGGGCGCGGCGGTCCGCCCAGAGCAGGACCCGCAGGCCTGAGCAGTCGCAGAAGCTCACGTCGGCGAAGTCGACGTCGACCCGGCGGACGCTGTCGGACAGGGCCTCGTCGAGGGCATCGCGCAGCAGGGGCGCGGTGTCGTAGTCGATCTCGCCCCCGGCGATCACGATCGCGCGCCGGCCGTGCCAGGTGACGGCCGCCCGGGCGGGCGCCGTCGGCTCAGTCATGGCGTGACTCCCCTCTCCGTGACGGCGGGCGCCCGTCGCGAGGTCGGCGCGAGCGGGGCTTCAGAGAGGCTGGGGCCGGCCGAAGAGCAGGTCGTACCCCACCGGAAGTTGGAGCAGGATGCCCTCCATGAGGTCCTCACCGGCCGCGTCGGCCACCACGCTCAGTACGGCGCCGACGTCCCAGGCGGCCGTCGCGTCGGTCGCTCCGTCGATCCACGCGGCGGTCGCGCGGACGAAGCGCTGGGGATCGAGGGGCTCCTTGGCCTGGAGCGGGTTGAGCAGAACCAGTGCGAAGGTCTCCGGCAGCCGGGCTGCCAGTTCGGATCTGACCTCGCCCACCAGGTGAGCGCCCAGCAGGCCGAGGACGACGCGCGCCGCACGCTCGGCTTCGTCCTCCGAGCGGTATTCGCCGCGCTCGCCGACCTCCTTCAGGAACGCTTCCCACCTCATCGGGACCTCCGCCTGGTGTCGGGAGCGGGGGTGGGGTCGAGAGGAAGGGGAGGGCCCCACACCCGCGGCTGGATGGGACGCGGCCGGGTCAGCCGCTGATCTGCTTGCGGTCCCCGCCACCGCTGATGCTGACCTTGCGGGGCCGTGCGCGCTCGGCGATCGGGATGCGCAGGGTGAGCACGCCTGCTTCGTACTCCGCCTGGATGTTCTCGGTGTCGAGTGTGTCGGCCAGCATGATCTGGCGCGAGAACACGCCGAGCGGACGCTCCGAGAGCTCCTTCTCCACGCTGTCGGCCTGCTCCGCGGGGCGGCGTTCGGCCTTGATCGTCAGCATGTTCCGTTCGACGTCGATGTCGATCGCGTCGGTGGAGACACCCGGCAGGTCCAGGGCGATCACATAGGTGTCGCCTTCCCGGTAGGCGTCCATCGGCATGGCGGTCGGCCGGGACCACGTGCCGTTCGCGTTCATCAACTGGGTGGCGAGCCGGTCGAGCTCCCGGAAGGGGTCGGTGCGCATCAGCATCGTGAAACACCTCCAGTCGGATCGGGCGATACGCCCGTGCGCCTCAACGTGTTTCCGTTGTAGCATGTCATCGAAACGATGACAACATCCCATGTCACTGGAAGGACGACGGGGACGAACGAAGGGGGAAGGCGGCCGTGAGCGGAGCAGGAGCCGGACTCGGAGCCGGAGCCGGAGGGCGCGACCATGGGGCCGGGCCCTCGTCCTTCCTCGCCGCTGCGGCGGCACTGAAGGCGATCGACGAAGCGGTGCGGGCGGCCCAGGCCGGGACCGCCGACACCGCGGCGCCCCCCTCGGAGCACGTACTCGACACGCTGATGCTGCTGCGCCGCGTGCGTGACCAGCTCGCCGACTGGGAGAGCGGCCTGATCGAGACGGCGCGAGACGTCGGCGCCAGCTGGGCGGAGCTCGCGGCCCCCCTGGGCGTCGCCAGCCGCCAGGCCGCCGAGCGCCGCTACCTGCGCCTGCGCCCCGGCGGAGTCGGCGCCACGGGCGACGAGCGGGTGAAGGCCACCCGCGACCGGCGAGCCGCCAACCGTACGGTCTCGAACTGGGCCCGGGACAACGCCGCCGAGCTGCGGCGGCTCGCCGGCGAGATCACCTCGCTCACCGACCTTCCCGCAGGTGCCGACCTCCCGCTCGGGGAACTCCACCAGGCGCTCGGACGCGACGACGCGGGCCACCTGGTCGTGCCGCTCGCCGCCACGCTCCCCCACCTGTGGGAGGCACACCCGGATCTCGCCGGCCGCGTGCAGAGCCTCACCCACCACACGGACCGCCTCCGCGAGGACAGCGACCACCGCCGGCGCACGACGCGCTGAGCCGCTGAGCCGCTCGTCCGCCTACGGCGTGCCGGGAATCCGGACCGTGACGAGGAGACCGCCGGCGGGGCGGGGGACGAGGTCGAGGGTCCCGCCGTGGGCCCGGACGATGCTGTTCACGATGGCCAGGCCGAGGCCCACGCCGGCGTGCTCGTCGGTGCGTACGCGTTCCGTTCCGCGCTGGAAGGGTTCGGTGAGCGTCGGTACCAGTTCCGGCGGGAGCGGATGGCCCGTGTTCTCGACCCGCAGCACGCTCGCGTCGCCGTGCGCTCCGGTGTGGACCGTCACGGTGCCGCCGGCGGGGAGGTTGTGGACGATGGCGTTCTGCACGAGGTTCGTCATCATCCGCAGCAGGAGCTCCGCGGAGCCGCTGGTCCGCGTCGCTCCGCCGGTGACGTCGAGGGTGATCCCGCGCCGTTCGGCGAGGGGCAGCAGGGTTTCGGCGGCTTCTTCGGCGACGAGGGAGAGGTCGACGCTCTCGCGGGTGACGTGTGCGCGGTCGCTGCGGCTGAGCAGCAGGAGGGCCTCGGTGAGGTCGATCGCCCGCGTATTGACAGCGTGCAGGCGTTCGATGAGTTCGTCCCGGTCCCGTGCGGGGTCCTTGCGGGCGACGTCGAGGAGCGACTTCGAGATCGCCAGCGGGGTGCGCAGTTCGTGGGAGGCGTTCGCGGCGAACCTCTGCTGTTCGGCGACGTGGGCTTCGAGTTGTTCGAGCATGGTGTCGAACGCGTCGGCGAGTTGCCGGAATTCGTCCTGGCGGCCCTCCATGCGGATCCGGTGGGACAGCGATCCGCCCGCGGCCGTCCGTGTCGCGTCCGCGATCCGTGTGAGCGGTGCGAGCATCCGGCCGGCGAGGAACCATCCCCCCAGGAGGCCGAACACGAGGAGGAAGGCCATGGCCACGGCCGCGGCAGGGGCGAAGGTGCGCACGAGGAGGTAGCGGTTGGGTGCGATCCCGAGAAGGCCCTTGGGCGTGTCGGGTACGTAGCGCAGCAGGAACACCCACACCACGGCCAGCAGGAGAGCGCCGGCGATCAGGAGGAATCCGGCGTAACTGAGGGTGAGCTTCAGTCGGGCGCTGGGCCCTGGGCGTCTACGCATGAGCACTGCCGCAGTGGGTGGTGTCCATGCCGGTGTCGATGCGGTAGCCGACGCCGGGCACCGTGATGATGATCCATGGTTCGCCGAGCCGTTTGCGCAGTGCGGAGACGGTGATGCGCACGGCGTTGGTGAGGGGGTCGGCGTTCTCGTCCCAGGCCCGTTCCAGCAGCTCTTCGGCGCTGACGACCCCGCCCTCGGCGGCGACGAGGACTTCCAGCACGGCGAACTGTTTGCGGGTGAGCGCGACGTAGCGTCCGTCGCGGAAGACCTCCCGGCGGAAGGGGTCGACCCGCAGGCCCGCGATCTGGCGGACGGGAGGCCGGGCGTAGGCGCGTCTGCGGTCGAGCGCCCTCAGCCGCAGCACGAGCTCCCGCAGCTCGAACGGCTTGGTGAGGTAGTCGTCGGCGCCGAGCCCGAACCCGGAGGCCTTGTCGTCGATCCGGTCGGCAGCGGTGAGCATGAGGATCGGAATGCCGCTGCCGGAGGCGACGATGCGCCGGGCGACCTCGTCGCCGGAGGGGCCGGGGATGTCGCGGTCGAGGACCGCGAGGTCGTAGGAGTTGACCCCGAGCAGTTCCAGGGCGGAGTCGCCGTCGCCGGCGATGTCGGCGGCGATCGCCTCCAGCCGCAGACCGTCCCGGACGGCTTCGGCCAGGTAGGGCTCGTCCTCGACGATCAGTACGCGCATGTCGGAAGCCTAAGCAGCAGAACATATCGCCGACGTATGCAACGACGTGTGCAGCGACGTGCGCGTACGGGACACGCGGCTCAGCCCGCCGGTGCCGGCGCGGGGCGAGGCCGGTCCGACGGCGCTTCCGCCGTCGTGCGCCACCAGCGGCGCGACGCCAGCGCGGCCAGCACGGCGCCGGCGGCGTTGACCAGTACGTCGTCCACGGAGGACACCCGGTCCAGCCGCAGGACGTACTGGGCGGTTTCGACCAGGACCGAGCAGCCCGCCCCGAGGGCCAGGATCCGCGGCAGGGACGCCATCGCCGCGAACCGCATCGGGGCGAAGAACCCCAGCGCCGCGAAGACCAGCAGGTTGCCCACGGTCCCGAGCGGCCCCATCGTGAGCAGGTCCCGCAGCGGTACCAGGCTCACCCGGCCCGGGACGATGCCGGCCCCGGCGCCCGGCATCATGGTCATCCAGAGGAACGGCACCGTCCCGTGGACCATGCCCACCTCGGCCAGCGACATCCGCCACGCCGATGTGACACCGGCGGCGCGCCGACGGAGCGCCACGGCCCCCACCACGAGCGCGGCCAACGGAAGCGCGACCAACGTCATGAGCACCACACCGTTGAACGTATCGAAGCAGCCGTGCCACCGCCCGGCCATGCACATCGGAGCGGACATCATGAGCGGCCGCCGCACGGCGAACGCGGCGCTCGCCATGCCGAGGATCGCCAGGCTGAGGAGCACGATCCTGCGCGTGGGGCGGGGCGGTGCTGCCAGGGATGCGTTGTGGTTCATGCCCCCATGGGAGACGGAGGGCCGTTGCGGCGGCGTATGCGATTTTCGATACGCCCGCGATACACGGAGCCCGGACACCGGGCGGTCATCTGCCGGTTGCTCGGGATGTGTTCCGAGTCCTCCCGCTCGTCGCGATCAGGGCCTTACCATGCGCATGCGAGGCGCGTGGAGCGCACCGCGGGGGCGTCAGGGGGAGGCGCGATGGCCGCACGACGGTACGACCGCATGTCCGGATCGCGCGACCTGTCCGAGGAGTTGTCGGACCACGCCGGGCGCGGGCTGCCGGGCGGAGTGGAGCTGTACCACCTGAGGCCGGACGGCGGCATCGTGCTGGCCGACCGGGAGGGGGCCCGGGAGCTCGGGCCGGAGCGGGAATTCCTGCGGTTCATCGACGACGGGCAGTTCGCGCACTACCTCGTGGGCGACGCCGGCACCTCGCCGGAGCGGCCCTCCAACGCCACCGTGAAGCTCGGAGTGGTCGGCCCGCGCAGCGCCTTCACCCCGCACGCGCACGGAGGCGAGCACTTCGTCCTCAGCCTCGGCCACGCCGCGTGCGGACTGTACGACGCGGACCGCGACCGGGTCACGGAAGTCCGCCTGGCACCCGGCATGTTGATCCGCATCCCGGAGATGATGCCGCACTCCTTCGCGAACCGGGGTGACGCCCCGCTGACGATCCTCGCCGCCAACACCGGATACGGGATCGACCACGAGGACTACGCGATCACCGCGGCGGAAGCCGAGCAGCGGGCCGCCGCGAGCTCCGTGCGCCCCGGCCCGGCGGGGGGACGCACCGTTCCGACGGCCGCCGCCACCGCGATCACATCCGCCACCGACTACCGGGCCCTCGCCGCCGCGCTGCGCGACATCGAGCGCGCCCAGCGGGTCCACGGCATCTCCGGCACCACCGTACGCGAGCGGCTGGCCGCACGGCTGCGCCGAGCCGCGACCGCACTGGAGGTCCACCGGTGATCTGCCCGAACTGCGAACGCAACCTGCTCCGCAAGGAGCGCACCGGAAACATCTGCAGCCACTGCAAGCGCCCCTACGCGCTGGACCCCAAGACCAACTCCCTGCGCCTCAGCGACCTCCGGGTGCGCCGGATCACGACCGAACTGACGGACAACGGCCGGATCCGGGTCACCCCGGGCCAGTTGTGGTACGCACTGTCGCGCAAGCGCATCAGGGAGGCCGAGTTCGCACCCGGATGCGCGGGCGGGGCACTGTTCGGCGGCGTGCTCTTCGGCTTCTGGGGCATCTTCGGCGGGATCCCGTTCATGCTGTACCTCGCCGCGGCCCTGCTGGCCACCGCGCTCGGCATCGTGACCGCCCGGCTGAGGGGAGCGGGCCGGGGCATCCCGCCCATGACCCGCGCAGCCTTCCGTACCGAGGCGCTTGGCGAGTGGCTGCGGGTGTACGGAAGCCTGCCGCCCGGCGTGGTCGACGACATCGGCCGCCCCTGGTCCCGGCCGGCCGACGCGCCCCCGCCCCACGCCGTAGTCGTCTGTCCCGACCCCTCCATCGCCGCCTTCCTCGCCGCCGACGGCCTGCCCGAGCGCCACGGCATCGCGCTCGTCAAGGACCCCGGGCACGTCACGGCCCTGCTCCCCGCCCTGCCCCCGCGCGGCCCGGTCCTGGTGCTCCACGACGCCGACGCCCCCGGCGAACTTCTGCTGCGCCGGCTCCGGGAGAGCCTTCCCGGCCGCCCGGTGGTCGACGCCGGAGTATCGCTGCGCACGGTCCACGGCGTGCCGAAGGCCGTGGCGTACCGCGACCCCGACCGGAAGCCCACGGCGGAGGAGATGCGCCGGCTGACCGCCCTCGGCGAGTTCACTCCGGAGCAGCTGAAGTGGCTGGCACAGGGCTGGCGGTTCCCGCTCGTCGGCCTCCCTCCGGCCCGGCTGCTCGCCGTGCTCGACCGGCGCGCCGAACAGATCGGCCGCAGCCTCGACACCGAACGGCGCCACGCCGCGGACGTCGGCTTCATGACCTGGCCCTGGGCGGCCGGGGACGGCCCGGAGCCGGCGGGTGGACGGTGATCTGCCCGAACTGCTCGGCCGAGCTGAAGCGCACGGAGCGCACGGGCCAGGTGTGCTCGCACTGCCACCGCCGCTTCGCCCTCGACCCGAAGGTGCACGGCAGCGGCATGCACGACCTGCGGATCCGCCGCTGCCTGGAGTCCCTCACCGACCACGGCCGGCTCCAGGTGACCGTCACCCAGCTCTGGTACCGGGCCCGTACGTCCAGCGGCATCCGGAAGGCGCGCGAGGCGCGCGGGGTCCGGCCCCGCACCAGCTGGCTCGCTGGTCTGACGGTCTGCGCCGGGCTCGTCGCGTACGCGTTCCTCAGCAGCGGTACCCCCTCCGCCGTGGCCGGGACCGGCGCCGCCCTCGTCCTCGCGGTGCCCGGGCTCATCCCGTACGAGCGGGCCCGGCCCGCGGGCTCGTACCTCAGCCCCACCGAGGAGCACTTCCGGCAGGCGATGACCGGCGACTGGCGCAGGGCGTACGGGGAACTGCCGCCGGGTGTGGTGGACGACGCGAGGCGCGTCCCCGGTCACGCCGCGCCGCGGCCGCCCCGGCCCAGGGCCGTGATCCTGTGCACCGACCACGCCGTCGCGGTGTTCCTCGAGGCCAACGGCATGCCCGAGCGGCTGCGGGCGGTGCTGGTGGAGGCGGATCCGGCCTCCGCCCACGACGCCCTCGTGGATCTCCCGGGCCGGCTCCCGGTCGTCGTGCTGCACGACGCGAGCGCACTGGGCGCGCTGTTGGCACCGCTCCTGCGGATCACCCGTCCGGACCGGGTCGTCGTGGACGCCGGGCTGCCGGTGGCCGCGGTCCGGCGCAGGCGCGACGCCGTCCACCGGTTCGCGCCCGTCCCGGCCGGCTCGACCTCCCCGGCCGTGGACGCCGGGGAACTGCGCGCCGTGGCGGGCCTGTCCGAGGAGGACGCCGCGTGGGTGGCCGAGGGGTTCTGGAGCCCGATCGCGTCCGTGCCCCCGCCGCTGCTCGCCTCCGTCGTCGAGGAGGCGGTGGAACGGGCCGTCGCCGCGGCCGCGGCGCCGCCCGGCTCCATCCCGGAGTACGGCTTCATGACCTGGCCGGACGCCGTCGGCGCGGCAGACGCGGACACCGCCGGCAAGAAGGGCACGCCCACCGCATGAGCATGAGCATGAGCATGAACACGAGCACGAGCACGAGTAGGGGCAGGGGTAGGAGTACGCGCACCGCCTTCGGCGACCGGCTGCTCGATCTCGCGATCGGCGCGGCAGCCGCCCGCGCGGCCGACCCCGGCGGACTCCGGTTCACGGAGCGCCAGCTCTACTACGAGACCTGCCGCGTGCTGAGCCCGGCCGCACCGCTCCTGCGCCGCGTCCCCGGTACCCCGCCGCCGGCGTTGCGCCTGCCCTCGTTCACCCGCGCCCTGGACGCGCGGGGGCGGGAGGGCGTACCGGGACTGCTGCCGGCCGCCGAGCCCCCTGCGGACCCGGCAGACCGTGCGCGGTACGGGCCCTGTGAACCGGACCTCTACGACTACGGACTCCCCCGCCTGCTGCTCTGCCAGGACCGGTCGGTCGCGGCGATGCTGCTCGCCAACCACGTCCATCTGGAGGCGGCCTGTCCCGTCCTCGCGGCAGCCGACGCCCTGCCCCTGAACCCGCTCCTCCGCGCGGCCCTGGAACGGGCGCAGGGCGCCACGGTGCACGTCCTGCACGACGCGAGCCCCGCGGGCGTGGGGCTCCCGGCGCGCGTACGAGCCGCGCTCGGCCCCGTCCCGGGGGTGCGGGTCAGCTCCCTCGGGCTCGTACCACGGCACGCCGCGGCTCTGCGGCTGCCGTCGGGACGCGGCCCGGCTCCCGCCCCGGCGGGGGGCGCCGACTGGCCGGGGGCACTGCGCCCGCGCGAAGCCGCGTGGCTGGCGCGGGGCCGGTTCGCCGAGGTCGCCGCCGTACCCCCGGCCGGGCTCGTACGGACGGTGCTGCGCCTGACCCGGGGTCCGCGGCCGCCCCGCGACTCCATGTGGGGCGGGCTGAGCGGTCTGCGCACCGCCGGCTTCATGACCTGGCCCGCCGCGTGAACGGCCCCCGTGACCCCTTCCACACACCCGAGGTACGCACACGATGATCCGTCCCCAAGAGATCGGCTACGCGGACGAACTCCTCGCCGACGGCACGGTCCACCGCAGGTACGAAGGCGGCCTCGAGGAGTGGCGCAGCCGTACCCCCGGCCGCCCCCACTCGGTGCGCTGGCATGACAACCGGGGTGGCTCGGGGACCGACGAGCTGCTCGGCAACCGCGTCATCAAACGCACCCTCGCCGACGGCACCGCCACCTACGCCCGGGACATCGGCTACGGCCGTACGGTCTGGCAGCGTGGCGAGCGGGTCACCGTCAACCGGAGCTCCTTCGGCGGCCGGATGGGCGTGCTGCTCGCGGGCCTCGGGGTGGCGGCCTTGGCCATCACGGCCGCCCATCTGCCTCCGCTGAGCATGACCCCGGAGGAGGAAGAGGCGCTGCGCCGCCAACAGGAGCAGAGCCAGGCCTCGTCGTCCGGCGGCGACGGCGGAGGCGGGGACTCCGGAGGCGGTGCGGAGTCCGGCGACGACAGCTGGGAAGCGGGTTGGGACGGCGACGACGACGCCTGGAGCGATGACGACTTCGGCTGAGCCGGCGCGATGAGCGCGAAGCACAGGGCACCGATCACAGAGCAGTACGCGAGCACTGCGCGAGCACTGCGCGAGCACTGCGCGAGCACTGCGCGAGCGCCAAAGGAAAGGAGCCAGCCGTGGCACGCTTCTGCGCCTGCCTGGCCGATACCACCGGGCAGGCCCTTGCCCACCTCGAGGCGATGGGCGCCGCAGGAACGGGCCGGCTCCCCGTGGACGTACCGGGTGCCGGGCTGGGCCTCATCACCGGCGAGCCCGGCCGTGCCGCCGGCCCGTTCACGGCGTACGGGCGCACCGCGGTCGGTGAGGTGACGCTCCACAACCGCCCGGCGCTGCTCACCGCCCTCACGGCCCGGGGCGCCGCCACACCGCCGCCTCCCGACTGCTCCGACGGCGAACTCCTGCTCCGCTGTTGGGCATTGCTCGGCGAGGCCGGAGTGGCACTCGCCGAAGGGATGTTCGTGCTGGCGGTGCTCGACGGGCCCGATCTGGTCCTGATCCGCGACCACGTCGGCGCCCGGACCCTCTACTACGCGCGGGCCGGCGGCGCCTGGGCCGCCTCCACGTCGCTCCGAGCGCTGCGCCGCTGGCCGGCGCTCGGCACGTCCGTGAACCTGTCGGCGGTCCGCTCCTTCCTCACCTTCGCGTACCTGCCCGGGGAGGAAACCCTGCTCACCGGGGTCCGCGAGGTGCTGCCCGGCCGGGTGCTGCGCCTCGCGCGCGGCGGCCGGGCCACCGAAACGGTCCACTGGGAGCCCCGGGAGCAGATCGCACACCCCGTCCCCGGCGATCCGGCCGGCCATGTCCTGGCCCTGCGCGCCCTGTTGGAGCAGGCCACGGCGGCCCGGCTGCCCGTGGCGGAGCCCGCGGCGGTGCTGCTCTCCGGGGGCATCGACAGCTCCCTCGTCACGGCCCTGGCGGCGAAGCTACACGGCCATCCCGTCCACACGTACTCGATCAGCTTCGGCGACGACCTGCCGAACGAGCTCGGCTACTCCGGTCTGGTGGCCTCCCACTGCCACACCCGGCACCGGATCCTGAACGTCTCGGGGGCGGCGGTCGCGGCGCGGCTGCCCGAGGCCGCGGCGCTGCTCGACAGCCCGGTCGGGGACCCGCTGACGGTGCCGAACCTGATGCTGGCGGAGGCCGTGGCCGCGGACGGCGCCTCCGTGGTGCTCAACGGCGAGGGCGGCGATCCCGTCTTCGGCGGGCCCAAGAACCTCCCGATGCTGGTGCAGGAGATGCAGAGGACGCCGGGCGCGCCCTGGGACGAGGACCGGGCGACCGCGTACCTGCGCTCGTACCACAAGTGTTGGACGGATCTCCCGGTCCTGCTGACGGCATCCGTCCTCGACGCGCTAGGGGACGCTCCGCGCCTGGAGCGGCACGTGGAGCCGTACCTGCTGCCCGAGGCCGGCGGCGGCGGCCCGTACGCCATGGAGCACCTGCTCAACCGGCTGCTCCACTGCAACCTGCGGACCAAGGGGGCGCACCACATCCTGACGAAGGTGGAACGCCTCACCTCGTCCCGGGGCGTGGAGGGCCGCTCCCCGCTCTTCGACCGGTCGGTGATCGACCACGCCTTCGCCACACCGCCGGGCTGGAAACTCCGCGGCACGGCCGAGAAGTGGATCCTCAAGGAGGCCGTACGGGACCTGCTGCCGGGCACGGTGGTCGACCGCCCGAAGAGCGGGATGCGGGTGCCGGTCCAGCAGTGGCTGACCGGTCCGCTGCGCGATCTCGGCCACGAACTCCTGCTCGGCCGGCGCTCCCGGCAGCGGGGCCTGTTCCGTACGGAGACCATCCGTACCTGGCTGAAGGGCGAGGGAACGCTGCTGCCCCGCCAGGGCGGCAAGCTGTGGCTGGTGCTGACGCTGGAGCTGTGGCTGAGGTCGTACGACGTATGAGTCCCGATGAGTCGCGGGCCTAGTGCGCGCGGCCCGTGGTGGAGGCGAAGCCCAGCCAGGTGTGGCGGTTGCCCCACCAGCACCAGCCGATCTTCGGGGCGTTGCGCCGCTCGCGGCCGTCGCGCCCGCTGCCGTTGCTGATCCAGATCGCCGGGGTGCGGGCGTCGAGGGAGCCGTTCGCCTTGCGGAGCCGGGAGCCGATGGTCATGAAGCAGCGGTTGCGTTCGAGGACCGCCGGCTGCTGGAGCACCCAGTGGATGCCTTCGGTGAGCAGCAGCGGAGTGCGGCCCTCTTCGGTGAGGGCGGGCAGTGCCTCCTCCGGGCTCCAGTTGGCCATGTGGTCGCCCCGGTCGAGGCCGTGGACGAGGTAGAGGGGTGCGTCGGGCACCTCGACGCCGCAGGGGTCGAAGCGGTCGACGTCGGGCATGTCGGTGACGACGAAGCCGGGCTTGCCGTCGTGGCGGAGCAGCGGTGCGAGGGCGGAGGCGGGGATCCGGTCCGGGTGGACGGCGAGCAGGGCGCCGCCCTGCCCGCTGCCGGCGGCCTCGGCGAAGGTGCGCAGCTCCTCGGCCGTCATCCCGGCGAGCGCGTGCACCCCGAGCGTGATCAGGTGTTCCGCCTGGGCGGCGAGCGGCGGCAGAAGGGGCACGTGGGCGGTGGACAAGGTGTCGGACACGGTACTCACTCATCGGCTCGCGGTGTGGATCAGCGGACCTGGGATCAACGGGGCGGCCCGCCGGAAGGTTCCCGGCGGCTTCCCTGCCGGTCGGCGCGGGCGCGCAGCAAGAAGGCGATCCAACTGCGGTAGGGCTGCCACCTCTCGGCGATGCCGGCCAGCACCGGGAGGTCGGCCGTCCGGGTCCCCAGGCGGTAGGCCTCGGCCATGGCGGCGTGCAGTCGGGGTTCGTGACGGGGGAACACGTCGGGGTGGCCGGCTCCCCGTACGAGGATGAGCTCGGCGGAGAACGGGCCGATTCCCTGCAGTTCCCGGAGTGCCGCAAGGGCGTCTTCGGCCGGCAGCGCGCGCAGGCGGGCGGCGTCCAGTTCGCCGGCGGCCGCGGCTTCGGCCACGGCGTGCAGCCGCTGGATCTTCACCTCGGTCAGGCCGGGAAAGCTCGTGATCGTCCGCAGGGCCGGCGGGGCGGGGAAGGCGAACAGTTCTTGGCCCGCGACCTCGACGCGGTGTCCGTGCCGCTGGGCGAGCAGGGTTTTCACGGCGGCGGCGTGGCTCATGCGGACCCGTTGGCCGATGACCGCCCACGCCGCGGCCTCGTAGGGCGAGTTGAAGCAGACCGGGCGCAGGCCGGGGAACTCCCGTAGCAGCTCGGCGACGACCGGTTCGGCAGAGCCCAGCGCGGGGAGGCGCGTGCCGTCCACGTCGACGGAGAGGATGCGGGCCACGTCGGCCGCGGCCTTGTCGCGCGGGTCGGGGTGCGGCGTGGCGGGCAGCGCCGCCCCACCGGCGCCGTGGGCGCCGGTGGGGCGAAGCGCGACCTCGGCCCGCACCACGCCGACCGAAGCGGCCGCCGCCGTCTCGTCCTGTTGCACCGCGGCCGTGACGGTGAAGCGGCCGTCGTCCGTGGGGAAGGCGAGCCGGAGGGTCCCGTCCTGCCCGCCGTGGTACGGGGCCGGGGTGAAGCCCTCCAGGAACCGCAGGCCGGCCGCGAGTGAAAACGGGCCTCGGGGGGTGAAGACGACGGCGGCCACGCTCAGCCCCCGTGCACGGTGAGGCGGTAGCCCTCGGGCCCGGTGAACGTGAACGTCGGCCCGAACGGGCTGTCTTGGAGCGCGGTGACGGCGACCCCGGCCGTCACGAGCTGCTCGCGCAACTGCGCCGCGTTCGTGCTGCGCAGCCATAGCGCCACGCCCAGTCCGCGGCGTGCGTCGCCGTCCAGGTCGACGCCCGGAAGCGGCTCGCGGACGGCGAGCGGGATCGGGCCGTCGGCGAAGACGACCGCGCCGGGCGGCGAAGACGGCGCACGGCACATACCGAGATGTCCCTCGAAGAAGGCCGCTGCGGCCTGCACGTCCTTCACCTGCAAGGCGATGAAGTCGGGGCCGTCGACAGTGGCGGGCATGGTTCCTCCCGGAAGGTTGATGTCAATGTTTTGACATAGAGAACCGTAGGCACCTCCGCTCAGGTATGTCAAAATGCTGACATGGAAGACCGTGCACCCGTCCCCCCGCCCCACCCCGCCCAGAACGTCACCGAGCACGTGGGCTACCGCCTCAAACGCGCCTCAGCCGCCCTCCGCGGCGCCATGGACAAGGCCCTGCGCGCGCACGACCTCACCGTCCCGCAGTACTCCTGCCTGGAACTCCTCGACCAGAAGCCGGGACTGTCCAACGCCGACCTGGCCCGTGGCACCTTCGTCACCCGGCAGTCCGCGAACGTCGTCCTGCGCGGCCTGAAAGAAGCCGGTCTCATCACCCGGCCCGCCACCACCGACCACGGCCGGGCCCTGCCCGTCCACCTCACCCCCGCCGGACACGAGCGCCTGCACGCCGCGCGCGCCGCCGTCTACGCCATCGAAGAACGCATGATCAACGCCATCCCCGGCGAGCGCCTGGCGGCGCTCCTCACGGACCTCGACACCATGGCCGAGGCGCTCGGCGAGTAAGCGACGACGCGCAGCACGGGCATGCCGACGTCTCGGGGGCCGCGTCCAGGGTGTCAACCGCCATATACGCCCGCCCGGTTGTGGTATCCCTCACCGTGCGTACCGGTTGTGGCCGGAAGTTATCGTCGCAGCCATCCGAACCAGTGAGCTGATTCACACCATTGGAGGGTGGATGTACCCAGTTCTCGGCAGGCTCGGTGGGGCTGCCGCGGCCCTGCTGCTCGGCGTCGGCGTGCTCCTCGGCGGCCCGGCCCCGGCCGCCGCCACGGGTGCCGCGGCCGCCGTCCCGCCCGTGGCCGGCAACCTCAAGGCGTACAACGTCGACGGCGTCTACAGCGCGGGCGTCTCGAGCGGCGGGTACATGGCGACCCAGTTGCACGTGGCCTACTCCAGTACCTTCAAGGGCTCGGCCGCCTTCGCCTCAGGACCGCAGTACTGCGCCCAGAACGACCTGGGCAAGGCCCTGAACGCATGTATGGAGGTCTACCAGGACCTCCAGCTCGCCACCCTGAAGCAGACCACCGCGAACTGGTCGGCGCAGGGCGCCATCGACGACGCGTCCGGACTGAGCGGCGACCCCGTCTACGTGTTCAGCGGGTCCAACGACTCGACCGTCGAACGCCCGGTGTCCACGGCGCTGAACGACTACTACCGGCACTTCGGCGCCAACGTGCTCTACAACAGGAGCACCACCGCCGGCCACGCCTGGATCAGCCCGCTCGGCCCGAACGCGTGCACCGCCACCGCCAACCCGTGGATCAACAACTGCGGCTTCGACGCCGAGCGCGAGTTCCTGGGGCACCTCCTCGGCTCGGTCAGCGCGCCCGCGGCCGCGCCCGGCGGCAGCCTGATCCGGTTCGACCAGAACCCGTACGCGCCCGGCGGCGCCGCCAACCCGATCTCCATGGACGAGAACGGCTTCGTCTACGTCCCCACGAGCTGCGCGAACGGCGCGGCCTGCAAGGTGGTCGTCGCCCTGCACGGCTGCAAGCAGGGCTACTCGTACCAGGGCTTCGGCACCCAGTTCATCGACAAGGCGTACCTCAACGAGTACGCCGACACCAACCGCCTGATCGTCCTGTACCCGCAGGCCGTCCCGACCACGACGCTCGACAACCCCAACGGCTGCTGGAACTGGTGGGGCTACCTCGGCGACTCCGCCTACGCGCGGCACGGCGGCAAGCAGATCGAGACCATCATGGGCATGGTCAGGGCCCTCGGCGGCACCGGCTCGACGCCGCCGCCCGCCGGAACCCTCACACTGCCCAGCCTCGACGCCGAGGACGGCTACATCAAGGCCGCGGGTGACGGCTCGGGCCCGGCCGTCGGCACCCTGGAGGACACGTACGGCCTGGCCCTGGGACGGGGCGCCGACGGCAGGTTCAACCGGAGCATGCTGTCCTTCGACACCGGCGCCGTTCCCGCCGGGAAGGAGATCACGCGCGCCTGGGTGACCCTGACCAGGAGCAGCGGGTCGGGCGACCCCTGGGCCGGGCCGGCCGGCAACCGGCTCCTGGTCGACGTGCACACCGGCTGCCTCGGCGGCTGCGCGGTGGAGACCGGTGACTGGGCCGCCGCCGCGACGGCCGCGGGCGCGGCCGACATCGGGCCCTTCGCCTCCGGCAGCAAAGCCTCCGGCAACCTGTCCGCCGCGGGTCTGTCCGCGATCAACCGCTCCGGGCGGACCCAGGTCCGCCTCCGGTTCGAACAGAACCAGACGGCCACGGCCTACCTGTTCGTCAACAAGGACACGCAGGCGACCCTGACCGTGGAGTACCGGTAACGGCTCTCTCCGGTGTCGGCATGACCATGGAGTCCACGCCCGACGGCGGGTGAGCCGGCCCTTGTGACGAGGAGGCGGGCGAGGCGCTCTCTCATCTCGGGGCTGGAGCGGCTCCGTGAGGTCGCGGAGCGGCAGTCGGGACCGTCGTAGCCGCGGCGGTCGCCTGGGCCAGCAGCCGGAGGGCCGTACGGCCCTCCGAGCCGGCGGGGGCGGTCGCCACGACGAGGATCTGCTCGTCGGAGAGTCTGAGCGCCTGCTGGGTGACGGTCAGCGAGCCCACCAGCGGATGCCGCATCTCGTGGTCGGCGAAGGTGCAGGGCCGCACCCGATGGTCGGCCCACATCGTCGCGAACTCGGTGCTGCGCATGCTGAGTTCGCCGATGAGGGCGGCCAGCAGGGCGTCGTCGGGGTGGCGGCCCGCCGCGTACCGCAGATTGGCCACGATGGCTCGGGCCTTGCTCTCCCACGAGCCGTACAGGTCGCGCATGTGTGCGTCGAGGAAGATGAGCGAGGCCATGTTGGGGCGGTCCGCGGGCCGGTCCGGCGCCAGCGGGTCCAGGTGGCCGGCGAACAGGGCGTGGCCCAGCGGGTTCCAGGCGAGCACGTCGGTGCGCCGGCCGGTGAGGACGGCCGGTACGTCGGGCATGGAGTCGAGCAGCGTACGGGTCGCCGCGTCGACCCGCTCCTGCGGCGGGCGGCGGGCCGGACGGCGCCGGACGGTGGCGCCCGCGAGGTCGTGCAGGTGCCGGCGCTCGGCCTCGTCCAGCCTGAGCGCGTGGGCGAGCGCGTCCAGCACCTCCGAGGACGCGTGGTGGGAATGCCCTTGCTCCAGGCGGGCGTAGTACGAGGCGCTGACCCCGGCGAGCAGGGCGAGTTCCTCGCGCCGCAGGCCCGGGACGCGGCGCCGTTCCCCGTACGTGTCCAGGTCGATGTCCTCGGGCCGCAGCTGGGACCGGCGGGCCTGCAGGAACGCCCCGAGGGTGCTTTGTCCGTCCATGGAGCCCAGTATCCGTCGGCTGTCGGCCGGTTGCCTCTCCCTGCCGGGGATAGGCAGAGCAGGGTGTGGCCGGCTTCCCGCCTCCCGCGCAGCCTTGGGGCCATGGACACCATCGAGTTGGGCAATGTCACCGTGACCCGGGTCCTCGAGGTCTACGGACCGGCCGGGCTCACCCCCCGCGCCTTCTTCCCCGAGAGCAGCGAGGACGTCTGGACCGAGGAATCCGCCTGGCTGCGGCCGGAGTTCGCCGACGGCGAGCCGACGGTCGTCAACGCCGCGCTGCAGACGTGGATGCTGCGCAGCGGGGGCCGCACCATCCTGGTCGACACCGGCGGCGGCAACCACAAGCCGCGCCCCGGCACCCCCTGGGACCAGCTGGAGACCGACTTCCTGGGAAACCTGGCCCGGGCCGGCGTACGGCCGGAGGACGTCGACATCGTCGTCAACACCCACCTGCACGCCGACCACGTGGGCTGGAACACCCGGCTGGAGGGCGGCGACTGGGTGCCCACTTTCCCGAACGCCGACTACGTGATCCACCGGAACGACTTCGAGTTCTGGAACCCGGCGAACGGCCACACGTCCGTTCTCGGCGAGGGCCCTTCGCAGGTCTTCGACGACAGCGTCGCCCCCGTCCACGAGGCGGGTCTGACCCGGCTGTGGGAGGGCGGCAGCCACCGGATCGACGCGAACCTGCGGCTGGAGCTCGCCGCCGGTCACACCCCCGGGTCCTCGGTGCTCACGCTCGCCTCGGGCGGCGACCGGGCCGTGTTCGCGGGCGACCTGCTGCACAGTCCGGTGCAGATCCTGGAACCGGATGCGAACAGCTGCTTCTGCGAGGACGCCGACCAGGCACGGGCCGCACGGCGCCGGATCCTCGGCTGGGCCGCCGACCACAACGGGCTGCTGATTCCGGCGCACTTCGGCGGCCACGGCGCCGCCGAAGTGGTCCGGGACGGCGGCGGCTTCGCCATCAAGGGCTGGGCTCCGTTCGCCCCGTACACCCCGGGCGACGAGGGTGACGAGGGCGACGAGGGCAAGGGCTGACCGGCGATGACAACCTCTCGGAACCGGGTCGTGGAGACCGCACTCGGCCCTGTCCGGGGCCGGGAACGGGGCGGCATCGCGGAGTTCCTGGGCATCCCGTACGCCGCCCCGCCCCGCGGCGCCGGCCGGTTCGCCGCGCCCGAGCCGCACGCGCCCTGGGCGGGGGTCCGCGACGCCACCGCGGCCGGGCCCACCGCCCCACAGGCCGCGCGCCGCCTCGGCAGCATCGACATGTCCCCCTATTTCGGCTCCGGTTGGATCCGGGGTGCGGACTACCTGGCGGTGAACGTGTGGACGCCGCGCAGCCGAGCGGACGGTGCCCGCGGGCTGCCGGTGATGGTCTTCGTGCACGGCGGCGGATACACGGCCGGGTCCACGAGCGCTCCGCTCTACGACGGCACCGCGTTCGCCCGGGAGGGCGTGGTGCTGGTGACGGTCGGCTACCGGCTCGGCGTCCTGGGGTTCCTCGACCTGCCGGACGCCCCGCGCAACCGCGGGCTGCTCGACGTGGTGGCCGCGCTGCGCTGGGTACGGGAGAACATCGCGGCCTTCGGAGGGGACCCCGGGGCCGTCACCCTGTTCGGCCAGTCGGCCGGGGCCACGATCGTGGCCGCGGTACTCGCCACGCCCGGGGCCGCCGGCCTGTTCGGCCGGGCGGTCGTCCAGAGCGGCAGCGGGCTGGGCGCGTTCAGCCCGGAGCAGGCGGCCCGGGTGACGCACGCGGCGGCGCGGGAGCTGGGCGTCGGGGCCCGCGCCGATGCCTTCGCCGCGCTGCCGGACGAGCGGCTGGCCGAGGTCGTGCCCCGGCTGTCCGGCATCGACCTGCGCACGCCCGGGGCGTACGACCCGCTGATGGGGCTCAGCCCGTTCGGTGTCGTACTGGAGGTGCAGCCGGCGCAGGCTCCGCCCGCCGCCGTCGACCTGCTCCTCGGTACGACGACGCAGGAGGGCAACCTCTATCCGTCCTCGGACGGCGAGGACGCGCTCGCCACGGCCGCGCGGGCGCATCCGGACCCGCACGGGCTGCTGGCCGCGTACCGGGCCGCCGCGCGCCCCGGCGCCCCGGATGCCGAGGTGCGCTCGGCCGTACTGGGCGACGCGCTGTTCGGCCGGGGGACGTGGGCGCTGGCGGAGGCGTACGCCGCTGCCGGGCGCCGCACCTTCCACTACGAGTTCGACTGGCGGGGCGCGCTCGGTGCCGCGCACGCGGTGGAGGTCCCGTTCCTGTTCGGGCGGACGGAGCTGCCCGGGCTCCGCGGTGAGCAGGGCTTGCTTGGCCCGGGCACGGTGCCGGGAGGCTTGGCGGAGCGGCTCCGTGCCGCGTGGGTGCGGTTCGCCCGGACGGGGGACCCGGGCTGGGCGCCGTACGGCACCGGAGGCCGGACGACGATGCGGATCGGCGAGGAGTGGGTCGCCCTGTCCGACCCGCGCGGCGTGGAACGGCGGGCGTGGGCCCACTGACACGCATCTCCCGGGTCACTGCCCGGGAGACCGCGCGCGCAGGCCGTCCATGACGAGGTCGAGGAGCCAGGCGGCACGGGGTTGCCAGTCTCCGCGGGGATCGATCTGCCAGAGGCCGGCGATCGCGAGGAGGAAGTCGTCCGCGGACACGCCCGGGCGGATGGTGCCGGCCCGTTCATTGGCGCGGAGCAGCATCTCGGCCGCGGAGGTGATCGGCTCGTGTCCGGGCTTCGCCGGGCCGCCCGGTGCGCTGGCCGCCTGGCGGATCGCGTCCGCCATGCCCGCCTTGGCCATGGCGAACTGGGCGAGCCGGTCCATCCACTCCCGCAGGGCCCGGTCCGGCGGCCGGGTCGCGACGAGGTGGGCGGCGGAGTCGGCGACCTGCTGCATCTCGTGGCGGAAGATCTCGAGGACGAGGGACTCGCGGTTCGGGAAGTTGCGGTAGAAGGTGCCCTGTCCCACGGCCGCCTTCTTGGCGATGGTGCTCAGCGGCACGTCCGCGGAGCGGGTCAGCTCGACCAGTGCCACTTCCAGGATGCGCTCACGGTTGCGTTGCGCGTCCGAGCGAACGGGCGCGCTTCTCTTCTCCTGCACTCGTTCCTCCACGCGGGTACGCCGACGAACCCGGCCTTGCTAACCGGACAGCTGTCCGGTACGTTCTCGGTAACCGGACAGTTGTCCGTTTGAGTCCACTCTAGCTGCGGCCGCGGCGGGCGCGGGCCGCCGCCCACGAGCGCGGCCGAGGTCCGGCCCCCGCATCCTGCCTGCTTCCGAGCCGGCACCGCCACGTACAGCGCCATCTCTTCACCGCCCGCAGGGTCCCGCTCGACGCGCCCCCGGATTCGCGAAAGAAGGCTGATCATGGTCGCTTCGACGTCCAGCGCCATCGTCCTGAACATCAACGGCGAGAAGTACCCGCTATCCGTCGACCACCGCACCACCCTGCTCGACGCCCTGCGCGAGAGACTCGATCTGACCGGCACCAAGAAGGGCTGCGACCAGGGGCAGTGCGGTGCCTGCACCGTCCTGCTGGACGGCCGCCGGACCGTTTCCTGCCTTCAGCTCGCCGTCGCGGCAGAGGGGCGCGCCATCACCACCATCGAAGGCATGGCCGACGGCGAGCGGCTGCACCCGGTGCAGCAGGCGTTCCTCGACCTCGACGGTTTCCAGTGCGGCTACTGCACGCCCGGTCAGATCTGTTCGGCCGTCGCGGTGATCCAGGAGCACGCCGCGGGCTGGCCGAGCGCGGTCACCGACGACGTACGGCCCGAGGCGGGGCCGCCGCCGCTGACCGCCGAGGAGATCCGGGAGCGGATGAGCGGCAACCTGTGCCGGTGCGGCGCGTACGTGTCGATCGTGCAGGCGGTCGCCCGGGCGGCCGGGGCCGACGCGGCGGCGAACACGGAGGAGGCGGCATGAGGGAGTTCGGCTATCAGCGCGCCCTCGACGTGGCGGGTGCGGTCGCACTGCTCGAGGCCGACCCGGACGCGCGCGTCCTCGGCGGCGGCACGAACCTCGTCGACCTGATGAAGACCGGCGTCGAGCGCCCCGCCCGGCTCGTCGACATCCATGAACTTCCGCTCGACCGGATCGAGTTGACAGCGGACGGCGGTCTGCGGATCGGTGCGACCGTCACCAACAGCGACCTCGCCGCCCATCCCGAGGTCCGCCGCCGCTACCCGGCGCTGGCACAGGCCGTACTGGCCGGCGCCTCCGGGCAACTGCGCAACATGGCCACCGTCGGCGGAAACCTGCTCCAGCGCACGCGCTGCGGCTACTTCGCCGACGTGACGCAGCCCTGCAACAAGCGCACCCCCGGCAGCGGTTGCCCCGCCCTTCGCGGCGAGCACCACAACTCCGCGATCCTGGGCGCCTCCGACCACTGCGTCGCCGTCCACCCGTCGGACATGGGCGTGGCGCTCACCGCCTTCGACGCGGTCGTGTCCTACGAAACGACCTCCGGGCCGGCCGAGCTGCCGCTCACCGACTTCTATCTGCCGGTCGGCGGCACCCCGCACCGCGAGACCGCCCTGCCGCAGGGCGCGCTGATCACCGGCGTCACCCTGCCGCCCGCTCCGGTGGCCGCCGCCTCGCGCTACCGGAAGGTGCGCGAGCGCGCCTCGTACGCCTTCGCGATCGGCTCGGTCGCCGCCGCGCTCGAGGTCGAGGCGGGAGTCGTACGGGACGTACGCCTCGCTCTGGGAGCCGTCGCGTCGCGGCCGTGGCGGGCCCGGGAGGCCGAGCGGGTACTGCGCGGTGCACCCGCCGATGCCCGTACCTTCGCGGCCGCCGCGGACGCCGAACTCGCCGCCGCGCAACCACTGCCGCACAACGGATACAAGGTGGCCCTCATGCACAACCTCATGGTGGCCGTGCTGACCGGACTCGCCGAGGAGGACGCCCGATGACGACCGTCACACGCCTGACCGGATCCGTCGGCACCGCGCACACGCGCGTGGAGGGACGCGACAAGGTCACCGGCGCCGCCCGCTACGCGGGGGAGATTCCCTTCGCCGAACTCGCCCACGGCTGGCTGGCGTTGTCCACCGTGACCCGGGGCCGTGTCCGGGCGGTGGAGACGGACGCCGTCCTGGCCATGCCCGGCGTCCTCACGGTTCTGCACCACGGGAACGCCCCGCGGCTCGAGACCGGCTACCCGGGGCTGATGGGTATGCCGCCCGACCTGTCCGTCGCCCTCTTCCAGCACGACCGGGTGCCGCACGCGGGCTGGCCCGTGGCACTGGTCGTCGCCGAGACCAGCGAGCAGGCCAGGGAGGCCGCCGAGGCGCTCGTGGTGCGTTACGAAGACGAGCCCCACGACATCGAGTTCCGCACCGGACGGCCCGGTACGTACACGCCGCCGGACGTCCCGCACGCCCCGGCGGCGACCGCGAAGGGCGACCTCGAGGCCGAACTCGCCCGGTCCGCCGTCGTCGTGGACGCCGAGTACACCACACCCGAGGAACACCACAGCCCGCTGGAACCGCATGCGGCGACGGCCCGCTGGGAGGCCGGCCGGCTCGAGGTCGTCGACTCCAACCAAGGCGCCGTATGGGTGCAGGCCGAACTCGCGGGCATGTTCGCGCTCGACCCGGGCTCGGTGCGCGTGCGCTCCGAGCACATCGGCGGCGGCTTCGGTTCCAAGGGGGTGCGCGCGCACCAGGTGGCCGCCGTCATGGCCGCGACCGTCCTGCAGCGGCCGGTCCGAGTGGTCCTGACACGCCGCCAGATGTTCTCGCTCGCCGGCTACCGCAGCCCCACGGCCCAGCGGGTCAGGCTCGGCGCCGACGCCGACGGCCGGCTGCGCGCACTGGCCCATGACGCCCTGAACCTCACGTCCACGGTGCACGAGTACCTGGAGCCGAGCGCCATGGCGGGCCGGGTGCTGTACGACGCCGCCGCCCACCACACGGCCCACCGGATGGTACGGCTGGACGTGCCGACCCCGACCTTCATGCGCGCGCCGGGCGCCGCACCGGGGTCGTTCGCGCTGGAGTCGGCGCTCGACGAGCTGGCCGAGAAGTGCGGGGTCGACCCGATCGAGCTGCGCGCCCTCAACGAGCCCGAGGCGGGTCCGGTGTCCGGACTGCCCTTCGCCGGCCGCGATCTGGTCGCCTGCTTCCGGGAAGGCGCCCGCAGGTTCGGATGGGCGGACCGCGATCCGCGCCCCGGCCTGCGCCGCGACGGCCGGTGGCTGCTCGGCACCGGCACGGCGTCGGCCTCCTACCACGCCGGAGTCGCTCCGTCGACGGCGGCGGTGACGGCCGCGCCGGACGGCACCTTCACCGTCCGCATCTCGGCGTCGGACATCGGAACCGGTGCGCGGACCGCGCTCACCTTGATCGCCGCCGACGCACTGGAGGTGACCCCGGACCGCGTCCACGTCCTGATCGGTGACAGCGACTTCGGACCGGCGATGATCGCGGGCGGCTCGATGGGTACCAGCTCCTGGGCCTGGGCGATCCACGCCGCCGTGGCGGAACTGCGCGAGCGGCTCGCTCCCGGAGATTTCGTCCCGCCGGAGGGCTTCACCGTCCACTCGGACTCCATGGCGGCCGTCGCCGCCCTCCCCCCGAAGGAACGGCACTCCTACGGCGCCCAGTTCGCCGAGGTCGCCGTCGACGCCACCACCGGCGAGGTGCGGGTCCGCCGCATGCTCGGCATCTTCACGGCGGGCCGGATCGTCAACCCGCTGACCGCCCGGGGCCAGTTCGTCGGCGGAATGACCTGGGGCATCTCCATGGCCCTGCACGAGGAGGCGGTCCGGGACCAGGTCTCGGGTGCCCACGTCGGCGCCGACCTCTCGGGCTACCACGTCGCGGCCCACGCCGATGTCCCGCACATCGAGGCGGACTGGCTGGAGGAAGAGCGGGACGCGGACGACCCGATCGGCATCAAGGGCATCGGCGAGCTCGGCATCGTGGGCGCCGCGGCGGCGGTCGCCAACGCGGTCTGGCACGCGACCGGCGTACGCCACCGCCATCTGCCGATCCGGCCCGACCGCGTCCTGTCGGCGGGCGGCGGAGCCCACCGTGCTTGACATCGCCGAGGAGTTGGGCCGCTGGCTCGAGGAGGGACGGGACTTCGCCGTCGCCACCGTCGTCGGCACGAGCGGCAGCGCGCCGCGCGGGCCGGGCGCCGCCCTCGCCGTCGACCGTGCCGGCGCGGCGATCGGCTCGGTATCCGGCGGCTGCGTGGAGGGGGCGGTGTACGACCTGTGCCGCCAGGCCCTCGCCGACGGCACGACGGTCGTCGAACGGTTCGGCTACAGCGACGAGGACGCCTTCGCGGTCGGCCTGACCTGCGGCGGGGTCATCGACATCATGGTCGCGCCGGTCCGCGCCGGCTCGCCCGCCGGAAGGGTGATCGCGGCCGCCGTGTCGGACGCCGCCGGGGCACGGGCGGCAGCCCTGGTCCGGGTGGTGCGCGGGCCGGCCCGCCTCCTGGGCCGGGCACTGCTGGTGCGCCCCGACGGCTCGTACGAGGGCTTTCTCGGCGGGCAGGCGGAGCTGGACCGGACGGCTCTGGCCGAGGCCGGGGCCCTGCTGGACCTCGGCCACACCGGCACCGTCGACCTCTCGGAGGACGGATCGCGCTGCCCCGGCGGGCTCACCCTGCTCGTCGAGTCGCGCCTACCACCGCCCCGCCTGATCGTCTTCGGCGCGATCGACTTCGCCGCGGCGCTGGTACGGGCGGGCCGGTTCCTGGGATTCCACGTGACGGTGTGCGACGCCCGCCCCGTCTTCGCCACCCGCGCCCGCTTCCCGGAGGCGGACGAGGTCGTGGTCGACTGGCCCCACCGCTACCTGCGGAGCACGGCGACCGACGGGCGAACGGTCCTGTGCGTGCTCACCCACGACACCAGGTTCGACGTGCCCCTCCTCGAGGCGGCCCTGCGCCTGCCGGTCGCCTACGTCGGCGCGATGGGCTCGCGCCGCACCCACGCGGACCGCGACCGGCGCCTGCGCGAAGTCGGCCTGAGCGAAGGGGAACTGGCCCGGCTGAGGTCGCCGATCGGCCTGGACCTGGGAGCCCGTACGCCCGAGGAGACCGCCCTGTCGATCGCGGCGGAGATCGTCGCGGCCCGGCGCGGGGGCACGGGTCTGCCGCTGACCGGCTCCGGGGGGCCGATCCACGGTGCCTCCCTGCGGCCGGTCACGCCGGGCCCGCCGGGGAGGGGTGGCTCAGGCCTCCTCGCCCGTGCCGGGTGGGCGGGAGTCGCTGCCGAGGACCGGGTCGACGCAGGCCGCGAGTGAAGGCACCGGCGGCGGCCGGGACGGCTTCTCGCTGGATCGTGTCGCCGAGCCACCACGCCGGCCCTGGTCCGGCACGGCCGGGAGCGCACCGCCGTCAGTCGTCGAAGCGGTGGCGGGAGGCCTCGATGTGGCCGAGGTGGTGGTGGGTCCAGGCGCAGAGTCCGTCGATGGTCACCCGCAGGGCCTGGCCCGGCTCGGTGAGGGTGTATTCGACCCGTGGCGGGACCACCGGGTGCACCGTGCGCTCGACCAGGCCGTTGCGCTCCAGCATGCGCAGGTTCTGGGTGAGCATCTTGTGGCTGATGCCCTCGACCTCGTCCCGCAGCTCGCCGAAGCGCAGGGTCCCCTCCCCCAGGGCCTCGATGATCAGGAGCGCCCACTTGTTGGCGACGTCCGAGAAGATCTCCCGTGCCAGAGAGTCCGCGCGCCTCAGGTCCGCCTCGTCGGGCGAGCCTGTGAACTGCTTGGTCACCATGAGGTTCCCCAGTCACCAAAAAGTGCGTTCTTCCATGTCGGCGACCACTCTCTTACGGTTCCTGAGTAACCGCAAGAGAGCAGCGGCAGCGCCCGTGGCCCGGTGAAACGAACCCACGACGCGTCGCCCTCATGGCAAGGAGCAGCAGCATGCCCGTCACCCTGGTGAACCCCGCCGGACTGCCGAAGGTCGACGCCTACCGGCAGGTGTCCGTCGCGACCGGCTCGAAGCTGGTCTTCGTCGCGGGCCAGGTCTCCTGGGATGCCGACGGCGTCACGATCGGCGAGGGTGACCTCGCCGCTCAGGTCGAACAGTCCTACCTCAACGTCGCCACCGCCCTGGCCGAGGTCGGCGCCTCCCTCGACGACGTGGCGAAGCTGACCGTCTACGTCGTCGACTGGACCCCCGACCAGATGCCCCAGCTCATGGAAGGGATCACCCGGGCACTCACGAAACTGGGCGTGGCCGCGGTCCCCCCGGCCAGCCTGCTGGGTGTCGCGGCGCTGGACGTACCCGAGCACCTGGTCGAGATCGAAGCGACCGCAGTCATGGACTGAACAGGCTCTCGGGCGGAGCCGAGGCGTGGTTCAGGGCGTGTCGGCTTCACCTGGCCCTGGCCCGGGCGGAAGCGTGGGGGGTGCCGAGCCGGGTGGTGCGCCGTTGGGGCCGGGCGCGGGACCGATGGCCGGAGGGCCCGAGGGGTCGGGGCCCTGCCCGGGAAGGGGTTCGATGCCCTTCTCCGCTCGCAGGTACTCGGCCTCCGCCCTCCGGCGGACGGCCTCGGCCATGATCACCGCCGCCCGGCCCTCGTACTCGGCCCTGGCCTGAGCGGCCCTGCCTTCGAGTTCGGCTCGGATCGCTGCCGCGCGGCCCTCGTGTTCCGCCTGCGCCCCCTGCCCCCGTGCGCGTCGCTGCGCGCCATCCGCGCGCAGGACGCGCGACACCGCGAGGCTGACGGCCGTCAGGAAGGCCGAGAGGGCGCCGCCGGCAACGAGAAGGTCGGGCGCGTCCTGCGGGCCCAGCCGACCGCTGGTCTCGTAGATGCCGAGGACGTTGCGGATTCCGTACCACGCCAAAAGCGCGGACAGGGCGACCAGTTGCACGATGGTCCGGTCAAGGGCGGATGCCGGGCCACCGGTTGCCGCCCGCTCTGCCACGCCCCGGTCTCGCCGCCCCGGCCGTACGGCCACACGGAAGAGCCATGCCGCCCCGAGGATCCCGAGCATCGTGGCGATCGCCGCCGGATACACCCAGCCCGGATAGCTCACGCCCCGCACCAACTCGTAGAGGATCAGGACGAATCCAGCGAATGCGAGGAACGCCGCCCCCGTCCTGAAAGCCTGGAGCAACGTCGACTGTTTGGGCTCAGACATGCGACGAGTATCGCGTCACCCCTCGCCGCGATGCCCGGGGGGCCGGGTTGCGGCTGCCACGGCCGGTTCCGCTCGGGAGGTGCTGCGAGCCGACCGTGCGGATCAGGGAGTGGGGATGCCGCCGGGGCGGCGGGGCGGGGGCCCGAAGCGGACGGGGACGCCGGGTGAGTACAGGACGCTCACGGGCGGGTCGGTCGGGGCGGGGAGGCCTGCGGCGGCGACCAGGTTCTCGTCGCAGCCGAGGAGTTCGGCGCGGTGCAGTGGCCAGCGGGGGTGGGCGTTCGGGAGGTAGAGCGGCCGGCCGAAGAAGGCGCTGTGCATGCCCCAGCGGGCGGTGAGGAAGTGTTCGAGCGCCGTCGGGTCCTCGATCCGCCCGCCGACGCGCACGGAGATCCTGCTGTGCGCGCGCCCCGGCCCGGGCCAGCGCCGGGTGCTGGTGTACGTCACGGTGGCCCCGTCTTGGCGGACAGCCATCCGCGACCAGACGTACGGCAGGCGGAACACGGACCGCGCGACGGCCACCGGGATCAGGCGGGCGGCGTCGAGCGAGCGGAAGACCACGCCGCGCCGGCCGTGGGCGTCCACGGAGTAGAGGCGGACGTTGGTCTCCGGGAAGCTGCCGAGGTAGGGGACTCCGGGGAGGCGGAACCATCCGACCCGGTGCATCCGGAAGGCGACGAGGCCGACGTACGTGACGCCGTCCAACGTGTCGGGCACCGTGCCGGGCGGGAGGAGCGGGGCGACGTCGGCCGGGTCCGCGGCCCAGTGCAGGAAGGCCAGGTCGAGCCAGGACTGGGTGAGCAGCGGACGGTCCGCCGTGTGGGGCGGATCGGCCGTGACGGGTTCCGGGTTCGCGGCGGGCGGCGGCGTCTGTGGCACAACGCCGATTCTCCCGCGACGCCCCCTGGAGTGTCCACGTGCGATCAGGCGGACACGGAACGCGACCAGATCGCCCAGCCGTCGTCGACGCTTCGCCGGCCGACGGCGTCGCGCTTTCACCCGTCTCGCCGCGCTGAGCGGCGCCGCAGCCGGTGACCGGGCCTACCGGGAGGGAGTCGCCGAGAACCTCGATCTGCCGGCGCATCGTTCGACACCGTCGTCACCAGCCTGGTGCTGCATCACCTGCCGGAGTACCTGCGGCCGGCGCCTCGTGCACGCGGAGGGCCGCACCCCTCCCCGTTCCGCGACTGACGGCGGGCGGCTCGGCGGCATCAACCCGGGTACGCGTCATGCCAGTTCCACCACTCGTACGGCGGACCCTGGGGGTAGCCCTCGGGCGAGTCCTCCCACGTCTCCTGCCGCCCGAGCGCGGTCATGTCGAGGTAGCTCCACGTGCTCCCGAGTGCCTCGTCACCGCGGGCGTTGATGAAGTAGGTGCGGAAGACGCCGTCGCCCTCGCGGACGAACGCGTTCGTGCCGTGCCACTCGTCCACATCGAAGTCGGCGTCGAAGTCGTCGGTGATCGTGTACCAGCGCATGGTCCAGCCCATCCGCGCCTTCACCCGCTCGATGTCCGGCTGCGGCGCGCGTGAGGCGAAGACGAGAGCGGTGTCGCGGGCGTTCAGATGGGCCGGGTGGCCCACGTGGTCGGCCACCATGGAGCAGCCGACGCAGGCGTGGTCGGGCCAGCCGGAGACGCCGGGCTCGAAGAAGGCGCGGTAGACGATGAGCTGACGACGCCCCTCGAACAGGTCGAGCAGACTCGCCGTGCCCTCGGGCCCGTCGAACGCGTACTCCTTCTCCACCGCCAGCCACGGCATCCGCCGACGCTTGGCGGCCAGTGCGTCACGGGCGCGGGTCAGCTGCTTCTCCTCGACGAGCAGCTGCTCGCGCGCCGCGGCCCATTCCTGCGGCGAAACGATCGGGGGTGTCTTCATGGCGACGTCACCTTCCGGTCCTGTCCGGTGGGGCCCTCTCCTCTCCAGGGTCGGCCGCTACCGGCAGGGGCGC
Organism: Streptomyces sp. LARHCF249; assembly: GCF_052871255.1. Classification (NCBI taxonomy): domain Bacteria; kingdom Bacillati; phylum Actinomycetota; class Actinomycetes; order Kitasatosporales; family Streptomycetaceae; genus Streptomyces; species Streptomyces sp. LARHCF249. Next base: position 479,116 of record NZ_JBIXJQ010000001.1, read on the forward strand.
ACGTCCGCCCGGGAATCGGCCGCCGAGGGCCTGGAAATCTTTGCCGCCGTCGGCTACTCCCTGGGGACCGCCGTGGCAATCCGTGCCGCCGCCCGGCACCCCGAGCGCGTCACGGCCCTGGTGCTGACCGCACCGTTCGCCCGACCCAACGCACGCCTGCGCTTGAACGCCGAGCACTGGCGGGGCCTCTACGCCTCCGGCGCCCATGTACCGCTGGCGCAGTTCCTCATACCCCTGGCGCTCGGCGCTTCGGTACTGGAAGCGATCCCCGCCGGCGATCTCGACGGCCTGGTGCAGGCGGCCGCGCAGACCCTCCCGCCCGGCTCGGCCGAGCACACCGACCTCGTCACCCGCGTCGACGTCCGCGAGGACCTCGCCCGCATCACCGTCCCGACCCTGGTGATCTCCACGACCGAGGACCTGCTGGTCACGCCCGATCTGCACCGCGAAGTGGCCGACGCCGCCCGGGTGCCGAGCTCGTCGAGATCGCGAGCGGCCACCTTCCGTTCGCCGAACGCCCCGACGAGTGGCTGGGGCCCATCAGCACGTTCCTGGACCAGTCCTGACGCTGGCGCCCCGTGGGGCAGCCCGGGCTCGCGCCGGTCATCGTGCGACGGGTTCGGGCGCCCCGGCCCGGGGGTGGGCGGCAGCCAGTACGGGGTAGTCGGTGTATCCGGATTCACCGCCCGTGTACATCAGGCCCCGGTCTCGCACCTGGTTGAGCGGTGCGCCGAGGCGCAGTCGTTCGACCAGGTCGGGATTGGCCAGGAAGGAGCGGCCGAGCGAGATCAGGTCGGCTCCCGCAGCGAGCAGCCGCTCGCCCGCACGCCTGCCGCCGTCGGCGGGCAGCGGCCCTCCCCAGCCCAGCACCGGGTTGGCGATCAGCGTGCCGGGCCAGGCCTTGCGGATGTCCCGGAAGAGGGGCTGGTCCGGGTCGGCGAACACGATGTGCAGATAGGCCGGGCCGATGTCGGCGAGTGCGTCGACGAGCGCCGGGTAGATGCGGTCGGTGTCGCCTTCCTCGATGCCGTTGACGGTGAGTCCGGGCGCGATCCGTACGCCTACCCGTTCGGGGCCGATCGCCTCGGCGACGGCTCGGACCACCTCGACGGTGAACCGGATGCGGCCGGCCACCGAGCCGCCGTAGGCGTCGGTGCGGTGGTTGGTTCCCCGTGCCAGGAACTGGTGCAGGAGGTAGCCGTTGGCCGCGTGGACCTCCACTCCGGCGAAGCCCGCGTCGATGGCGTTGCGGGCGGCGGCGGCGAAGTCGGCCACGGTGGAGCGGATCTCGTCGACCGTCATCTCGCGGGGCACGACGGCGGCCTGGTGCCCGGCAGGAGTGAAGATCGTCTCCGGGAGCGGGACCGGTGAGGGGGCGACGGGCGTCAGCCCGCTGTTGTCGGGGTGGCCCACCCGGCCTCCGTGCTGCAGCTGCAGGAACATCCGGCCGCCCGCGGCACGCACGGCGCCGGTGACGCGCCGCCATCCGGCCACGTGCGCCTCGTTGTGGATCGCGGTGATGTGGGGGTACGTCTGTCCCACGGCATTCGGCGTGGAGGCCTCGGCGATGATCAGACCCGCGGAGGCGCGCTGGGCGTAGTAAGTGGCCATGATCGGCTGCGGGACGCCGTCGGCCGTGGCGCGGTTGCGGGTCATCGGCGCCATCACCAGACGGTTCGGCAGGTCAAGGGAGCCGAGGCGGGCGGGGGTGAAGAGGCGGGAGTCAACGGGTGCGTTCGTCATGCCGGTACGGTAGGAGTTGACACCAGTGTCAGGTTCAAGTCCTGGGTCGGCACGCGAGGTGGGGAATGCGGATCGGTGAACTGGCTCGGCGCAGCGGGGTGAGCGAGCGGTCGCTGCGCTATTACGAGACGCAGGGGCTGCTGAGGGCCGAGCGTACTCCGGGGGGACAGCGGACCTACGGGGAGTGGGCGGTCGACCGGGTCATCCGCATCCAGGCCCTCTACGCCGCCGGGCTGAACAGCAAGAAGATCGCTCAACTGCTGCCGTGCATGCGGGACGCGGACGGCGCCGCGAGCGAGATCGCCACGCCCCGCCTGGTCGACGAGCTCGCCGCGGAACGGGACCGCATCGATCGAATGATCGTCGACCTGATCCGCTCCCGCGATGTCCTGGACGAGGTCATCGCCACGGCCTCGACCGGAGTCCACACCTCCGCCGTCTCCCGCGCCGACGGGACCGGCCCCTAAGACGGCCCGCGCCTCACCGCCCGGCGCTGCCGAGCAGGACGGCCAGCAGCCGCCGCGTGGTGGCCTGCGGCTCCTCGCCGCGGCCGGGAACACGGGTCATCAGCAGGTGGTGGACCGTGCCGACGAGCGCGAGCGCGATCGTGGCCGCGTCGGCGTCCGCGGGCAGGCGGCCGCCGCGCTGCTCGGCCTCCAGGTACACGGTGAAGGCCCGCTGGATCGCGTCGAACGCGGGCGCGCCGGCCTCGAAGCCCTCCCGGGTGTGCAGCGCGGCTCCGGGGCGCGTCATAGCCAGCCCCACCACCGCCGGGGGCAGGGACTCCAGCAGGCCGAGGACGACCTCCTGGAGGTTGGCCGCCACCGCATCCTGCCCCACCTTCGCCTCGAGCGCCGCGGCCCGGCGGGCGCTGCGGGCGAACCGGTCCAGGACCAGTTCGGCGACGAACTCGTCCAGGCCGGCGAAGTGCGCGTGCAGCACACCCTTGCCGCAGTCGGCCTCCGCAGTGATCGCGCGGCTGGTCAGGGCCGCCGCGCCGTCGCGGGCCACCACCCGCTCCGCAGCCGCGAACAGCCGCTCGCGCAAGTCGGGAATCGCTACTCCACGAGGTGACACAACGGCCCCTTTCCTCAAGCCCATTGCAAGTATGGGCACTTGCCCATACTGTTTGGGCACTTGCCCATACTAGGGCCGGGGCGCCGTACCGCGCTCCGGCGGGAGGGAGTTCACCCATGGGTCGATTCGCCAACACCGCACAGGCCGAGGCGTGGAACGGCTACGAGGGCGAGCAGTGGGCCCGCAGCTGGGAACGCTGGGACGCCGTCAACGACGGCTTCAACCAGCCCCTCTTGGATGCCGCGGCCGTCTCGGAAGCCGACCGCGTACTGGACATCGGCTGCGGGGCCGGCCGCACCACCCGCCTCGCGGCCCAGCGCGCCGAGCGGGGCCGGGCGCTGGGGCTCGATCTGTCCGGACCCATGCTCGAGCGCGCTCGCGCCGGCGCCCTGCGCGAAGGCCGGAAGAACGTCTCTTTCGTCCAGGGCGACGCCCAGGTCCACCCCTTCGAAGCCGGCGCCTTCGACGTGGTCATCAGCCGCTACGGCATGACCTATTTCACCGACCCCGTCGCCGCGTTCGCCAACCTCCGCGGCGCACTGCGGCCCGGCGGCCGGCTGGCGTTCATCTGCGCGGCCGAAGCCGAGGCCAACGACTGGCTCCAGGCGCTGGCCTCGCTCGACGGCATCCTGCCGCTCGGCGGATTCGGCAAGCCGGGTGCGCCCGGCATGTTCTCGCTCACCGAGCCGGGCCGTATTCGTGCGCTGCTCACCGCGGGCGGCTTCGCCGAAGCCGGCGTACAGCGGGTGGAGGCCCGCGGAAACTGGGGAGCCGACGCGGCGGATGCCGCCGCGTTCTTGCTGGACTCCGGCCCTGGCCGCCACCTGCTCGACCACGTCGGGCCGGAGGCGCAGGCCGAGGCACGCCGGGCGCTGACCGACGCCCTGCGCGGCTACGAGGCCGACGGAGCGGTGTGGCTGCGCAGCAGTTCCTGGCTGGTCACCGCCGCCGGAGACCGCCCCGAAAGGTGACGTAAGCCTTTCGTCACCAGGAGAGTCCTGGTCCCGGGGGTGCGGGTCCCGTTGAATGCGGGAAACGATTCCGTTCGGAGAGGACTGGCCGTGGCAACGACGAAGTGGGGCGGCAGGAGGCTCGCCGGGATGCTGATCCTGGCGACGGCGGCGCTGGGCGCCGGGCTGTACTGGTTCCAGCCGTGGAAGCTGTGGCAGGACGACACGGTCCGCGAAGCGCTCCCCGCCGCGACCCCCGTCGGCCCCTCCCCCGCGCCGGCGGCGCCGAAGACCGTGGCCGAGGGCACCTTCATCAGCCACGAGCACACCACCACGGGCACCGTGAAGCTGATCCGGCTCGCGGACGGCTCCCACACCCTCCGGCTGGAGAACCTCGACACGAGCAACGGCCCCGACCTGCGGGTGCTGATCACCGACGCCCCGGTGCAGGAGGGCGCCGCCGGCTGGCAGGTGTTCGACGACGGCAAGCACGTCAGCCTCGGCAAGCTCAAGGGCAACAAGGGGGACCAGAACTACGAGGTCCCCGCCGCGGTGAACCTGGCGGACTACTCCAGTGTCACCGTCTGGTGCGACCGCTTCGACGTCTCCTTCGGAGCGGCCACCCTCAAGAAGGTATGACCCACCTCCCCAGGGCGTAACGGCCGGCGGGGCGGCCCTCTCAAGGGCCGCCCCGCCGGCCGTTACCGCCACACCACGCCCACCGGTGTGTACGTTGGCCCCGGCGGGCGGTAAA